>JBKBUL010000028.1:0-25668 GCA_046290045.1 Sphingomonadaceae bacterium
GGCGCCGGCCGCGCGCCGAAGGCCGGGGCCGACGCGGCGATCGCCTCGACAAGGCGGGTCTGCCGGCCGTCCGGCTTGCGCGCCAGCTCCGCGTAGGCGGCGCGGATCAGCCGATCCCGGCTGCGCTCGATCGCGTCACGCTGGTCGAGGCGTGCGGCGTGGCGCGGCACGACCAGATCGAGCGCGGTGCGGAACTCGGCCCGGCCCGGATCGCCGGCGCTCGCGACCAGCACCCGGTCCCCCGGCTTCAGCGCGGCCGCGATCGACCGCACCGAGGCACGGTGAAGCGCGCGGTCCGCCGGCGAGACCGACGCCGATGAATCGACCAGGATGATGGTGACCGACGGCGGCGCCTTCGGGCGGATGAGGCTCGCAAGGCCGGCGATCTCCGCCTGCGCGGGTGCGACGGGCGCAAGGGCCAGCATGGCTGCAATGAGCGGCAGGCCGAGGACGGGCAGGCGGTGATGGGCAGGTGTCGGCATGGTGTTGCCCTCCCTCAGTTGGCGCTGGCAGCGTTGAGGACGATCGGCTCGGGCCGGATGGGTTGACCCAGTCCGAGGCGCTGGAAGGTCGACGGGTCGATGGGCTGGAGCTGCGCGACGGCGATGCCCCCACGCGCGGCCCGCGCCCGCAGCCGGTGGATGCGCCGGGCGCAATCCTGCTCGATGGTGCCCAGCCGCGCCTCCAGCCGCTGCAGGCCGGCATTGTGCCGGGCGACGAGCCGGGTGCGCGCCCGGGCGGCCCGGCCGAGCGCGCGTTCGGCGTGGCGCAGGCGCTTCATCTCCTGCTCGGCCTCGGCGTCCGGGCAGGTATTGAGCCAGGCCAGCACGAAGGCGACGGCGTAGAAGAGCAGCTGCAGGGCAAGGAAGGCGAGCGTCGCCGCCCCCTCCCCGCTGGCCTCGGCGCGCAGGCGGGCCATCAGCGCCAGCCCGACCAGAAGGACAGCGTTGACCGCGATGGCGACGATGAGGTCACGGCGGCCATGATCCTCCGCGCGCCACTGCCGGATCGCACGCGCCGTCGATTTCGCACCCAGCAGGCTGGCAATCGCGAAGAATCCGGCAAGCATGTAGCTCTCGAGAACCGGCAGGCGCAGCAGGTCAAGCGCGGCGGCGTTCACCGGGATCTCGAGCAGCAGCATGACCAGCATCACCGGCCAGAAGATCCAGCCGGGGATCGGCGGAGCCCAGCCATCGAGACCGGTCGAGCTGGCGTAGGTGCGCAGGCGGCGGACGGTCTCGGCCCGGTCGGCGATCGCCGAGTCGAGGCGGTCGATGCGCGCCTTCAGCGACGCCAGCATCGGCGCGCCGCGCTCGACGGCGCGGAAGCGGGCCGTCTCCGCCCGGGCCAGCAGTTCGGCCTCGGCAGGCGACAGGGCGATGCGCTCGCCGGTGGCGCCGGACGCAAGGGTGAGGATGTCGGCGGTCATGGCATGCTCCCTGTCCGTGGCCGGCGGCCCGGTGCCGCGGCTTCGGATCGAGAGGTAGGCCATCGACCCCTGGCTGGGGCGGACGGCAATTTTGCAGATCTCGCGACGCCTTCGGGCCAGCTCGGGGCATGCGAACGGTGGGCCGCGCTAGCGCGTGCGGGTGGCATCTGGAACGGGAAGACCACACCCAGCGCCCGGCCAGGCGCGGCAATCGCAACCGGGCGCGCAATTGCCCTGGCGGCCGGAGAGGCGGAGAGAAAGGCGCGTGCCATGCGCCGACCATGCCCTCGGCCGCCGGGTCATGGGCGAGCCGCAGAATTGCGGCTCAGGCCGGGGCGGGGCGCGCCCGCCTAGGCCCCAGCGAGGCGGACCTCGGGCGGGCGATCCGGATGGTCTGCAAGCTCGGTCGGCACCAGGACCTCGAGCCGCTCGGGCGGCATGGCCGTGCTGAGGCCGCGCGGCAGCAGGATGCGATTGGCAAGCGCTGGCGACAGGGCCTCACGGAGCTTGGCGCGCATGCGGGCAAGCGGCGGGTTGTTCTGGGTGGCGTGATCGACGGTTGAGACCAGCGTGCCGATTGCGCGGTCGAAGCGGTCGAAGGAGACGACCGCCTCGTCCTCGTACATCTTCTTGAGCTGGGCGGCTGCCGTCAGCCATGCCCAGAGCGCCGTGCCGGCCGGCCGGTCGCCATCGAGGGCCGGGGCCAGACGGCTGGGGGCATCCCTGTCCCAGCCCTTCTGGGCTGAAAGCTCGGCTCCGCGCAGGGCCGCCACGAAAATGAGGGCCAGCAGGCCCGCCTCCTGCGGCGCAAGCTCAACCGGGACGTCACCGGCCTGGAGGATGCTTCTGCCGAGGTCGAGGCACAGATCGGGTTCGCCAAGGCCGAGGTTCGCGCGTGCGACCGCCGAACGAAAGCGCTCGCCCCCCGGTCCGCGCAGGACGGTCGCGACATCGACCCAGGCGCGGGCGCGGACATAGGGCACCTCGTGCAGGAGGACCCTTGCGCCACCGGATCCGGGCGAACCGTCCCCCGGCCACCAGAAGTCCGGTCGGGACTCGAATTCGGCCGGCTCGACCAGCACGTGCGAAAGGCGATCCTGGCGGCGACCGACGAGCGTGAGCACCTGGCCGGCAAGAAAGCTCATCGTCTTGCGCCCGCCGGCAAGCGAGAGGTGGAGTTCGCCCGTCTCCCCCTCGGTCAACTGCGCGACCCGTTCGAGCAGGGCCTCCGCGAACAGCTCCACCTCGCGGGCTGTCCTGAGATCGGCGACGGGCGTGCTGCCGTCGCTCGGCAGGAGAAGCTCAACTTCCGGCATGGGCCGGCCGGGCGCAAGGGCCGCGAAAAGGGCAGCAAGCCTTCCCTCCTCGCCGAGAAGCGGCGCAAGACCCCTGTCGGGCTTGCCCTCTTGGTAGAGGCGAGCACCGGCCGCGGTGGCGGCCAGGACGATCCGATCGGGCATCCAGGGCGGATTGTGCATGGCGAGCGCCCAAATGGTCTCGGTGATCACCTGGGGCGTGCTGCCGGCCGTGACGAGAAGGGTTCTCTCGCTCATGTCGGGCTCCTTCCTGCCTGATCCCGGGCGGTTGCTCAACGCCAGTCCCACGCGACGGTGATCACATCGTCGTCCGACGAGGTGATCAGGTAGACGCGGCGATAGCGGTCGAAATGGCGCGCCGCCGGGCCGAGCCAGGTGCAGAAGCGCGCCCAGCCTCGCCGCCCGAAGACCCGTCGCCACGCCCGTCCGTCGCGAGTGCGCATGGCCGAACCGAAGGCGAGGAGGCCTTCAACCACGATGTCGGGGATGGAACGCTCGACCTGTCGGCGTCGGGCATGCCGGCTCCGTGGCGCAGCAGGAAGCGGAAAGGCGATCGGTGCGGCGCCGGCGGCTTCGATGCGGGAGACGTGGAGCATGGCATGGATCCTCCAGCCGGATCGCGGCCCATCCGCGTCCGGCGGGCGCCCAGATGCCGTATCGGGAAGGGGCCGTGTCCGGCTGCAATCTTGCAGACCCCAGACAGGTGCTGGAGCTAGCGAGACGCGTCGCCTCGGATCTGGCGAGGGATGAACGGGCCCGCCCTCGCCAGTGCCGCAATGCCGCCGGCGGCGGATTCCACCCGGTCAAGCAACGCAAGCCCCAAGCAAGATCGGGGTTAGCGTTGAAGATCGGCTGGGCGGCGGTTTAGGGCTCGTGGCCGCAAGTTTTGGCCTACCCCCTTCAGCAACGCCGGTGCGAGCGTCGGCGGGAAAGCGCCTCCGGCCGGTGAGGCGACCGAACCGGCCAAGCAAGCTGACACCTGTTGGCGTAGGCACACGCTGCGACTTGCGAGTCTCTCACCGGTCCCGCACGCGAGGCTCGCCGCCTTGCCTTGCCCTTGCCCCGACATTCTCGCTCCAGCCGCACCGCTTGCCGATGACGCAGCCGCCCGGCGCCCGTTGCTCAAGCCCCAGGATGTCGGCCGCCTGTTCGTCGACACCCTTGAGCACATAGGCCAGCACCTTCGCGAGGTTGGCGCGGCGCACGCCCGGCTCGACCGCCAGCCTGCCGCCGATGCGCCGCGTCAGCACCGCACCCGCCGCATAAGGCGACCCCTCGATGTGTCCGCTCCGCCGATTGTATCGCCCGCCGGCCGCCAGGCGCGCCCAGGCCCGAAGCCGCCTCAGGAATCCGCGCCGTGCCGCCGGTGGTACATGAGCGAGGATGTGGACATGCGAGCCCTTCGAGCCATCGCCCCCGTCATTCTCGCGCACCCAGGCATGGGCGAAGGGCAGACCCCTGTCCGCCAGTGCGTCGCGCATCAACTTCAGCAGCCGCCCCGTCGCCGCCCCGGCATCGGAATCGCTCAGACCGAGCGCGCCCCAATGCACGGTCACCAGCCGGTTCATGGGCAGACCGATGCGCTCCGCGTGCCAGACAGCCGCCGCCACGCCGCGCGCCTGCCGTAGCGACAGTGTCAGCGTCACTCGGTCTCGCCGGTTGCGCGCACCACCCCAGCGCCCCGGCTTTGCGCTCTCCCCATTCGCCCGACCAGCAACAGCGGACCGTTCAGCGTACACCCTAGTAACTAGGCTTTTAGGTGCATGAACCGTGCCAGCTTCGCCGGCTCCGGCGCGTCGCGAAGTGTAAGGCGCCCGGCTGACCTCCGGAGCCGCCATCAAAGCGCCCCCCTTTCCGCAAGTTTCAAGACAGTGGGTCGAAGAAGAGGGGGAGCGGCACCAGCGCACCGCTCCCCCTCTGAACGACGGGCTCAGGAACCGACTTGCCGCCCGGTCGGCGCCTTGCCGTCGCGCCACGCCTCCAGCGCCGCCAGAAGCTCCAGCAACTGCCCGGGTGGGAAGGTGACGCCCTGGCGCGTCGGCTTCAGCATGCCGTCGGCATCGCGCCACCACCGACGCCAGTTGGCGAAGGTTCGCCCCTCGTGATGGGCAACCTCGAGCCGCCACAGGCATCCGTTGCGGTCGCGCGTCTCAAACAGCAGCCCGGTCGCGGGTGTGATCAAAGGCTGGTCGGCAGGATGAGCGCGGGCTGACATCACCTCGCCTCCGACCAGTCGCGCCTGCCCGCGATCCATTCGGCCAGCCGGCTTTCGCGCAGGCCGACGCGGCCAGCACTCAGCCGCTCGAACCGCGGGAAACGGCCGGCGCGCTGCTCACGCCAGATCGTCGGAAGACTCAGTCGCGCCCGCTCGGCCACTTCGGGCTTGAGCAGAAGTCGATCGAAAATTTCAGCCATTGCCACCTCGCCTTATAGTGGTGGCAGGTCATCTAGCGCGGTTTCAGTTTCTTCGCTGTTATGAGAAACCGCCCGCAGGAAAGCGAAAATCTGCCAGCTCATGGTCGTCGGCAAGTCCGGCCTCAATGACTTCGCGCCTGCGAATTGCAGCAAGTTCCAAGGCTCTCTCCACCCAGTCCGTCTGGTGCGTGACCGAAGCCAAGCCTCTCCGCTCCAGTCTGAGTCCCAATCCCAGATCCCGCACCGTCGCGGCCGCCAGGTGAAAGGCAGGGCGGCCAGCGCGCCACAGCCGCTGCCACTCGCGCGGCTCATCGCCGGGGTCAATCTTGCGCCCTCTGGCGTGCGACAACGCCCGTACCATTGCACGCTGCCCCTCAGGATTGATAATGAAGGTAAGGCTAATGGAGGGTCCAGAAGGACGCGGCGCATTGGCGGGCGTCACGGAGTATCCCATCGAGGCCACCAGATCCGGAAGGCTCGTTGCAGCCCCGTGTCTGGCCAGCCAACTGCGATTAAGTGCATCGTACACAGCATCGCCGATCACCCAACGCTCGCGCAATCGATCGATCACGATGCAAAGGCTGTCCTCGATCCTGGCCCGCTCCCTTCCACTCGATGCGAGTCAGGCCGCAAGCCATTGGGGCACCTTATCGCGCTTCGGCGATGACGGATAGGCCAGCCACCCGACGAGGACATGGGCCGCGGCCAGTCCATCGGAAGGGAGTTCGACGATCACCGATGGCCCCGCTCCATCGGCACCCCATTGCCGGCGGGCGGCCTGACGATAGCCTCAAGCAGCGCTGCCAGCCGGGCGAGCGCATCGGCCTTCTCCGCCGCGTAGCTGTGCCGGTCGTAGATGCCCTCGACCCCCGCGATCCTGTGCCCCAGCGCCCGCTCGGCGATGTCCGGCCGGACGCCCGCGCGCGCCATCAGCGAGCGCGCGGTACGCCGCAGGTCGTGCAGCACCCAGGTCGCGACCGGCTCGCCCAACGCCTCGGCCATCGCCGCGTCGAGCCGCCGCTTCGACTTGCTGAACCCCGAGATCGAGGCGCCCCGCGTCCGCCCCGCGAACACGTGCGGATTGCCGGCGATGCGCGGCACCCCGGCAAGCACCTCGCGCGCGAGCGGAGGTAGCCCGAGCCGGCCGGCGTTGATCTTCTCGCGCGGCTCGGCCGGGATCGACCAGGTGCCGGCCTCGTCGATGTCCTGCCAGCGCATCGCCGCCACCTTGGCGCGGCGCTGCCCGGTGAGCAGCAGCAGCCGGCAGAAGGCCCCGAACGTGCGGCCCTCGCCCGTCGCCTTCCAGAAGGCCCGCAACTCGTCGTCACCCAGGATCCGCGATCGCGCCCGCTCGGTCGCGCTCACCCGTCGCATCCCGCGCACGATCGGGGAGGCAAACTCATCGTCGCGGGCCGCCCACCAGTTGAACATGCGCGAAAGAACGCCAAGCGTCTTGTCGGCTGCCCTGGGCCCGCGCGTGTCCTCAATCCTGTCAAGCAGCGCCATCAGGTCGCGTCGGCGGATGTCGGCCATTTGCATCTGCCCGAAATGCGGCCGGATCGCATCGATCATGGATTTGATCTCGGATGCCGTGCGGAGCTTGGCGCGATCGACATGCCTTTGCAGAAACGCGTTCGCGACGACGGCGAACCGCGTATCCGCTCGGGCGACTTCAGTCCGGCAGGCCTTGGCCTCCTGCGCGGGATCGATGCCGGCCGCGATCTTCGCCTTCCAGTCGCGCGCGAGCGTGCGGGCTTCGGCCAGGCTGAGGTCGGGATAGGTGCCCAGTGCGCGGCGCCCCGGATTGCGCGTGCCGGGCCAGCGGGCAATCAGGGTCCAGGTTAGCTGCCGCGCCTTGCCGCGCGCCGTCGCGGCATCGCCGACGCGAAGCCTGAGGCCGATCACATGCGTGTCGGCCACCTCGTACCGCTGCCCCGGCCGCGCAGGCCGCAGAGCCAGGATCCTGCGGTCCGTCAGTTCGACTTTCTCGGCCATCCATCCTTCCGTTCCGCCGGGGCAACAAGCCTCTGGGGCAACACTGGGGCAACAAACCTGGCGAGTTCAGGCGTTGCGCCGTGAAACGGAACGATACGCAAGAACGAGAAGATTGCAAGCAATCACAATGGCATGTGAAACGAACAGCACATCATCGAAATCGGCTGGAACGCGGGTTTCTGGTTTTCATAACCCTGAGGCCGCGGGTTCAAGTCCCGCCCCCGCCACCACCTGCGCCTCGCCGAAATCCGCCCGTCCGGCCCAGCTGCCCCTTGCCAGCGCGCGCCAGCGCTGTAGCCTGTTGTCCGGACAACTTGCCGAAGCCGGGAAGGAGGCGGGGAACCGTGGCAACGCGCGCGAAAAGCTCTGACGGTCTCGAGGCGCTTCGCAGCGCGCTTGGCGCGGCCCTCGCCGTGGATGCGGAGAGCCTCCGCCTCGCCGGCCAGGATGTCTTCACCGAAGGCCCGCTTCCGGTTGCCGTCTTCCGGCCCGACAGCGTCGAGGCGCTTGCCGCGGGCGTGGCGGCCGCCACCGGCCTCGGCCATTCTCTCGTGCCGCGCGGCGGCGGCATGAGCTACACATCGGGCTATGTCGCCGGCGCGCCCGGCCATCTCGCGGTCGATCTCGCCCGGCTCGACCGCATCGTCTCGATCGATCCCGAGGACAGGCGCGTCACCGTCGAGGCGGGCTGCACCTGGGCGAGCCTTCATGCCGCGCTGAAGCCGCTCGGCCTTCGCGTGCCGGCCTGGGGCACGCTGTCGGGCATTCGCGCCACCGTCGGCGGCGGCATGAGCCAGAATGGCGTCTTCTGGGGCGCGCGCGGCGGGCCAATCGCCGGCTCGGCGCTCGGCTTCGACGTGGTGCTCGCCGACGGCCGCATTCTTTCCACCAACCGCTTCCCGATCCGCGGGATCGGCCCGGACCTGACCGGGCTGTTCGCCGCCGATTGCGGCGCATTGGGCATCAAGGCGCGGATCACCCTGCCCCTGGTTCCCGAGGCCGAGGCGCTCGCCTATGCGAGCTTCAGCTTCGCTCGTGCCGAGGGCTTCCTGAAGGCATTGGCCGACCTCGGCCGTGCCGGTACCGCCAGCGAGGTCTTCGGCTTCGACCCCTTCCTCCAGGCGCAGCGCATGAAGCGCGACAGCCTCGCGGCGGACGCCAAGGCCCTCATTGGCACGATGAAGGCGCAGGGCGGCTTCTGGAAGGGGCTGGCCGAAGGTGCGCGCGTGGCAGCCGCCGGCCGCAATTTCCTGGAAGAGGGCAGCTTCTCGCTGCACGCCATCTGCGAGGGGCGGAGCGCGGCTGCCGCTGAGGCGGATGCGGACGCCGTGCGCGCCATCTGCCGCGCGGCTGGCGGCACCGAAGTCGAGAACAGCATCCCCAAGGTGCTGCGCGCCAACCCCTTCCCGCCCGTCAACTCCATGCTCGGCCCGTCTGGCGAACGCTGGGTGCCCGTGCACGGGATCCTGCGCGCCAGCGCCGCGCAATCAGCCTATGCCGCGATCGAGGCGCTGCATGCCCGCCACGCCCAGGCCATGGCCGACCTCGGCGTGACGACCGGCGCGCTCTTCCTCGCGCTCGGGCCGGCTGCTGTCCTCATCGAGCCGGTCTATTACTGGCCGGACAGCTGGCAGGCGATCCACCGCCAGTCGGTCGAGCCGGCCCACCTCGCCCGCCTCACCGAAGCAGCCGCCAACCCGCCGGCCCGAGCGCTTGTCGAGCGGTTGCGGGCCGAGCTGATCGAGCTGTTCGGCCGGTTCGGGGCCGGCCATTTCCAGCTGGGACGCGCCTATCCGCTTGCCGGGCGGCTCGATCCGGCGGCGCTTACCCTGCTGCGCGCGCTCAAGGCCAGCCTCGATCCGCAAGGCCGGATGAACCCCGGCGTTCTGGGGCTATAAGCGCCATGCGCATCACCCGCCATTTCGTCGAGGTCGATGGCCGTTTCGTGCACTATCGCCGCGCCGGCTCGGGACCGCCGCTTCTCATGGTGCACCAGAGCCCGCGCTCCTCGGCCGAATATGTGCCCCTGATGCAGGAATGGGGCCGGCGCTTCACCTGCATCGCGCCCGACACGCCGGGCTTCGGCCAGTCAGACCCGCTTCACCGGCCGGATGCCACCATCGACGATTTCGGCGACGCCCTCGTCCGCCTGCTCGACGCGCTGGGCCTGGCGGCCCCGGTCGCGGCCTGGGGCTTTCACTCGGGCGGGATCATCCTCATGAACCTGCTCCGCCGCCACCCCGGCCGCCTGCTGAGGGTCGCGATCGGCGGCTATGCCATCTGGACCGAGGCCGAACGCGCCCTGTTCGCCGGCCGCTACCTGCCGCCGCTCCTGCCCATGCCCTATGGCGAGCATCTGACCTGGCTGTGGAACCGGATGCTGGAGCAGAGCTGGTTCTTCCCCTGGTTCGCGGTCGATCCCGCCCACCGCCTGCCCGGCGCGCATGACGATGTCGCCCGGGTGGACCAGGCGGTTCGCGAGATGCTGGATGCAGGCGACGCCTATCGCATCGGCTATGGCGCGGTGCTGGCCGCCCCGCGCGACGTGCCGCCGCCCGAGGCGACGATGCCGCCGGTCCTCATCACCGCCTATGATGGCGACCCGTTGCAGGCCCACATCGACCGCCTGGGGCCGATGCCGGCCGGCTGGTCGGCGCACAAGGTCTCGACGCCGGCCGAGCAGCAGGCGCTCAGCCTCGACTTCCTGTCGGCCGATCCCGGCGGGGCGGCCCCACCGGTCGCCGAAAGCGCCCGGCGTGGCTTCGCCGCTGTCCGCACCGATCTGTTCGAGGGCCTCCTCCACTGGCGCGGCGCGCCGGGTGAGACAGCGCTGGTCGCCGCCCCGGGCGAAAGCGCGGCGCTTGGCACCGGCGCCGCCATCGACCCGCCCGGCCACGGCCTCTCCGATGACTGGACAGGCCCTGCCCCCGCCACGCTCGGCCCCTGGGAGGCCGTCCTCGACAGCGTTTCGCGCCAGACCGGCCTCGTGCCGCGGCTGCCGGCGGCCTCGCCGGGCGACGCCGAGCGGCTGTTCCCCTCGCTCGAGCCGGATCGTTTCGGAAGCCACCTCACGCGCGCCTGGGCGATCGTTCGCGCCGGCCGACTGTTCGAGCCCTGGTACAGGGCCGATGCCGCCCACGCCCGCCCCTTCGACCCGCAACACCTCGACCCCGCGCGCCTCGCCGTCGCCCATCTCGCCCGCCTCCAGGCGAGAGGCGCACGCGCCTGGTGGCAGGTGCTGGGCACGCGCGCCTGAGCCGCACGCCCCTGCATGGCAGGTCCGCCGTTTACATCCGGCTGCCGATTGTCCAGTCTGATGGACAGTTGTTTCCCGCGAGGACTCGCATGCACCAGCTGATCGCCCGACAGGCCGCCCTCCCGTCCCGCTCGCCGGGCGCCAGCCAGTGCAGCGACTGTGTCGTTCGCGACCGGGCGATCTGCCATGTCCTCACGCCCGAGGAGCGCGAACTGCTTGCCAACCTCGGCCGGGTCCAGTCGGTCACGCGCGGCCAGACTCTGCTCTGGGAAGGCGAGGACGCGCTTCTGGTCGCCAATGTGATCGACGGCGTGCTGAAACTCTCCACCTCGACAAGCGACGGGCGCGAACAGATCGTCGGCGTCGTCTACCCGTCCGATTTCATCGGCCGCCCTTTCGGCGAACGCAGCCAGCACAGCGTGACGGCCCTCACCGACGCGCGCGTGTGCCTCTTCCCCCGCGCCACCTTCGACCGCTTCGCCCACAGCCATCCGCATCTCGAGCACCGCCTGCTCGAGCGCGCACTCGACGAGCTCGACCGGGCGCGCCGCTGGATGCTGCTGCTCGGCCGCAAGTCGGCGACCGAGCGGGTGGCGAGCTTCCTTCTCGATCTCTCGCACCGCCTCGCCGAGGCCGGCTGCGCCGACGAAGGCCCGCTCGACCGGTTCGACCTCCCGCTCGACCGGCAGCAGATCGCCGACGTGCTCGGCCTCACCATCGAGACGGTCAGCCGCCAACTCTCGGCCCTGCGCAGCCAGGGCGTGATCGACCTGCCCGGCCGCCGCGCCATCGTTCTCCTCGACCGTCGCCGGCTGGAGGCGCTGGCCGGGGACTGATCCCGCGCTTGACCTTGATCAACGCGCGGGCGTCCGCACGCGCGGCATGATGCGGGCATGTGGCCCTTCCATCCCGGCCTGCTGCAGCGCGCCGTGCCGCGCTACACCAGCTACCCGACGGCGGCCGAGTTCACGCCCGCCGTCGGGGCCGAGGCGCTGGTCGCCGAGCTCGAGACGATCCGGCCCGACACGCCCGCCTCGCTCTATATCCACATCCCCTTCTGCCGCGAGATCTGCTGGTATTGCGGCTGCAACACGGGGCGCACCAACCGCGCCGAGCGGGTCGAGGCCTATCTCGAAGCGCTCCACGCCGAGATCGACTGGCTGGCTGCGCGGCTTGCCGGCCGGATCCGGGTGGAGCGGCTGAGCTTCGGCGGCGGCAGCCCCAATGCGCTCGAGCCGCGTGCCTTCGTGCAGCTCGTCGATCGGCTGTCGGTCGCCTTCGGCGCCGCCCGCCCCGACATCTCGGTCGAGCTCGACCCGCGCACCCTCGACCCAGAGTGGGCGGACCTGTTCCGCCGCCTCGGTGCCCGCCGGGCGAGCCTTGGCGTGCAGACGCTGGAGCCGGACCTCCAGCAGGCCATCGGGCGGGTGCAGCCGGCCGACCGGATCGAGCGGGCGGTCGAACTGCTGCGCGAGGCCGGGGTCGAAAGCCTCAACTTCGACCTGATGTTCGGCCTGCCCGGCCAGACGTCGGCGCACCTCGAGCGCACGCTCGAGGCCGCGCTGGCGCTCGGGCCGGACCGGATCGCGCTGTTCGGCTATGCGCATGTGCCCACCCTCATCCCGCGGCAGCGGCGGATCGATGCGACGGCACTGCCAGGCCTCGAGCAGCGCTTCGCCCAGAGCGCGATCGGCCACCGCATCCTCCTCGGCGCCGGCTACCGCCCGGTCGGCTTCGACCATTTCGCCCGACCCGATGACCCGCTCGCCATCGCCGCGGCGCAAGGGCGCCTGCGCCGAAACTTCCAGGGCTTCACCGACGACGAGGCGGACCATCTCCTCGGGCTTGGCGCCAGCGCAATCACCTCGCTGCCCGGCCTTCTCGTCCAGAATGAGAAGAATGTCGGGCGCTACCGCATGCGGGTCGCCGCCGGACAGGCGGCAGCCGAGCGCGGCGTCCGCCGCACTGCCGAGGATCGGGAGCGCGCGCTCGTCATCGAGGACCTGCTGTGCGGCCGCGAAGCCGATCTCTCCGGCCTCGAGCAGCTGTCCGAGTCGCGGCCCTGGCTTGCCCCCTATCTCGAGGCCGGCCTTGCCCGCCAGGCGGGCAACCTTCTGTCGATCACCGCCGAGGGTCTGCCCTATGCCCGGGTGATCGCTGCCTGTTTCGACATCTATCGAAGCCACGCCGTGACCCGCTTTTCCAGCGCGCTCTGAGCCGCCCGCGCTGCTAGGCTCACCGCGTGGACCAGGTTCAACTGCTGCAACCGCTGGCGCTGGCGCTTGCCATCGGCCTTCTCGTGGGCCTCGAGCGAGGCTGGCAGGCGAGGGCCGAGCCCGCCGGCCACCGGGTCGCGGGCTTTCGCACCTTCGGTCTGCTCGGGCTGCTGGGGGGCTTGGCTGCGCTGCTGCCGCCGGCGTTCGGCGCCGCGCTGCTCCTGGGTGCCGCCGCCACGCTGGTCGTCGGCTATGTGCGCGAATCGACGCCAGACCGGCACAGCGCCACCAGTACCATCGCCGGCCTGCTGACGCTCGCGCTTGGCGCCTTCGCCGCCAGCGGCCGTGCCGCCGAAGCCCTGGCGGCGGCGGCCGTGCTGGTGCTTCTGCTCGCGCTCCGGCACCGGCTGCATGCGCTCCTTCGCGGCATTTCCGAAGACGAGATCGAGGCGGCCTCGCGCTTTGCCATCGTGGCCCTCGTCATCCTGCCGCTCATGCCCGATCGCGCCATGGGCCCGCTCGAGGCGTGGAACCCGCGGCAACTCTGGCTCGTCGTCGTCTTCGTCTCGGGCCTCTCCTTCCTCGGCTATGCTGCCGCGCGCCGGCTGGGCGCGGGCCGCGGCCTCATGGTGACGGCCGCAGCCGGCGGCCTCGTCTCCTCCACCTCGATCACGGTCGCCTATGCAGGGCGGTTGGCCGCCGCCCAAGCCGACCGCCCGACACGCGGGGCGCTGATCGCCGGAATCGCAATTGCCTCGGCAGTGATGTTCGGGCGCGTGCTGCTGCTGACGGCGCTGATTGCCCCGATGGCGTTCGCGAGCCTTGCGTTTTCGATCGTGCCGGCCGGCCTCGTCGCGCTCGGCCTTGCCTTCCTCGCCGCCCGCCGCGCCGGCGAGGCCGGGCCGGCGCATCCGGTCGCGCTCGGCAACCCGCTCGACTTCCGCCCCGCGCTGCAGCTCGCCGCCCTCGTCGCGCTTCTGGCCGTGGTGGTGCGCTGGGCGATCGACCGCTTCGGCGACCTCGGGCTTGGCGTCCTGCTGACGCTGACGGGCGCGGGCGATGTCGATGCCGCGATCATCACGCTCGCCGGCCTGCCGGCCGGGGTCATCGCGCCGGCGCCGGCCGGCCGGGCGCTGGCGCTCGCGGTGATTGCCAACACGATCGTGAAGCTCGTCCTCGTGCTCCTGATCGCACGCAGCCGCGCAGGCCTGATGGCGGCCGGGCCGCTCGCGGCGGCGGCCCTCGTGGCCGGCGGCACGCTGCTGCTCGCCGCCTGACCCGCCCGGCGCCGACAACAGGTCGCAGGCCGCCGTCTTGATGCGCGAGCAGCCTCAGGCCAACAGCCGAGCCATGTCGCCAGCCCCCGACCGCCTCGGCCTCACCCGCGTTGCCTTCGGCTGCCGCAGCCTCGAGGAGCTGGCCGCCGCGCGCGACCGTTTCGCGCTGACCCTTGCCGATGGCAGTCGGGTCGGCCGGATCGGCTCGGCCCGCCGCCCGCGCGAGGCGGACCGCCTCGTCGGCGGCCGCCTGTTCTGGATCATCCGCCACACGCTGGTCGCCCGCCAGACCATCCTCGACGTGGTGGACGGCCCCGAGGGCGGCTGCGAGATCCGCCTCGACCTCGAGATCGTCCCCGTCGAGCCGCGCGCCCGGCGCGCCCACCAGGGCTGGCGCTATCTCGCGCCCGCCGACTGGCCGCCGGATGCTGGGTCGGGTGGCGCTGCCCTGCCGCCGGCGCTGGCCGCCGAACTGGCGGCGCTTGCGCTTCTGTGATCAGCTGCAGCGGATCGTTCCCGATCCGGTGGTGCGCGTGGTGCAGCGCGCGCCGCCGGATGCCTTGATGTCGCCGGATCCGGTCACGCTCAGCTCTGCCGTTTCCGTCGCGCGCGCCACGATGCGGCCCGATCCGGTCACACCGGCCGTCAGCGTCCGGCAGGTCAGCCGCTCGGCCAGCACGTCCCCGCTCCCCGACACCTGGAGGTCGGCGGAGTCACATGTGCCAGCCGCGGTGATGCTGCCCGAGCCCGAAACGACCAGCGAGAGGCGGGTGGCATCGAGGCTCGGCAGGCGCATGTCGCCCGAGCCACCGATCCGGCCGGTGAACGGGCCGCCGGCCAGCCGGTCCACGGCCATGTCGCCCGATCCGTTGATCGTCGCGGCATTCAGCGATGGGGCGGAAACCTCGATCCGCACGCCCGCGCGCGTGCGCCAGTTCCAGCTGTTCGGCCGGGTGCCGATGAGGAGCACGCCCTTCTCGACCCGGATGTCGAGCCGGTCGAGATCGGCAGGCTCGCCGCGCGCCACGACCGAGGGCGCCGGGCCGACACGGACATCGACGTCGGGCGACCCGGTCAGGATGATCCGGTCGAACGAGCCGACGGCAAAGCTTCGCTCGGCGGCAAGCGCGGGGGCGGCAGCGGACAGGAGAAGGGCAAGGGCAAGAGACGAGCGCATCGGCGACTCCCCGATCGGAAACCCTCTCTCGACACCACCCCTAGCCGCGCGGCGCGGTGCCGCCAAGCGCAAACGGCCCCGCCGTCACCGGCGGGGCCGTGCATGTGCCACCGGGGGCCGGCGGCTCAGGCCGCCTTCAGGACGTTCTCGATCTCGCGCTGGGCGGCGGGCTCGTCGATGTTCTTCATCGCCGCCACCTCGCGCGCCAGCCGGCTGATCGCGGCCTCGAAGATCTGCCGCTCGGAATAGCTCTGCTCGGGCTGGTCCTCGGCGCGGTGCAGGTCGCGCACCACCTCGGCGATCGAAACCAGGTCGCCCGAATTGATCTTGGCTTCATATTCCTGGGCCCGGCGCGACCACATGATCCGCTTGATCCGGGGCTTGCCCTTCAGCGTCTGCAGCGCGTCCTTCAGCGTCGCTTCGCTCGAGAGCTTGCGCATCCCGACCGATTCGGCCTTGTTGGTGGGCACCTTCAGCGTCATCCGCTCCTTGTCGAAGCGAAGCACATAGAGTTCGAGCCGGGCGCCAGCGATCTCGCTCGCCTGGATCTCGATCACGCGACCCACGCCGTGCTTCGGATACACGACATTGTCACCCACTTGGAAGCTGAGGGGCTTGCTTGCCATGGATTGCGGAGTCCTTCCATTCTTCGGGTGGTCGCGACGTCCCCGTCGACCCGACAGCGGCCCGGAAAGGCCGCAACCGTCCGGCCATGGCCGCCACCAGCAGCCGGGAACCGAAGCGGTCGGTCGGCGATCAGGCGGTCCCGCGCGACACCGTCATCATTGGGGCAATGGCCCGGCGGAACCCAGGGCCATCGCCGGAGTGGCGACACCCGGACAGGGTCAGACGGGCGCTCAGCCATGATCCAGACGCGCGCGGGCGCCACCATGCGGGCCCGGACCGACCCGATCCGAGGCCCAGGCATGTAGCAGAATTGTGACGCTTTGAAAACCCGCCAGAAGCGCCCGACCCCGGCCGGCCGGGCAGAGGGCCGCGCCTAGAGGTCGTCGTCGGCGTCCGGCCCGGTCAGCAGCGCGTCCGAGACTCCGGCCGCATTGTCGCGGATCGCCGCCTCGATCCGCGCGGCGATCTCGGGGTTGTCGGCCAGATATTTCTTCGCATTCTCGCGGCCCTGGCCGATCCGAAGCGAGTCATAGGAGAACCAGGCGCCCGACTTCTCGACAAGGCCGGCCTTCACGCCCAGGTCGAGGATCTCGCCCGTCTTGGAAATGCCCGAGCCGTACATGATGTCGAACTCGACCTGGCGGAAGGGCGGCGCCACCTTGTTCTTCACCACCTTCACCCGGGTCGTGTTGCCGATGATGTCGTCGCGGTCCTTGATCTGCCCGGTGCGGCGGATGTCGAGGCGCACGCTCGCGTAGAACTTCAGCGCATTGCCGCCCGTCGTGGTCTCGGGGTTGCCGTACATCACCCCGATCTTCATCCGCACCTGGTTGATGAAGATCACGATGCAGCGCGAGCGGCTGATCGAGCCCGTCAGCTTGCGCAACGCCTGGCTCATCAGCCGGGCCTGCAGCCCGACATGGCTGTCGCCCATCTCGCCCTCGATCTCGGCTCGCGGCACCAGGGCCGCCACCGAATCGACCACCAGCACGTCGATCGCGTTCGACCGGACCAGGGTGTCGACGATCTCGAGCGCCTGCTCGCCGGTGTCCGGCTGGGAAACGATCAGATTGTCGGTATCGACCCCCAGCTTCTTCGCATAGATGGGGTCGAGCGCATGCTCGGCATCGACGAAGGCGGCGATCCCGCCCGCCTTCTGTGCCTCGGCGATCACCGACAGCGCCAGCGTCGTCTTGCCCGATGATTCGGGCCCGTAGATCTCGATCACCCGGCCGCGCGGCAGCCCGCCGATGCCAAGGGCGATGTCGAGCCCCAGCGAGCCCGTCGAAATGGCCTCGATCTCCAGCGTCTCGCGCTGGCCGAGCTTCATGGCCGATCCCTTGCCGAATGCCCGGTCGATCTGGGCGAGTGCCGCTTCGAGCGCCTTTTCCCTGTCCACGCCTGTCCCCTCGTGCGGGCGCCGCCGGTGCGACGCGCGATGACCCGACCCAACGGGCCGGGCCTAGCCACCGGCCGACGCCCGCGCAAGCGTGACCGGATGAGGATCGGCGTACCCCTTTTGTTCCAGACTCGCAAGTCAGATCAGCTCGGCCACCCGCTCGGCCAGTTCGCGCATCGAAAAGGGCTTGGCGATCACCGCGACCTCGAGGTCGGGCACCGCGCCGCGCGCCATCTCATCGGCATAGCCCGAGACCAGCAGCACCGGCAGGCCCGGGTGTCGGGCGCGCGCGGCACGGGTCAGCTCGATCCCGTCGAGGCCCGGCATGCGGATGTCCGAGAGCAGCAGCCCCGGCCGCTCCTCGGCCAGCCGCTTCAGCGCCGCCTCGCCGTCGGCCGCCTGCCGCACCCGATAGCCCAGGCGCTCGAGGCTGCGCGCCGTCGACATGCGAAGCAGCATGTCATCCTCGGCCAGCAGGATGATCCCGCCCGCCGCCGCCCGCGGCGCGGCCGTCCGGCCCGCCTCGCCCGAGGCCTCGGGCAGGTAGAGGGTGAAGCCCGCCCCGCCGAGCGAGCCCGGCGCCTGCAGCAGGAACCCGCCCGACTGCTTGGCCAGCCCAAAGGCGGTTGCCAGCCCCAGCCCCTGCCCGTCCGGGCGGGTCGTGAAATAGGGCTCGAAGATGCGCGCCGCGATCGCCGGCGGCACGCCCGGCCCATTGTCCTCCACGCGCAGCGCCGCGTAGCTGCCCGCCGGCATGAAGCCGCGGGCCGAAGGCGGCCGCTGCGCCGGCCCGATGCGGCCGGTCGTCAGGCGAATCCGCCCGCCCTGCGGCGGCGCCGCCTCGCGCGCGTTCAGCACCAGGTTCACGACGATCCGTTCCAGCGCCGTCGGGTCCACCCGCACGACACCGGCCGGCGCAAGCGCCAGCTCCAGCGCGGCTCGCGGCCCGACGATCGCCTTGAGCGTCGGCAGCAGCGGTTCCAGCAGGGTCTCGAGCGCGGCGGTCTCGGGGTTCAGCAGGTCCTGCCGGGAAAAGGCCAGCACCTGCCGGATGAGCCGGCTCGCCTTCACCGCCTGGGCGACGATGGCGTCGAGGTCGCGGGCATCCTCGCCACCGCACTGCCCGCGCGCCTGCACCAGCTCGGCGGTGGCCACGATTCCGCCCAGCATGTTGTTGAGATCGTGCGCGAGCCCTGCCGCCAGCAGCCCGACCGCGCGAGTCCGGACCGACCCTTCCGGCCCGTCGGCGTCAGCCGTAGCGCTCCTCGAGCCAGGGATCGCCGACATTGTGATAGCCACGGACCTCCCAGAAACCGGGCCTGTCCACGGCCGACAGCTCGATGCGTTTAATCCACTTGGCGCTCTTCCAGAAATAGTAGCGCGGGATCACCAGCCGCGCCGGGCCGCCATGCTCCCGGCTGAGCGGCACGCCGTCGTGGCTGTGGGCGACAAGGCAGTCGTCTTCGGCGAAATGGTCGAGGCGGACATTGGTGGTATAGCCATCATGCGCATGCAGGATCACATGCGCCGCCTCGGGCTTCGGCTTCACCAGGTCGAGGAGCACGCGCGTCTTCACGCCCTGCCAGCGATTGTCATAGCGGCTCCACTGGGTGACGCAGTGGATGTCCGAGACATCCTCGGCCTGCGGCAGCGCCCGGAACGCATCCCAGTCGAGGCTGACGGGGTTCTCGACGGCCCCGTCGATGTCGAGCCGCCAGCTGGCCGTCGGCACATGCGGCTGCACGCCGAGATCGAGCACCGGCCAGTTGGTGACCAGCCGCTGCCCCGGCGGCAGGCGCATCGACTTGTCGGGGTCGGGCTTGCCGGTCAGCAGCCGCCCGGCGCGCGCCCAGGCCTGCTTGGCTGCCGTCAGCTTCTCGTTGAAGTCGCTCATGCGTTCGCCGGCCGGGCGCCGCCGGCCGGGGGGCCGGTGCGCCGGCGTCGCTGGCGGCGGTTCCACTTCTGCCCCACCCACAGCCGCCAGCCGATCTGCACCGAGACGTAGCCGGCCACCCCGCCGACCACGGCGAACACGACGAGGCCCACGATCGTCGGCCCGGCCAGCGCGATCGCCCAGTCGAGCGCGCGCTGCACCGCGCTCACGTCCATGTCGAGCCCGAGCGCCGCCCCCTCCTTCAGCGGCAGCAGGTTCCGCCCCACGGCATAGGCGCCGAGATAGACGAGCGGGAAGGTCAGCGGATTCGTCACCAGCGTCGCAAGCGCAGCCACCGGCAGGTTGGCGCGCGCGCCGACCGCGAACATGGCGGCCACCGGGGTCTGGAGCCCGAGCGGCAGCAGGAAGCCCAGGAACACGCCGAGCGCCGCACCGCGCGCCACCCCGCGCCGGTTGAACCGCCACACCAGCGGCGAGGCGAGATGGCGCGCGAAGGGGCGCAGGAAGCGGTTGGCTTCCATCGACTCCCGCGTCGGCAATCTCAGCCAGCGCCGCACCGTTTCTCCCCAGGGCTCGTTTCAGGCGGCCCGTTGCGCCGCCATTGCGGCAAAGATGTGTCGCCTCTGCGGGCGGTTCAACGCAAAAAGGTTGAAATCGACGAAACGCCCTCTGCCGGGCGACGAACGCCCGGCTCAGCCGCGCTCGCGAAGCAGCCGCGCCTGTTCGCGCTTCCAGTCCTTCTGCTTTTCGGCCTCGCGCTTGTCGTGCAGCTTGCGGCCCTTCGCCAGCGCCAGCTCCACCTTCGCCTTGCCGCGCTCGTTGAAATAGACCGAGAGCGGCACCAGCGTCATGCCCTGCCGCGCGACGGCGCCATGCAGCTTCGCGATCTCGCGCGCCGTCAGCAGCAGCTTGCGCGGCCGCCGGGGCTGGTGGTTGAAGCGGTTGCCATGGCTGAACTCGGGGATGTTGGCGTTCACCAGCCAGACCTCCCCGTCCTTCACCTCGGCATAGCTTTCGGCGATCGAGCCTTCCCCGAACCTCAGCGACTTCACCTCGGTGCCGGTCAGCACGATCCCGGCGTCAAGCACTTCCTCGAAGCTGTATTCGTGGCGGGCGCGCCGGTTCTCGGCGACGGTCTTCACCTTCACCGGCGCCGGCCGAGGCCGCGCCATCAGGGCGAAACGCCCGCGTGCGCCAGCGCCGCGTCCACCTCGGCCCGGGCGAGACCGGAGGGCGGCACGATCGGCAGGCGGACCTCCGCCGTCATCCGCCCCATCAGCGACAGTGCATATTTGGTCGGCCCCGGCGACGCATCGGCGAACAGCGCCTGCGACAGCGGCCAGAGCTGGTCCTGCAAGGCCAGGGCCGTCCGATAGTCGCCCCCGAGGCAGGCGTTCACCTGCGCGGCCGCCAGCGCCGGCGCGACATTGGCCGTCACCGAAATTGCCCCCACGGCGCCATGCGCCATCATGCCCAGGGTCATGTAGTCATTGCCCGACAGGATCCGGAAGTCGCGCCCGCACAGGTGCCGGATCTCGCTCACTCGGTTGATGTCGCCCGTCGATTCCTTCACGCCCACGATCCGGGGGTGCTGGGCGAGTTCGGCCATGGTCGCCGTAGTCATGTCGATCGCCGAGCGTCCGGGGATGTTGTAGATCAGGATCGGCAGCGGGCTGAGGTCGGCCAGGTGCCGGAAATGCGCCAGCAGGCCGCGCTGGCCCGGCTTGTTGTAATAGGGCGTCACCACCAGCGCCACGTCGGCCCCGGCGGCGGCCGCCCGCTCGATGTGATGCAGCGCGACCGCCGTGTCGTTGGATCCGCAGCCGGCGATCACCGGCACCCTGCCGCGCGCCGCCTTCACGGTCAGCGCGACGACATGGTCATGCTCCTCGATCGAGAGCGTCGCCGATTCACCCGTGGTGCCGCACGGCACCAGCCCGGCGGAGCCCTGCCCGATCTGCCAGTCGATGAAGGCTTCCAGCGCCGCCTCGTCCACCCGCCCGTCGCGAAAGGGGGTCACGAGCGCAGGGATGGAACCTCGAATGTCGATCATCGTCTCGATCCTGGCGGGCACGGGCCGGGCCGGGCGAGCCGGCCCCGGGGTTGGCGCTGGGGCGAGGCCTGCCTAAAGCGGTCGGCATGTGCGTGCAACTCCGCCTCCGCCCTGCAGGCCTCGCGCTCCTCGCCGCCCTTCTCGCCCTGCCGGCGGCTTCCCATGCCCAGGCGCCGGCCCCGGCTGCCCCGGCCCCGGCGAGCGCGGGCGCGCTCGATCCCGCCGCGCGCGCCTGGCTGGCGCAGCAGTTCGCCGCCTACGAGGCGCGATCGACGCAGGCGCCGCAGGGAGCGCCCTCCCCGCTCGCCCGCTCGCTCGCCACCTGGGACTGGCTGCGTCGCCCGCCGCCCGCCGGCGCCGAGCCCCCGCTCGCGCTGCAGGCCGAGTTCATCGCCGGCCATGCCGGCTGGCCGGGGCTTGCCGCCATGCGCCGCCGCGCCGAAGCGCAGGCCGCCGATCCGGCAAAGACGTCCGATTCCGAGGCCCGCGCCTTCTTCGCGTCCGTGCCCCCGCAGTCGGCTGCCGGGCAGGCCCGCCTCGCGCTTCTGTCGTCCGGCGCCGAGGCAGAGCGACTGGCGAAGGCCGCCTGGGTCCGCTCGGGCATCCCGCCCGAGCTCGAATCGGCACTGCTGTCCCGCTTCGGCTCCATCCTGACCCGCGCCGATCATGCCCGCCGCGCGGATGCCCTCCTCTGGGCCGGCCAGACGACAGCGGCCTCCCGCCTGCTGCCGCTGCTCGACGATGAAGCCCGCGCGCTCGCGGCCGCCCGCCTGGCGCTGAGAGCCAGCGCACCCGATGCCGAAGCGCGCGTCGCCTCGGTGCCGGCGCGGCTCCGGCGCGACATCGGCCTCACCCACGATCGGGTCCTCTGGCTCGAACGCCGCGGCCGGCTCGCCGAGGCCGAGGCGCTGCTGGCCGCGGGCGACACCGAGCCGGGCACCTCGGCGCCCGACAGCTGGCTCGACAAGCGGCTTGCCATGGGCCGGGTCGCGATGCGCCGCGGCGACCATGGGCTTGCCCAGCGGATTCTCGCCAACCACCGCGCCTTTGCCCCGGGCACGGATCTCGCCGCCCTGCCGCTTTCCACCCGCGCGCGCCTCTCCGACACCGAGTGGCTCGCCGGCTGGATCGCGCTCCGCAAGCGCGCGCAGCCGGCCGAGGCGGTTCGCCATTTCGAGACGTTCAACCGCACCGTGCTGACCCCCATCAGCCAGTCGCGCGGCGACTATTGGCTGGGCCGGGCCGAGCGCGCGCGCGGCCGCGAGGCCGAGGCGAAGGCCGCCTTCGAGCGCGCTGCCCGCCACTTCGACTATTTCTACGGCCAGCTCGCCGCCGAGGAGCTGGGGCGGCTGCCCGAGCTGCCGCTGGTGCCGCGCGTGCAACCGAGCCCGGCCGAGCGCGCCGCCTTCGAGGGCACGCCGCTCGCCCGCGCGCTCCTCACCCTCAACGCCATGGACAGCCGCGAGCGCGAATCGCTCTTCGTCCGGGCGCTGGCCGAATCGGCCCGCACCCCCACCGAGGCGCGGATCGCCGCCGAGCTGGGCCGACGTCTCGGGCGCGACGATCTCGCCGTCTGGGCCTGGAAGGAAGCGCGTCCCCGGGGTGACCTTTCCACCTTCGATCTCGCCTTCCCGCGCATGGCCCCCGACGCGCCGGTTCCCGCGAGCCAGTGGATCATCGCGCACGCGATCGCCCGGCAGGAGTCGAGCTTCGACCGCACCGCCCTGTCCTCGGCCGGCGCGCGCGGCCTCATGCAGCTGATGCCGGCGACCGCGGCCGACGTCGCCCGCCGCCTCGGCCTGCCCTACCGCCCCGACCGGCTGTTCTCCGACCCGGCCTTCAACATCACGCTCGGCAGCGATTACATCGCGCTCCGGCGAAGCAATTTCAGCAACGCGGCGCTGGCGATTGCCGCCTACAATGCCGGCGCCGGCAATGTCCGCCGCTGGATCACCCAGAATGGCGACCCGCGCGCCGGCGAGGACATGATCGACTGGGTGGAGATGATCCCCATCCAGGAAACCCGCAACTATGTGCACCGCGTGGTCGAGAATGCCGTCGTCTACAGCCTGCTCGAACCCCGCCGACCAGACGCCAGCCCGCGCGCCTCGCGCTGGCTGAAGGGGCCGTGAGAAGCCCGCCTATCTCGGCTTCAGCTTCACCCCCAGTTCGCCTTCCGCCAGCTTACGCAAGGCCGGGTCGAGCGGCGGATCCGAAAGGTCCACGCCGTCGGCCAGCCGCTCGGCGATGATCTCGAGGCCCTTCACGCGCGCGTGCCGCTTGTGGTCGGCGCCGATCAGGTGCCAGGGTGCCCAGGGCGTGTCCGTCTTTTCGAACATGTCCTCATAGGCCGCGAGATAGTCGGCGCGCCGGGCGCGGTTGCGGAAATCGTCCGGCCCCACCTTCCAGCGCTTCCAGGGCTGCTCCAGCCGGTCGATCAGCCGCCGGTCCTGCTCGATCTCGCTCACATGCAGGAACAGCTTCACGATCCGCGTGCCGTGCGCGCACTGCGAGGCTTCCACGCCGTTGATCTCGGTGTAGGCCCGGCCCCATTCGGCCGCGCTGGCAAAGCCTTCCACCCGCTCGACGAGCACGCGCCCGTACCAGCTGCGGTCGAAGATGGTCCAGTTTCCCGCCGGCGGCAGCTTCGACCAGAAGCGGGTCATGTAGTGCTGGCGCCGCTCCAGCTCGTTGGGGGCGGCCACCGGCACCACCTCGAAGAAGCGCGGGTCGAGCTCGGCCGTCAGCCGCTTGATGAGGCCGCCCTTGCCGGCCGCGTCCCAGCCCTCCAGCAGGATGATCGCCGAGCGCTGCTGGCGATGATAGGCGGTCAGGATCCGCGCGAGCCGCTGCTGGAGCTTCGCCTCGCGCCGTTCGTAGTCGTCGGGTGGCGGCGGATGCGACAGCGCCGCCAGCCGCCCGGCGCCGCTCATCGGGCCGCCGCCATCAGGCGGCCTTCCCGGTCGGCGCCATCAGGCGGCCTTCCCGGTCGGCGCCATCAGGCGGCCTTCCGGGTCGCCCTCTCGCGACGCAGCTTTTCCAGCTTCTTCAGCACCATCTCGCGCTTGAGGCGCGAGAGATGGTCGATGAACAGCACGCCGTTCAGATGGTCCATCTCGTGCTGGAGGCAGGTGGCCGTCAGCCCGTCGAGCAGTTCCTCATGGGCAACACCCTGCTCGTCCAGCCAGCGCGCGCGCACCCGCGCCGGCCGCTCCACCTCGGCATATTGATCCGGCACCGAGAGGCACCCCTCGTTGTAGCTGCCCAGCTCGTCCGACGGGTCGAGGATCTCGGGGTTGATGAATACGCGCGGGTTTCGTGTCGGCTTGCCCTCGGCGTCGGCGGGGCCATCGCCCAGGTCCATCACCAGCAGGCGGATCGGCCGGTCCACCTGCGCGGCGGCGAGCCCGATCCCCGGGGCAGCATACATCGTCTCGAACATGTCGGCGATCAGCGCCCTTATCTCGTCCGTCACCTCGGCCACGGGCTCGCTGATGCGCCGCAGGCGCGGGTCGGGCACTTCGAGGATGGGAAGGATCGCCATGGCGCCAAGCTAGGAAGGCCGGCACGCGCGGTCAAGAATCGACCGGGCGCCTGAGACGCAGCGCCTGGGCGAGCGTGCCCTCGTCGAGATGGTCGAGCTCGCCGCCCACCGGCACGCCATGCGCGAGCTGGCTCAGGCGCACGCCCCGCCCGGCCAGCTTCTCGGCCACATAGTGCGCCGTCGTCTGCCCCTCCAGCGTCGCCGACAGGGCCAGCACCACCTCGGCAACCGGCGGCGGCCCGGCCAGCCGGTCGATCAGCCGGCCGGTCGAAAGCGCCTCGGGCCCCACCCCGTCGAGCGCCGAAAGCAGGCCGCCCAGCACATGGTAGCGGCCGGGAAACAGCCGCCCGCGCTCCAGAGCCCACAGGTCGGCGACATCGGCGACCACGCACAGGAGGGCGGGGTCGCGGCGCGGATCGGCGCAGATGCGGCACGGCGAGGCGGTATCGATGTTCCCGCAGCTCCCGCAGGTGACGAGCGCGCGATCGACCGCCTCCAGCGCCGCGATCAGCGGCGACAGGCTCCGCTCGCGGTTCTTGACCAGGTGCAGCACCACCCGCCGGGCCGAGCGCGGGCCGAGGCCGGGCAGGCGCGCGACCAGCGCGATCAGCTTTTCGAGCGGGCCTTCCATTGCTACCGGTCATGCCATGCGGCTCGCCTTCATGGGAACCCCCGGCTTCGCCGTCACCGCGCTCGACGCGCTGGTGGCCGCCGGCCATGACATTTGCGCGGTTTATACCCAGCCGCCCCGGCCGGGCAACCGCGGCCGGATCGAGAAGACACCCGTCCACCGGCGCGCCGAGTCGCTTGGCCTTGTCGTCCGTACGCCCGAAAGACTCGGGCCCGAGGCCGAGAAGGCGGCCTTCGCCGCGCTCGACCTCGATTGCGCGGTGGTCGCTGCCTATGGCCTCCTGCTGCCGCGTGCCATCCTCGAGGCGCCGCGCCACGGCTGCCTCAACATCCACGCCTCGCTGCTGCCGCGCTGGCGCGGCGCGGCGCCCATCCAGCGCGCCATCCCTCCCGACGACATAGAAGAGGGCGTCGCCATCACCCGAATGGAGGAAGAGCCC
>JBKBUL010000094.1:0-3737 GCA_046290045.1 Sphingomonadaceae bacterium
GGCAGCCGAGGAACCGGCCGCCGAGGCGGCGCCGGCCGAGGACCAGCAGGCCTGATCCGCCCATGGGCGCCGCCGACCGGCCCGTCGTGATGGCGGCGGTGGCCGGCGCCCATGGCGTGACCGGCGAAGTCCGGCTGAAGCTGTTCACCGACAGCGTCGAGAGCCTGCTTCGTCACCACGACTTCGATTGCGGCGGGCGGGCGCTCACCCTGCTGTCGGCGCGGCCTGGCCCGCACGGCGCGATTGCGCGCTTTGCCGAGCTTCGCGACCGGACGGCCGCGGAAGCGCTGCGCGGCGCGCTGCTGACGGTGCCGCGGGCCAGCCTGCCACCGCTGCCGCCGGGCGAGCATTACTGGCACGACCTCATCGGCCTCGCGGTGGTGGACGCGGCCGGCGCGCGGCTGGGAACCGTGGTGGACATGGCGAACTATGGCGCCTCCGACCTCCTCGAGATCGAGCTCGAAGGCAGCCGGCGCGTGCTGGTGCCGCTCGTCGAGGGGGCGGCGCGTGTGGAGGACGGGCAGATCCGGATCGACCGCGCCTGGATCGAGGCGGCATGAGCTGGCGCGCGCAGGTGATCACGCTCTACCCCGAGATGTTTCCGGGGCCGCTGGCGCATTCGCTGGCGGGCCGGGGGCTGGCGGAGGGGCGCTGGCGGCTGGAGACGATCGCGCTTCGCGACTTCGGGATCGGCCGGCACGCCCGCGTGGACGACACGCCGGCCGGCGGCGGGCCGGGCATGGTGCTTCGCGCCGACGTGCTGGCGGCGGCCATCGACGCGGCGCGCGCGGCAGCCCCCGGCCTGCCGCTGATCGCGCCGACGCCGCGCGGGCCCAAGCTGACGCAGGCCCGGGTGCGGGCGCTTTCCGAAGGCCCGGGCGTGGCGCTGCTGTGCGGGCGGTTCGAGGGGTTCGACGAGCGCATCTTCGCGGGCCGCGGGGTCGAGCCGCTGTCGGTTGCCGATATCGTGCTGTCGGGCGGGGAGCCGGCGGCGATGCTGATCCTCGATGCTTGCGTTCGGCTGCTGCCGGGCGTAATGGGCGCCGCTTCCAGCGGGACCGAGGAAAGCTTCGAGGGATCGGGGCTGCTCGAATATCCGCACTATACCCGACCCGCCGTGTGGGAGGGGCATGGCATTCCCGAGGTGCTGACCTCGGGCGACCATGGGAAGATCGAGGCCTGGCGGCAGCGCCAGCGGCTCGAGGACACGAGGCGATGGCGGCCGGACCTGCTCGACGGGCAGGCGTCGCCCTCTCGCGACACCAACCCGCCCCACGAACGGGGGCACCGCGCAGGCGAACCGGCGCGGGCAAGGAGCGAAGAATCATGAACCTGTTGCAACAGATCGAGGCCGAACAGATCGAGAAGCTGAAGGCGGCGCGCGCCGTGCCCGACTTCCGCCCCGGCGACACGCTGCGCGTGGGCGTGAAGGTGAAGGAAGGCGAGCGCACCCGCGTGCAGCAGTTCGAGGGCGTGTGCATCGCGCGTTCGAACAAGGGGATGGGCTCGAGCTTCACGGTTCGCAAGATCAGCTTCGGCGAGGGCGTGGAGCGTGTCTTCCCGCTCTACTCGCCGGTGATCGACCAGATCGAGGTGGTGCGCCGGGGCGCGGTGCGCCGGGCCAAGCTCTATTACCTGCGCGGCCGCAGCGGCAAGTCGGCCCGGATCGCCGAGCGCCGCGACGCCCGGCCGGGCGCCGAGGCGACCGAGGCCGGCGACGCCAAAGCCTGAGCGGGGGCGGCGTGCTTCGCGCCGCGACCGGCATCATCGAGGGCGGCGTGCACCGCTTTGCGGTGCGCGTCTATTTCGAGGACACGGACCTCTCGGGCGTGGTCTATCACGCCAATTACCTGCGCTACATGGAGCGCGCCCGGTCGGACCTGCTCCATGTGCTGGGCATCGACCAGCGCGCCGCGCACGAGGCGGGCGAAGGCGCCTGGGCGGTTGCCGACCTTGCCGTCCGCTATCGCGCGCCGGCCCGCCTCGGCGATGAGCTGCTGGTCGAGACGCGCTGCCTGAAGCTGGGTGCTGCGAGCGTCGAGATGGCGCAGTCGATCCTGCGGGACGGCATGCGGCTGACGGAGGCGACGGTGCGCGCCGGCTTCGTGGCGCCCGACGGCCGGCCGCGCCGCCAGCCGGCGGACTGGCTGGCACGCTTTTCGGCCCTGGCGCCCGCTTCGGCTTGAGGGCAGGCGTTCACCTCGCGTAAAGCGCGCCAACTTATCCCGGGGATCCAAGCCCCTGCCCGTTTCGCGGAGCAACCGTCACGTGGACGAACTGATGGTCAAGGGCGCCGAGGCCATGTCGCCCTGGGCGCTGTTCCTGCAGGCCGACATCGTCGTGAAGGCGGTGATGGTGGGCCTGCTCATGGCCAGCATCTGGAGCTGGGCGATCATCCTCGAGCGGACGCGGCGCCTGAACCGGATCAACCGCGACACCGAGGCCTTCGAGCAGCGCTTCTGGAAGGCGAAGACGCTGGACGAGCTGAAGGCCGAGAAGGGCGCGCATCCGGCCGCCGACCTGTTCCTCGCCGGCATGGACGAGTGGCAGGCCTCGGTCGAGGGGCGGCAGGCCGTGGACCGCGAAGGCGTGCGCGCCCGGCTGTCGGCGGTGATGGCGGCCTCGATCGACCGTTCGGTCTCGGACCTGTCGGACCGGCTCAACATCCTTGCGACGATCGGGTCGGTTGCGCCCTTCGTGGGCCTGTTCGGAACCGTCTGGGGCATCATGCGCGCCTTCATCGCCATCGGCGCGACCCAGAACACCAGCCTCGCGGTGGTGGCCCCGGGCATTGCCGAGGCGCTGTTCGCAACCGCCATCGGCCTGTTCGCTGCCATCCCGGCCGTGATCGGCTACAACCGGCTGCTGCACCGGATCACCCGGCTGGAGGATCGGCTGGCGAGCTTCTCCTCCTCCTTCCACGCGCTGATGTCGCGCGAGCTGGACGGGGTGCGCTGATGGGGGCGGGGGTGCAGGCGACCGGCGGCCGGCGGCGGCGCAAGGCGCCGATGTCGGAGATCAATGTCACGCCGCTCGTCGACGTGATGCTGGTGCTGCTGATCATCTTCATGGTGGCAGCGCCCCTGCTGGTGACGGGGGTGGCGGTCGACCTGCCGGCGACCCAGGCGAAGGCGCTGCCGGCCGACCAGGAGCCGATCTCGGTGACGATCGACGCGAAAGGCCAGCGCTTCGTGGGCGAGGAGGCGCTGGCGCCCGCTGCCTTCGCGGCGCGCCTGTCGGCGCTCAGGGAGGCGCGCGGAACCGATGCGCGCGTGGTGATCCGGGCCGATGCGGCGCTGCCCTATGGGCAGGTGGCCGCCCTGCTGGCCGACGTGACGGGGGCCGGCTTCACCCGCGTCGCCCTCGTCAACCAGCCTGAGGCCGTGCCGGCGCGCGAGGCCGCCCCATGACCGAGCGGCAGGCGCTTCTTCTGGCCGGCGGGCTGCACGCGGCGCTGCTGGTGGCGTTGTCGCTGGGGCTGGCCGATGCGCTGCCGAAGCTGGCGCCGGAGCCGGACGTGACCCCGATCGAGTTCGTGGCGATCGCCGACGTGGCGGCCCGGCCCGAGCCGCCGAAGCCGACGATCGAGGCCGCCCCGCGCGAGGAAGGCCTGCCGCCGCCGCCCGAGCCTGTCGCCCTGCCGCAGCCGGCGCCACCGGCCGTGGGGGGGGCGCGCGCGGCAGAGAAACACGGTGCTGGTATAACCTCACAACGGAGGAGCGCGGGCGAATGGAAGC
>JBKBUL010000029.1:0-23018 GCA_046290045.1 Sphingomonadaceae bacterium
CCGTCATGGCCGCGAGGCTAGCGGGCCGGGCGCCGGGCTCGCAAGCCGGCTCAGCCGCCGTGCAGGAAGTGCATCACGTCGCCATCCTGCACCACATAGGCCTTGCCCTCGGCGCGCAGCTTGCCGGCCTCGCGCGCGCCGGCCTCGCCACCGCAGGCGACATAGTCGGCATAGCTGATGGTCTCGGCGCGGATGAACTTCGCCTCGAAGTCGGAATGGATGACGCCGGCCGCCTGCGGCGCGGTCGCCCCGCGCTCGACGGTCCAGGCGCGCGCCTCCTTGGGGCCGGCGGTGAAGAAGGTGATGAGGTGGAGCAGGTCGTAGCCGGCGCGGATGATGCGCGCGAGGCCGGTTTCGGCAAGCCCCAGCGCCTCCAGGAAGGCGGCGCGTTCCTCGGCCGGCAGGGTCGCGATCTCGGCCTCGATGGCCGCCGAGATGGTGACGGCGCCGGCGCCCTCCGCGGCGGCCATCGCCGCGACCCGCGCCGAATGGGCGTTGCCGGTTGCGGCCGACCCCTCCTCGACATTGCAGACATAGAGCACGGGCTTCGAGGTCAGCAGCTGCGCGTGGCGCAGGTGGCGCGCTTCCTCGGCGTCGGCCGGCTGGGCGAGGCGCACGGGCTTGCCGGCGCGCAGCAGCTCGAGCGCGCGGCCGAGCGCGCTGGCCGCTGCCTTCGCCTCCTTGTCGCCGCCCTGCGCCTTCTTCATCAGGGTTGGCACGCGCCGCTCGAGGCTCTCGAGATCGGCCAGCATCAGCTCGGTCTCGACCGTCTCGGCATCCGCCACCGGGTCGATCCGCCCCTCGACATGGGTGATGTCCCCATCCTCGAAGCAGCGCAGCACATGGACGATCGCGTCCACCTCGCGGATGTTGGCCAGGAACTGGTTGCCCAGTCCCTCGCCCTTGGACGCGCCGCGGACGAGGCCGGCGATGTCGACGAAGCCGAGCTGCGTCTCGATGATCTTCGCCGAGCCGGCGATGCGGGCGATCATCTGCAAGCGCTCGTCGGGCACGCCAACCTGGCCGACATTGGGCTCGATGGTGCAGAAGGGATAGTTGGCGGCCTGCGCGGCCGCCGTCTCGGTGAGCGCGTTGAACAGGGTGGACTTGCCGACGTTCGGCAGGCCCACGATCCCGCAGCGGAAACCCATCTCAACCCTCCTGTTGCTGGCGAAGCGCCAGGTCGCTCATGAAGCGCGCGTCGTCGCCGGCCGCAAGCAGCGGCGCGAGATCGGCGATGTCGGCCAGCATGGCGGCCAGCGCCGGCTCCTCGGCCTTCGCGAAATTGCCGAGCACATGCGGCGTCACCCGGTCCCTGTGGCCGGGGTGGCCGATGCCGATCCGGACCCGCCGGAAATCGGGGCCGACGTGCGCGGCAATCGAGCGGATGCCGTTGTGGCCCGCCGCGCCGCCGCCCCGCTTCACCTTCAACCGGAAAGGCTCGAGATCGAGCTCGTCGTAGAAGACGGTGAGGTCGGATGCATCGAGCTTCAGGTAGCGCAGCGCCTCGCCCACCGAGCGGCCGCTTTCATTCATGAAGGTCATCGGCTTCAGCAGCAGCACGCGCGCCTCGCCGAGCCGGCCTTCGGCCGCCTGGCCCTGAAAGCGCGCCTTCCACGCAGCGAAGCCGTGGGCGCGATGGATCGCGTCCACGGCCATGAAGCCCACATTGTGGCGGTGGCCGGCATGGGCCGGGCCGGGGTTGCCCAGCCCGGCGAAGACCAGCATCGGCTACTCGGCCTTGGCTTCGGCGTCCGCTTCTGCGGCTTCCTGGCTCTTGAGGCCCGAGGGGGCGGCAATCGTCGCGATGGTGAAGTCGCGGTCGATGACTGGCTGGACACCCCGGGGCAGCTTCACGGCCGAGATGTGGATCGATTCGCCGACGTCGAATCCGGTCACGTCCACGACGATGTCGTCGGGGATCGAATCGGCCGGGCAGCGGATCTCGATCTCGTGGCGAACCACGTTCAGCACGCCGCCGCGCTTCAGGCCGGGCGAGGCGCCCTCATTCTCGAAGCGGACGGGGACGTTGACGGTGATGAGCGAGTCGGCGGCGATGCGCAGGAAATCGACGTGCATCGGCCGGTCGGTCACCGGGTGGAACTGGACATCGCGCGGCAGCGTCCGGTGGGTCGCGCCATCCAGCTCGATCTCGAGCACCGAATTCATGAAATGGCCGGTCTCGAGCAGCTTCACCAGCCGCTTTTCCTCGACGTGGATCGCAAGCGCGTCCTGCTTGTTGCCATAGATCACGGCCGGAACGCGGCCTTCGCGCCGCATTGCCCGGGAGGCTCCCTTGCCTGCCCTCGGCCGTGCTTCCGCCTTGAGCGTCAGCACTTCAGACATGTTGGTTCCTATCCTTGGTCATCCGCCCGGCACCTCCAGGGTGTGCCGGCGCGAAGCGGCGCCCTTAGCGGCCCGGGCCGGGAATCGCAACTGGCGACCATAATTGCGAACCGGTCGCAAGAAATGGCTTGCCGAGCGCTGGTGGCGGGCCTAGGCGCGAATGAGAATGCCTATCAAGAACAGGGAATCAGTTTCAACATGCCTCGCTGCCTGCTGCTGCTGACCGCCTCGCTCCTTGCCGCGCCGACGCTTGCCGGTCCCGAGCCGGCGGAGGAGGGGAGCGCCGGCGACCTTCTGGCCGAATCGTCCGGCAAGGCGGATATCCTCGTCATTGGCGCGCCCGAGCGGATGTTCGATATCGCCGGCTCGGGCGCAATCGTCTCGGAGGATGATCTTCGCCACACCCGGCCGTTCAGTATCAACGATGCCCTGCGGCTGGTGCCGGGCGTCTTCCCGCGCGACGAGGAAGGCGTGGGGGCGCGGCCCAACATCGGCATCCGCGGGCTGAACCCGACCCGTTCGACCAAGGTGCTGCTTCTGGAAGACGGGATCCCGCTCGCCTTCGCGCCCTATGGCGACAATGCAAGCTACTACCATCCGCCGATCGAGCGGTTCCAGCGGATCGAGGTGCTGAAGGGCGCCGCGCAGATCCGCTTCGGCCCGCAGACGATCGGCGGGGTCGTCAACTACATCACCCCGGCCGCGCCCGACAGCTTCGAGGGCCAGATCGGCGGCACCGTCGGCAACCGCGAGACCTGGTCGCTCGACGGCCGCGTCGGCGGGCCGCTCCTTGGCGGGCGGGTGCTGCTGCACGGCAACCACAAGCAGTCGGCCGGCGCGCGCGCCAACAGCCTGCTTCGCTTCACCGACCTGTTCGCCAAGGCCGAATGGGACCTGGGCGAGCGCCATGCGCTCACGCTGAAGGGCAGCTGGTTCGACGAGAACAGCGACGTGACCTATTCCGGCCTGACCCGCGCCGAGTTCGCCGCCGATCCGCGCCAGAACCCGTTCGTGAACGACCGTTTCGACACCACCCGCTGGAACCTGACGGCCGCGCACTTCTGGCAGATGGGTCCCGGCGTCGCGCTCCGGACGACTGCCTACTACCACAATTTCAGGCGCGACTGGTGGCGGCAATCCTCCAATTCCGCGCAGCGGCCCAACGACGCCTCTGACCCGGCTTGCGGCGGCATGGCGAACCTGCTGACGACGTGCGGCAACGAGGGGCGGCTTCGCGCCTATGACACCTGGGGCGTGGAAAGCCGCCTCACGCTCGACCATCGCGACTTCCTGGGGCTGGGTGTGGGCGGCGAGACCGAGATCGGGCTTCGGTTCCACCGCGAGGAACAGCGGCGCCGGCAGTGGAATGGCGACACGCCGACGGCGCGGTCTCCGGGCACGGGCGTGAACGCAGGCGTGCGCGAGAACAACGAACGTGACGCGACCGCGCTTGCTGCCTTCATCCAGTCGAGCCTCGAACTGGGTCCGCTCACGCTGAAGCCGGGCCTCAGGGCGGAGTTCATCGATTTCGAGCGGCGCAACCGGCCTGTCGACGTGATTGCCGGCGGCCGGCCGACGGGCACGAAGACGCCGGAAACCCGCGGCTCGCGCAGCCTCGACCAGCTGGTGCCGGGGATGGGGGCAACGCTCCGGGTCGCGGAGGGCCTCGTCCTCTACGGCGGCGTCCACCGCGGCTTTGCGCCGCCGCGCGTCGAGGACATCATCACCACGACGGGCGGGTCGGTCGATCTGGAGCCCGAGCTCAGCTGGAACTGGGAAGCCGGCGCGCGCGCCACGCCGGTGCCGGGGCTCAACCTCGATGCGACCTTCTTCGTGATGGACTTCGAGAACCAGATCGTGCCGCAGTCGGTCGCGGGCGGGGTCGGGGCGACGCTCACGTCGGCTGGTCGAACCCTGCACCGCGGCGGAGAGGTCGCCGCCAGCGTCTCCTCGCGCGCGGCCGGCGCCACGCGGGAGACCGACCTGTTCGCCCGTGCAGCCGTCACCTGGCTGCCGACGGCGCGCTATGCCTCCACCCGGATCGCGACGGCGCCCTGCTTCGATGGGGCCACGCCGGGCACGCCGGTCGAGACCGGCCGGGGCGTGAGGCCGTGCGGACAGGCCTTCGACGCGCGCGGCAACCGCCTTCCCTATGCGCCGGAATGGCTGGTGTCGGCGGCCGTCGGTGTGGAACATCGCGGCTTCACGGGCCAGGTGGAGCTGGTCGGCCAATCCGCGATGTTCGCCGATGACGCGAACCTGGTGCCGGTCACGCCCGATGGCCAGCGCGGCCGGATCCCGGGCTGGACGCAGATCAACCTCGCCGTCAGCTACGCGCCCGAGGGCCTGCCGTTCGAGCTGTTCGCGACCGCGCGCAACCTCGCCGACCGGCTGATCATCGTTGATCGCTCGCGCGGGGTGCTGCCGGGCAACCCGCGGATGGTGCAGGTGGGGGCGACGCTGCGCTTCTAGGGCTTCTCCACAACCTGCCCACAGGGCCGTGCGCCGCAGCGATGGCCCGGCGGGCTAGGCGATCGCGCGGGGAGCGCGCATGATACGCCGATGGCCAGTCAACCCGCCCTTGCCCTCGTCGCCGGCACCGGCCCGGACACCCCGCGCACGCCCGCCAACATCGAGGCGGAAAAGGCGCTGCTGGGTGCGCTCCTGCTCGAGAACCGGCTGCTCGAGGAGATCCCCCTCCAGCTGCGCGACGAGCATTTCTACGAGCCGCTGCACGGGCGCATCTTCGCCCAGATCCGCCGGCTCGCCGACCAGTCGATGGTGGCGAACCCGGTCACGCTGCGGCCCCTGTTCGAGGCCGATCCGGCGCTCGCCGAGCTGGGCGGGCCGGCCTATCTGCTGCGGCTGACCGACGACCCTTCCGTGCTGATCGCCGCGCGGGACTGCGCGCAGCAGATCTACGATCTGGCGCTGCTGAGGGCGCTGGCGCTGGTGGGGGCCGAGCTTGTCCAGCGCGCGACCGACACCTCGGCCGACGTCGCCCCCATGCAGCAGATCGAGGCGGCCGAGGAAGCGCTCTACCGCGTCGCCGAGACGGGCGAGGTGGGCGGCTCGGCCATCGATTTCGCAGGCGCGGCCGCCAAGGCGGTGGGCATGGCGGCCAAGGCCATGAAGTCGGGCGGGCATCTCTCGGGCCTGACGACGGGCCTGACCGGCCTCAACAACAAGATCGGCGGCCTGCACAATTCCGATCTCGTGATCCTCGCCGGCCGGCCGGCCATGGGCAAGACGGCGCTCGCCACCAACATCGCCTTTGCAACCGCGCACCGCTGGAAGCTCGACCGGGCTGACGGGATCGAGAAGTCCTCGGGCGCGCCGGTCGCCTTCTTCAGCCTCGAGATGTCGGCCGACCAGCTGGCGAACCGGATTCTGGCCGAACAGTCGCGGATCAACTCCGAGAACCTGCGGATGGGCAGGATCAGCCAGGCGGAGTTCAACGACCTGGCGCGCGCCGCCGAGGCGCTCCACGATCTCCCGCTCTACATCGACGACACCCCCGCCCTTTCCATCGCTGCCTTGCGAACGCGCGCGCGGCGGCTGAAGCGGCAGAAGGGGATCGGCCTCATCGTCGTCGACTATCTGCAGCTGCTCCAGGGCACGGCGCGCAATGCGAGCGAGAACCGGGTTGCCGAAATCTCGGAAGTGACGCGCGGCCTGAAGACGCTGGCGAAGGAACTGGACGTGCCGGTGCTGGCCCTGTCGCAGCTGTCGCGGCAGGTCGAGAACCGCGAGGACAAGCGGCCGCAACTGGCCGACCTCCGGGAATCGGGCACGATCGAGCAGGATGCCGACATCGTGCTGTTCGTGTTCCGCGAGGAATATTACCACGAATCGAAGAAGCCAGAGGACGGCAGCGAGAAGTTCCAGGCCTGGCTGGAGAAGGCCGATCGGCTGCGCGGCCGCGCCGAGGTGATCGTCGCCAAGCAGCGCCACGGCGCGACGGGCACGGTGCCGCTGGTGTTCGCGCGCGAGTTCACCCGCTTTTCCGATCCTGCCGACGGCGACTGGGCGGGCGACTGGGGCTGAGCCTGTCAGCTTCGCTGCTGGTGTTGCGCGGAATCGCCCGCTAGGCGGGCCGTCCCATGGATTTCGGGTCCGACAATGCCGCCGGTGTGCATCCGGCCGTGCTCGCCGCGCTGGCGGATGTCGCCGGGCCGGCTCGCCTTGCCTATGACTCCGACCAATGGACGCAGGCGCTGGACGGCGCCTTCTCCGACCTGTTCGGCACCCCCTGCCGGGTGTTCGCCGTGCCCTCGGGCACGGCTGCCAACGGGCTTTCGCTCGCGGCGCTTGCGCCGCCCTGGGGCGGAATCTGGTGCGAGCGGCACGCCCATGTCGAGGTGGACGAGGCGGGCGCCGTCGGCTTCTTCACCCATGGCGCCTCCCTGCTGCATGTGGAAGGCCGGCACGGCAAGCTGAAGGTCGACGGGCTCGCCGAGGCTGCCGCGCGCCGTCGAGGCGATGTGCACCAGGTGCAGCCGGCCGCCCTCACGCTGACGCAAGCGACCGAGTCGGGGACGGTCTATGCACCCGACGAGGTGGCGGCGCTGGGCGACTGGGCGAAGCGCCAGGGTCTTCGGGTGCACATGGATGGCGCACGGTTCGCCAATGCGGTCGCGCACCTGGGCTGCCATCCGGGCGACGTGACGTGGCGGGCCGGCGTGGACGTGCTCTCCTTCGGCTTCATCAAGAATGGCGGCCTGTCGGCCGAGGCGATCGTCGCTTTCTCGGCCGACGTGGCCGAGACGCTGCCGGTGCGCCGCAAGCGGGCGGGCATGATGCCGTCGAAGGGGCGCTTCGCAGCCGCCCAGCTGCTGGCGCTGATCGCGGAGGGGCGCTGGCTTTCGAACGCGAAGGCCGCCAACGCCGGCGCGCGGTCGGTTGCAGCCGCCGCGCCCGGCCGGCTGCTGCACCCGTGCGAGGCGAACGAGGTCTTCCTGCGCCTGACGCCAAATGAGCGGGCCGATCTTCGCGCCCAGGGCTTCGACTTCTACGACTGGGAGCTGGACGGGCCGGAGGCGGCCCGCTTCGTCGTCCGCTGGGACCAGACGGCGGACGCCATCGCGGCGCTGGCAGCCGCGCTCGCTGCCCTGCCATGAGCGCGCGCGCCATCCTGCAGTTCATCGCCGTCGTCCTCATCTGGGGGACGACCTGGATCGTCATCAAGGACCAGCTCGCCGTGGTCCATCCCAGCTGGTCGGTCGCCTATCGCTTCCTGCTGGCCGGCAGCGTGCTGATGGGCTGGTGCGCGCTTCGCGGCGAGCCGCTCGCCTTCCCGCGGGCCAGCCTCGGTTTCCTCGCGGCGTTCGCGACGCTCCAGTTCGTGATGAACTTCAACTTCGTCTATCGCGCCGAGCTTTACATCCCCTCGGGTTTTCTCGCGGTTGCCTTTGCGCTGCTGATGATTCCGAACGCCGTGCTGGCCCGCCTGGTGCTGGGCCGCCGCGTGACCTCGCGGTTCCTAGCCGGGTCGGCGCTGGGCGTGCTGGGCGTCGGCCTTCTGTTCGGGCAGCAGCTCGCGCTTCCCGGCGACCGGAACGCGACCCTCCTCGGGCTTGCGCTCACCATCGCAGGCGTTCTTTCCGCCAGCGTCGCCAACGTCATGCAGGCGACACCGGCCGCAACCCGCTTTGCCGTGCTGCCGGGGCTGGCCTGGGCGATGCTGATCGGTGGCGCGCTCAATGCGCTTCTGGCGCTGGTGCTGGCCGGGCCGCCGCAATGGGATCCCCGGCCTGACTATGCGCTCGGCCTCCTCTATCTCGGGGTCTTCGCCAGCGCGATTGCCTTTGCCCTCTATTTCGACCTCGTTCGAACGATCGGCCCGGCGGAAGCCGCCTGGACGGGGGTTCCGATCCCGATTCTCGCCATGACGATCTCGACACTGGCTGAGGGCTATCGCTGGACGGTGCCGGCGGCGATCGGCGCCGCCCTGGCGCTCGTCGGGCTGGTGGTCGCCCTCAGGCAGCCCCGCCCGGCGCCGGCGCCAGCGCATAGCGGCCGCGCAGGTACATGAGCGGAACCCGATCGGCGGACGAGCGGAAACTGTCGATCCGGCCGACAAGCAGCTGGTGATCGCCTGCCTCGATGTCGTTCACCAGCGTGCAGTCGAAATTGGCGCAGGCGCCTTCCAGCAGCCTGAGGCCCGATTCGGACTCGACCCACTGGCCCTCGCCGAAGCGATCGACTCCGCGCATGGCGAAGCGTTCGGCGACCGCCTGCTGATCGACCGACAGCACGCTCACCCCGAAGCGGCCGGTGCGGCGGATGGCCGGCAGACTGGAAGCCGTGCGTGCCGGGCAGACGAGGAGCAGCGGCGGATCGAGGCTGACGGAGGTGAAGCTGTTGGCGGTGAAGCCGACGGGCGTCCCGTCGGTGTCGAAGCCGGTCACGATGGTGACGCCGGTTGCAAAGCAGCCGAAGGCGTCGCGCAGCGCGCGGCAGTCGTGGATGTCGCTCATGGCGCGCCTTCAAGCCGCGCCCGTCGGCCAATGCAACCGGCTATTTGCCGCTGAACTGCGCCGGCCGCTTCTGGAGGAAGGCCATCACGCCTTCCGCGAAGTCCGCGCTGCGGCCGGCGGCCAGCTGGTTCACCCGCTCGACCATCAGCGCCTCGGTCAGAGTCTTGTCGAGGCAGTCGCGGATGCCCTGGCGAATGAGGCTGAGCGCTTTCGTGGGGCCTTGCGCCAGCTTGCGCGCGATCTCGGTGGTGCGCGGCATCAGCTGGTCGTCGTCCACCAGCTCCGAGACCATGCCCCAGTCATGGGCCTGCTCGGCCGGAATCCGCTCGCCCAGCATCATCATGCGGGTGGCGCGTGCGCGGCCGACCATGCGCGGCAGTATCCAGGTGGAGCCGACGTCGGGCACGAGGCCGATGTTGACGAAGGCCTGCAGGAAATAGGCGGAACGCGCCGCCACGATGATGTCGCCGGCGAGCGCATAGGAGCAGCCCGCACCCGCCGCCGGGCCATTGACCGCGGTGACGAATGGCACGGGCAGCGCGAACAGCCGTTCGAGCAGGACGTTGAAGTGGGTTTCCAGCACCTTGCCGGCATCGATCGGGCCCTTGCCGATCGCGCCGCCGGCGCCGCCGCCCGACAGGTCGGCGCCCGAGGAAAAGCCCCGGCCGGCGCCCGTCAGCACGAGGCAGCGCGCCGTGCTCGTGCCGTCTCGGATCTGGTCGACGGCGTCGATCATCTCGGCGATCACCTCGGTGTTGAGCGAGTTTAGCCGCTCGGGCCGGTTGATCGTCAGCGTCGCGACGCCGTCGGCTTCTTCCCACAGGATGTGCTGGAACGACATGGGGCTCTCCTTCCGTGGGCCGGACTTAGCGCGCCCCGGCCGCCGGTGCCGGCTCGGCAAATGAAGGGGTGGCGGCGCTCCGTCAGCCCCGGGCCGAGACCATGAGGAAGGCGGGGATCTCGTCCTCGGAGAAGCCGGGGCCGGGCGCGGGTTCGCGGGGTGCTGGCGCGGGCGCCCGATCGCGCGCCCGAGGCTCGGCCCGGCGGGGCGCGCGGCTCGTGTCGCCGTCGTCCCGGTCGGGGCCGCGATCCCGCCGGCGCTCCGGGCGTCGGCTGCGCTCGGGCCGCTGGCGGTCGGGATGGTCGGCCTTGCGGCGAGGCGCTGACGGTGCGTCGGCGGCCGGTTCGGCCCGGGCGCTCGACCGTCCGGCCCTCGGGATGGACTGGCCGGTCAGCTTCTCGATGCTGGCGATCGCCTCGGCATCCTCGGGCGTCGCCAGCGTGATGGCGATCCCCTTCTGCCCGGCCCGGCCGGTGCGGCCGATGCGGTGGACATAATCGTCCGGGTGCCAGGGCACGTCGAAGTTGAAGACGTGGGAGACGCCCTTGATGTCGAGCCCGCGCGCCGCGACGTCGGAGGCGACCAGGATGTTGATCTCGCCGGCCTTGAAGCGGTCGAGTTCGCGGATCCGGTCGGCCTGTTCCATGTCGCCATGGATCTGGCCGGCAGCGAAGCGGTGGCGCTTCAGGCTCTGGGCGAGATCGCGCACCGTCGTCTTGCGGTTGCAGAAGATGATGGCGGTGCGGACATCGTCGGCCTTCAGGAGGTCGCGGAGCACCTCGCGCTTGGCCTTCGCGTCCACGGCCACGACCGACTGGGCGATGTCCTTGTTGGTGGTGGCCGGCCGCGCGACTTCAACCGTCTTCGGGCTGGTCATGAAGCGGTCGGCCAGCTTCTTGATGGGCGGCGGCATGGTGGCCGAGAACAGGAGCGTCTGCCGCTCGGCCTTGATGAGGGTGCAGATCTTCTCGACGTCGGGAATGAACCCCATGTCGAGCATCCGGTCGGCCTCGTCGATGACGAGAATGTCCACGCCCGACAGCAGGATCTTGCCGCGCGCATGCTGGTCCATCAGGCGGCCCGGCGTGGCGATCAGCACATCGACGCCCTTCTCCAGCGCCTTGTCCTGGTCCCCGAAGGCGACGCCGCCGATCAGCAGCGCCATCGAGAGCTTGTGATACTTGCCGTATTTCTCGAAATTCTCGGCGACCTGGGCGGCCAGCTCGCGCGTGGGCTCCAGGATCAGGCTTCGCGGCATGCGCGCCCGGGCCCGGCCTTCGGCGAGGATGTCGATCATCGGCAGCACGAAGCTCGCCGTCTTGCCGGTGCCCGTCTGGGCGACGCCGATCAGGTCCTTGCCCATCAGAACCTGCGGGATGGCGGCGGCCTGGATGGCGGTGGGCTCGTCATAGCCGGCGTCCGCGACGGCTTTCAGGAGGGCATCGGACAGGTGCAGGTCGGCAAAGGGCAAGGCGCGTTTCCGGGAACTGGCCGCGCGGTCCGCGCGGGGGATGGCCGGCGCCATAGCCTTGCAAGGGGCAATTGGAAAGGGGAGCGGTCGCCCGCCCCCCTTTGCCCCGGCCGGGCTTCCCCGGCCATCCTCCCCCGAAGACCTTTGTCAGTCGGTCAGAAGCTGAACCCCACGGCCACGCCGTAGCGGCGGGGCTCCAGCGTGAAGATGTTGGTGAACAGGCCGGATGACGGGTCGGTCACATACTGGCCCGTCACGGCGGTGGAGTTCAGCAGGTTCTGGACGAAGCCGCGCACGAAGAAGCGGTCATCCGGGCTGTTGAACTGCACCTGCGCGTTCACGATCTCGTAGCTCTTCAGCCGGTCAATCGGCCGGTTGAAGCTGCGCGCCGTCGCCTCGCCGACGAAGTTCAGGTCTCCGCGGAAGACGGCCGACCAGCCATTCTGGAACTGCGCGGTATATTGCGCGCCCACGGAGAGCTTGAAGTCGGGCGCGTTCGGCAGGCGGTTGCCGTTGAGGCTGACGGCGTTGCCGGCCGGCAGCACGGGCGTGGCGGCGGACGGATCGAACACGACCGGGATGGGCCGGCCGGCCGGCAGCCCGAGCGCGGCCGACAGCGCCGGCGGCGGGTTCGCCGCGGTGGACGCCAGCGCCGAACAGAGCGAGAAGGCGCCCGTTCCCGCCGTACCGGGGATCGGCACAGGGCCCTGCAGCCCGAGGCCGGCGTTCACAGCCGTCACGAAGCCGTTGGCAAGCGCCGCGTTGCCGGGCACCCGCACGATGCAGTTCGCGGCCCCCTGCAGGTCCTTGATGACGACCGTGTCTGCAAGGCCCCCGGCCGGATCGCGGGTGTCAACAAGCGACAGATCCTTGATCCGCGTCTTCAGATAGCTGGCCGAGAAGTTGAACAGGAGCGGCGGGGTCGGATTGACGATGAACTCGCCCTCCAGGCCCCAGATGGTCGCGTTGGTGTTGTCGTTGAAGCTCGTGCGGTTGATGATCCGGCTGATCTGCAGGTCCTTATAGTCATAGTAGAAGGCCGACAGGTTGGCTCGGAACACGCCGTTCAGGAAGGTGTTCTTGGTGCCGATCTCGAAGGCGTTGATGAACTCCGGCGAGAAGGTCGCCGGCGCCGTGAACAGGGTCGGGTTGAAGGGCGGGTTGATGCCGCCCGACTTGTAGCCGCGCGAGTAGGAGGCATAGACGAGCGTGTCGTCGGTGAAGCTGAGCGTCGGCTTCCAGTCGATCACGAAGCGGCCGGTGACCGCGTCGAATTTGACCGCGCGCTCGCGATAGGCCGGAAAGCCGGGCCGCCCGTCGGCATCTGCCGTGCCAAGCGGCACGGGAATGTTGTAGAGCGGCGAGCGATCGCGGACGAACTTGCGGTCGTTCGAGTAGCGAAGGCCGGCGGTGAACTTGAGATTGTCCGTCGCCTGGAAATAGGCCTCGCCGAAGATGCCATAGGCTTTCAGCGTGAATTTCTCCGTCTCGGAGTTGAAGAAGGGTGAGGCGAGCGCGAGGCCCGGCGCGCCGCCCTGCGCGGCGCCGACGATGGCCGCGCCATAGTCGAGGCTGGAGGAGGCGACATAATAGTCGCCGTCACGCGCGCGGCCATCGATGTAGATGCCGCCGAGCAGGAAGTTGAACGGGCCGTCGAACTTGGAATCGATGTGCGCCTCGACCGACCAGGTCTCGCTGCGGACGCCCGATTCGTCATACTCGGAGGAATAGGGCGCGCAGCGGTCCAGCTCGGAATTGATGAAGCCGACGTAGCGGCGGCTCACCTGGCTCACGCAGATGGTGTTGCCCTGCAGGAGGCGCGCCATGGCGGGTGCGAACAGCGGGAAGTTGCGCGCCGCGAACAGCGCGCCGCCGGGGTTGAAGTTCAGCGGGTTCTGGACGGCAAGGTTGTAGTCCGTCCGCGAGCGGACGCTTGCTTCCTGCCAGCCGGCCGTCACGTTGAGGGTGATCGAGTCGAAATCCTGCTGCCACTTCAGCTGGACCAGCTTCTCCTCGGACTTGTAGGTCGGCTCATAGTCGAGATTGACGGTGCGGACGCTGCGCGGGTTCACCTGGCCGAAGAAGGGGTCAGGCCCGTAGACGTTGGTCAGCCCGAACGCCCCGAGCGCGCCGCCCGAGATCACGTTCAGGAACTGCTGCGAGGGAAGCACGGCGGCCAGCGTCGCATTGCCGTTGAGGGTTCCATACTCCAGCCGGTCGGGAAGGCAGCCCAGAACGCCGGTCGGGTCGCGGTTGCACAGCTGCTTCTGGATGCGCGAGCGGTTCGAATCCTCCTTGAACCAGTAGCCGATGAGATCGACGGTCGTGTTGTCGCTCTGGAACCTGAGCGTGCCGCGCACCGCCCACTGGTCACGCCCGTCGATCCGGTTGCCGGTGAACAGGTTGCGGGTGAAGCCGTCACGCTTCAGGTAGGTGCCGGCGACGCGCACGCCGAACATGTCGGACAGGGGCACGTTCACCATGCCCTCGAGGCGCCAGCTCTCGAAATTGCCGTACTCGACCGAGCCCTTGGCGCGGAAATCGGTGAGATCGGGCCGGGCGGTGATGAAGTTGATCGCGCCCGAGGTGGCGTTGCGGCCGAACAGCGTACCCTGCGGGCCGCGCAGCACCTCGATCCGCTCGAGATCGAAGAAGTCGGTCTCGAAGATGCGGGTGCTGGTCAAGGGCTGGTCGTTGATGTGGATGCCGGTCGCCGTGTCGCAGGAGAAGCCCACGCACAGGTCGCCCACGCCCCGGATAGTGAAGTTGGCGCCGGTGAAGTTGCCCTTGGTGAAGCTGACGTTGGGCAGCGACAGCTGCAGGTCGGACGAGTTGTTGATCTGCTGCCGCTCGAGCGATTCCGAGGACAGCGCGGTGATCGCGATCGGCACGTCCTGCAGGCTCTGCGCCTGCCGCTGGGCGGTGACGATGATGTCCTCCACCCCGCTCGAGACGGACGCCTGCTGCGCCGAGGCCATGCCGGCCAGCAGGCCCGAGACCGAAACCGCCGAAACCAGCGCCAAGCGAACCGTGGCTGCACCTCTTGCCATGCCTGTCATCCTCCCCAATGCCGGCCCGGCTCTCCCAACCGAAGCGGCCTGTTGTTCCTGCCGGGGCCCCTATGGCCCGGCCTGGCGCCGGGAAGGTGGTGCGCCTGTCCGCCGGCTGGTGGGCGGATGTGATGGCGCGGCGCCGGTCCTCCCCAGGCCGACCGCCATATTCAATCAGCCGTCCCGGGGCTTGTCCAGCATCGAGGCGGCTTTTCGGACCCTCCCGGAAATGAGGGCCGCACCTGTCACCATTTGGCAACGCCGTGTCTGATCGGCAGGAATCCGCAGTCGAGTCAGCGCCGGGGCCGCTGCCGCTGCATCGGGGCGATGGCGCGAACCCGGCACTCCCCGCCGGCACGGCCGATGATGCGGTCGCGGCCGGCACAGAATTGCCCGGCCGCGCCGGCCCGATAGTAGAAGCCGCCATAATAGCTGAGCTGCGGGCAATCGCGGTCGAGGATCAGCCGCCACCGCTGCCCGCCGCGCTGGATGACATCGACCGTCACCGGATCGACCACGACGGCGCCGGCGATCGTGCTGCTGTCGAGGCAGGCGCGCGGCGAGGGCTTGCCAACCGTCCAGCCCGTGTCGAGGCCATAGGGCGTGACGGGCACCTTGCCCATCACCGACGGTGGCGTCTGCGCCAGGGCCGGGCCGGCAAGCCCGAGGGCCAGGGCGGCTGCCGCACCCAGCACCCGCTTCGGGGCGTTCGCCATCTGCATGCCCGGCTGCTGTGCCCGGCGCCTTGAACTGCCGCTGAACCTGCCCCGGCGGACCGGATCAGCTTGCCGGCTTGACGAAGCGAAGCGTCATCCGGTCGCTTTCGCCGATGGCCAGATACTTCTCGCGGTCGGTGTCGCCCATGGCGAGGTTGGGCGGCAGCGTCCACACGCCCTTCGGATGGTCGGCCGTGTCGCGCGGATTGGCGTTCACCTCGCTCTGCGCATCGAGCCGGAAGCCCGCCGCCTCGGCCAGCCGGATCACCTCCGATGTCTTCATGTAGCCCGACTGGCGGGTCTGCTCATTGTCGGGCCGGTCCTCGGGCAGGCGATGCTCGACGACGCCGAGCACGCCGCCGGGCTTCAGCGCGGTGTAGAAGGCGCGGAAGGCCTCGTCGGCGAAGCCCGCGCCCGCCCAGTTGTGAACATTGCGGAAGGTGAGCACCATGTCGGCCGAGCCGGGGGCGGCGATGTTGCCCGCGATCCCGCGCCCGAAGCTGGTGACGACGGCGCGGTCGTAGAGCTCGGGGTTGGCCTTCAGCTTGTCGAGGAAGGCCTGGCGCTGGCGGCGCTGGCCCTCGCTGCCCATCGGGTTGTTGTGGGCGGCGATGTAGAGGCCCTGGCCGCGCAGCGCGGGTGCCAGGATCTCGGTGTACCAGCCGGCGCCGGGCGAGATCTCGACCACCGTCATCCCCGGCTTCAGGCCGAAGAAGGTCAGCGTCTCCTTGGGGTTGCGATACTTGTCCCGGGCCCGGTTTGCCTCCGACCGATGGCTGCCGGCGATTGCCGCATCAAGGCGCGCGGCCATCTCGGCGGCCGGATCGGCCTTGGCGGCGGCTGATTTCGCGGCGCGCTGGGCGGCGGCGGGCGCGGTCAGGGCCAGGGCGGTGACAGCGGCCAGAAGCGTGGCGGCGAGAGGGCGGGCGCGGAAATTCGGCATGGACGAGGGCTCCCCGATGGCGGCAATGCCCTGCCAGATAGGGTTTTGGCGCGGCGAGGCAAGTTGTGACGGCATGGGCGACAAACTGGACCGTGGCGGCGGCCTCGCTCGCGCTGCTGCTGGTCTCGGCCTTCATGCAGGCGCGCCGCGGCATCGGCCGCTGGAGCCTCGTGCCCTGGGACTATGCGATGATCCTGTTCGCGATCGTGCTGATCGCGAGCCTCGCGCATGGCGCGCTGCTCTGGCGTGACGGCTGGGGCCCCTGAGAGGTCAGTCGAGAACGAACTCGACCGTCGTGACGACCCGGACCTTCTGGTAGGGCGTGTCGGAGCCGTTGCCCGTCTCGCCATCGCGGCCGGTGATCGAGAAGAGGCCCTGGGTCGCCTGGCGGATGTGCCCCACCTTCGTGTTGCTGTCGCGCGCGAACTGGTCGGCCGCCTCGCGGGCCGACTTCGTCGCCTCGGCGATCATCTCCGGCTTCACGTCGTTCAGCTTGGTGAACACATACTGGACGCCGCCGCCCATGTCGCTGTCGAGCGCGACGCCCTGCCGGATCATTTCCGCCTGGTTGGCAAAGGCCTTTTCCATCCGCGCGATGTCGGTGGTGCGCGCGAGGATGCGCTGGCGAATGGTGATGTTGAGCCGGCCGGTCTGGCCATCGAGATACTGGTTCACCGAGGAGCCGCGCGGCTGGATCTCGGCCGGGGTGAAGCCATTGGCCACCAGGAAGGCGCGCACCGCCTCGGCATCGGCATCGGCCTTCGCCTGCACGCTCGCGAGGTCGGAACCATTGGCCTGGGTGGCGATCGTCCAGGTGGCGAGGTCCGCCACCACGTCGCGCTCGGCGACCCCGCGCACCGTCACCACCGGCTCGGCGCGGCGAACCTCGGCGATGCCGCGGCCGATCAGCAGCCCGGCAAGCGCCAGGCCCAGCGCGACGAGCGCGCCGGCGATCAGGGTGTTGCGCGAACCGTCCATGGCGGAATCCCTTGCCGAGATGTTCGCATCCAAGCGCGCCGACCCCCCCGCCTGTCAACCCGCCGGCTTGACAGGGCCGCGCATCGCCGCGACCTCGGGGCACGACCGCCCGAGGAAAGCCGACCATGCCGCGCGCCGACTTTCGCTTCGCCTTTCGCCGCCGCGTCCGCTACGCCGAAGTGGACGCGCAGGCGGTCGTCTATTTCGCGCGCTTCCTCGAATGGGCCGATGTGGGGCTCGTGGAATATTGGCGCGCGGCAGGCCTGTTCGAGCGCGCTGGAATCGTCGGCAGCGACATCGAGTTTCACGTGGTCCGCGCCGAGGTGGACTACAAGGCGCCGATGCTCCTCGACGAGGAAATCGACATCTGCGTGGCCGCGACCCGGATCGGCCGCAGCTCGGCCGACTTCCTGTGCGAGCTTCACGGGCTTGCGAACGGCGCGGGCGAGGACGATCTCAGGGCCCGGATCTTCCAGGTGCAGGTTCATGTGGCGGAAGCCCGCGGCCGGCCCACGCCCGTGCCCGCCTGGGTGGTCGAGCGGTTCGAGCAGTTGGAAGGCCGGTCGCTGAGGGAGGGAGCCCCATGAAGTATCTGCACACGATGATCCGCGTCTCGGACCCGGCCGAGACACTCCGCTTCTTCGAGCTGCTTGGCCTGAAGGAGCTGCGCCGCTACGACAATGAGGCAGGCCGCTTCACCCTCATCTTCCTCGCCGCCCCCGGCGACGAGGACGCGCAGATCGAGCTGACGCACAACTGGGACGAGACGGGCTATGCGGGCGGGCGCAACTTCGGCCACATCGCCTATGCCGTCGATGACATCTACGAAAGCTGCCAGCGGCTGGCGGACGGCGGGGTCACGATCAACCGGCCGCCGCGCGACGGGCGCATGGCCTTCGTGAAGTCCCCCGATGGAATCTCGATCGAGCTGTTGCAGAAGGGGGCGCCACTGCCGCCGGCCGAGCCCTGGGCGTCTGCCCCCAACATCGGCAGCTGGTGATGGGCGCGAACAGCCTGCCACCGGTGCACCGGGTGCCGGCCTTCACCGACAATTATGTCTGGCTCTTCAACTATGCGCCCGGGGTGGCGGCGATCGTCGATCCGGCCGACTCGGTGCCGGTGATCGAGGCGGTGGCGCGGCTCGACCTGAAGCCGACCCACATCCTCAACACACACTGGCATCCCGACCATGTCGGCGGGAATCGCGCGCTCAAGGATCGCTATGGCCTCCAGGTCATCGGCCCGGCGCGCGAGGCGGCGAAGATCCCCGGGCTCGACCGGGCCGTGGACGAGGGCGACCGGGTGATCCTGGGCGACGAGACGGGCGAGGTGCTGTTCGTGGGCGCGCACACGGCCGGCCACATCGCCTTCCACTTCGCCGGGGCGAAGGCGCTGTTCCCGGGCGACACGCTGTTCGCCATGGGCTGCGGCCGGCTGTTCGAGGGGACAGCCGCCGACATGTTCGCGGCGCTCGGCAAGCTGGCGCGTCTGCCGGCCGACACGAGGGTCTATTGCGCGCATGAATATACGCTGTCGAACGCGCGCTTCGCCGTCACGGTCGAGCCGAAGAATGCCGCGCTCGCCCGCCGTTATGCCGCGGTTCAGGCCGCGCGCGCCAATCTCCAGCCCACGGTTCCCTTCACGCTCGCCGAGGAGCTGGAAACCAACCCCTTCGTGCGGGCGACGAGCATCGAGGAACTGGCTGAACGGAGGCGTGCCAAGGATGCGTTCTGACCTGCTGATCGCGGCCCTGATGGCCGCCGGACTCGCGGCCCCGGCGCTGGCCAGCGAGCGGATTGACCCCATGAGCCTGAAGGCGACCGGCAAGCCGGTGCGCTGCATCCAGAATCTCAACGTGAACACGACGCCCGCCGGCGACAGGGTGCTGATGTTCCGCACCTCGGCCAACCGCTGGTACCGCAACGAGCTGCGCGGCGCGTGCCCGAACATGAACGGGCTCAACCGGATGCTGGTGTTCCGGCAGGCCCAGTCCCGCCACTGCGAGATGGATCCCTTCGACGTGGTGGAACCGCAGGGCGCCGGCATGGTGCTGGCCAGCTGCACGCTCGGGATGTTCACGCCCGTCGAGGTGCCGAAGGGCGCGCGCTTCTGAGCCGCTGATTGCGCGCGCCGCCGGCCCCGTCTAGGGCAGCCGGCCTGATGATCGTCACCCGCTTCGCGCCTTCGCCCACGGGCCGGCTTCACGTCGGCAATGTGCGCACGGCCCTCCTCAACTGGCTGCTGGCGCGCAAGGGCGGCGGCCGCTTCCTGCTTCGCCTCGACGACACCGACGTCGCCCGCTCGACCGAGGAATTCGCGCAGGCGATCCGCGATGACCTCGCCTGGCTGGGCATGGCGCCTGACTCCGAGACGCGCCAGTCCGACCGGCTGGATCGCTACGCCGAGGTGCTCGAGCAGCTCGCGGCCGCCGGCCATGCCTATCGCGCCTACGAGACGCCCGAGGAACTGGAGCTGAAGCGCAAGGTGGCCCTCTCGCGCGGGGCGCCCCCCGTCTATGATCGCGCGGCGCTGAAGCTGACCGAGGCCGACCATGCGCGCTTCGCGGCCGAAGGGGTGAGGCCGCACTGGCGCTTCCGCCTGTCGCCCGACCTACCGCACCGCTGGCACGATCTCGTTCGCGGGGACTGCCACATCGACCCGGCCTCGCTGTCGGACCCGGTGATCCGCCGCGCCGACGGCAGCTGGCTCTACATGCTGCCCAGTGTCATCGACGACATCGACATGGGCGTCACCCATGTCGTGCGCGGCGAGGACCATGTGACGAACACGGGAATCCAGCTGCAGATGTTCGCAGCCCTTGGCCGGTCCGCGCCGCAGTTCGGCCATGCCGCGCTGCTGACGGGTGTGGACGGCGCGCTGTCGAAGCGGCTGGGCTCGATGGGGGTCGCCGAGTTTCGCGCCCGCGGGATCGAGCCGATGGCGGTCAAGGCGCTGCTGGCGCGGCTGGGCACCTCGCTTCCCGTGGAGCCGGTCACCTCGGACGCGCCGCTCATCGAGACATTCGATCTCGCCCACCTCGGTCGCGCGACCGCCCGCTTCGACGAGGCGGAGCTGGAGCGGCTGAACGCCGCCATCCTGCACCAGACCGACTGGGCGGCGGTCAGGGATCGCGTGCCGCTCGATGAGGCGGAATGGCTGGCGGTGCGCGGCAATCTCTCGACGCTCGCCGAAGCGGCGGCCTGGAAGGCGGTGATCGACGGGCCGATCGAGGCGCCCACCCTGTCCGACGAGGACCGGGCCTTTGTGGCCGAAGCCGCTGTCGTCCTGGCGGGCCTGTCGTTCGGCGAGGGCGTCTGGCCGGCGCTGACCGAGGCGCTGAAGGCGGCCACGGGGCGCAAGGGAAGGGCGTTGTTCATGCCGCTCAGGCTTGCGCTGACGGGGCGCGAGCAGGGGCCCGACATGGCGGTCCTGCTGCCGCTGATCGGCCGCGCGGCGGCGCTGGCGCGGCTTCAGGCCGCGTCCCAGGCGAGACGGTAGCTTTTCGGGAAGGGCGTGCCGCCCCCATCCGGCGGGGCGAGCGCGCGAAGCCCCGGCTTTGCCAGCAGCGGCGTCAGCATGGCAGGCAGGATGGCGCGATTGATCCGGTCCCCCCAGCAGCGGTGCAGGCCTTCGCCCCAGAGGATGTAATTCTCCCACGGGCGGGGTGCGACGAAGCGGCGCGGGTTCGCGACGCGCTCGGGATCGAACATCGCGGAGAGATTGCTCGCCAGCACCATGGTGCCGGCGGGAATGTCGGTCCCGCCCAGCCGGGTGGCGCGCGGCGTGCGGCGGTAGATCACCGGGTTGAGCGGCTGGAAGCGAAGCGCCTCCCAGAGGTAGCCGGCAACGCCATCCTCGTCCCCCGCCCTAGCCGCGGCGTGGGCCTTCGCCAAGTCGGCCGGGCGGCGCAGCAGCTCGTCAAGCGCCAGGCAGGCCGCCTTGGAAAGCGTGGGCACGGCGCCGATCAGGATTCCGATGAGATTGGCGCGGAGTCCGTCGGAATCGAAGGCCGGCTCCCCGGCGGCGCCGGCAGCGACCGCCCGGCCGAGCAGCGTGTCGGGCCCGGCCGTCGCCTTGGAGGCGTCGATGGCGGCGTTCACCCGGTCCTTGGCGGCCATCGCGCCCGCCTCGACCCGCGGGTCGGCGGTGAGATCGGAGAAGAGGTAGAAGAAGAGGATGGTCGCGTCCGCGATCAGCTGCTCGGTCGGCATGGCGACGCCGAAATAGCGCTGGACCATCAGGGCCGGGATCCGCGCCGAGAGCATCGGCGGCAGGTCGATTGTGGTGCCGGCGGCGACGGCGGCGCGGGCTTCCGTGCGCGCCAGGGCGAGGACTGAATTGAGGTCGGATGGCTTCACGATCGCCGCCATGGCGGCCGTGTCGCGGCGGTAGGCGGGGCCGACGGGGAGGCCGAGGAAGAAGTCCCGCCCGCCGGTCAGCTTCCGCATCCGCTCGGCATAGACGACCTCGAAGTCGCCCTCGCGCGCCAGCACCTCGGCGACATCGGCCGCGCGGCTGACGAGAAGCGAGCGATCGGCCGGATAGGCGGCGACGAGGTTGCGGCCGATGGCGAGATGCGGCCGCGCCAGCCGCAGCACGCTGAGCGCGTCGCGCTGGCCGGCAGGCGAGAGCAGCACGGCCCTGAGGCGCGCCCGGGGGTCGCCCGAGGCCTTGAGGAAGGCTGCCCCCAGCCCGAGCGCGCCCGACAGGGCGGCGGCCACCCGCTCGACAACAATGCTCATGTCGGGTCCACGAGGCCGTGGGCGATCATCCTGAGTGCCGTCATCGAGGGCTGGAAGAAATAGTCGCCGCCGCGCGTCGTCACGAACTGCGGCAGGCCGCGGGCGAGGAAGGGCGGCCGTGCGGGATCGGGCGAGGACATCACGAAGCGGTCGCCGGGCCGGTGCGCCCCGACGATGGGGCAGCTGTCGTTGCCGGCGTCGAAGTCGAGGCCATAGTTCATCCACTGCTGCTGCACGAACTCGAACTGGCGAAACAGGTCGGCGCAATAGGCGACGAGCACGATCCCATGCTCGCCGTCGGGCGAGTCGCGGTGGCCGTAGGGAAGGCCGCGCCGCAGGATGCGCCGCCGGTCGTTCAGCACCGAGCCGAGCCGGTCGCGGGGCTTGTCGGCGCGGGCCAGCGGGTCGAGCATGTCGCGCGGGTTGGCGCGGCGGACGTGGGCCGTCAGCGGGCAGGCGCGGCCATCGAGGTCGCCCGAATAGCCGAAGACGGTGAGGAACCGCTGCCGTTCGGCTGGCCCCATGCCGGCAAGGCGCGCCTTGGCTGCCTGCCAGCTTTCCCAGTCGGGCGCGTGGACGAGGGGGATCCCGTCGCGCCAGCGGCCGGCCATGCGGGCGAGCAGAGTCTCGCGCGCGATCTCGAGGCTGGCGAGATTCCACAGCCGCGCGAGCTCGGCGGCGCGCGCCTCGACCCAGCGATCCCAGCCGGCGATGTCCTGGTGCAGCTTGCGCCAGGCGAAGAAGGTGCCGTTGCGGCTGAAGTCGAGCGGCAGGCCCATGGTCGCCACTTCCTGCCCCTCGTCCGGCCAGCCGAGAATGAACTCGCCGGTGCGCAGCGCCCGCCAGCTGCCTTGCCCATCGACCGCGCCCTGACCCTCGACGCGCTGGGCGAGCTTGTCGGGCGTATACTGGCCTTCGAACACCGGGTTGCCGATCCCGTCCTCGAAGCCGAAATGCTCGGTCGAGCGGAAGCGGCGCCGGCCATCAGGGCCGGCTTCCGAGAGCGCCGCCATGTCCTGGAAGCGCGGGTCGGGCCCGCGATGGCCTTCGAGCAGGCGCACGGCGCCCTGCGTTGCAGCCGCGAGCGCGAGGATCCGGTCGGTGAGCGCCTGATAGGCCGGGTGGGGTTGCCCGTCGGGGCCGGGCGCGCCGTGCAGCAGGGCGAGGATGTGGACGCGGCGCGGGCGGCCGCGCTCGATCCGCCAGACCGGGTCCCAGCCGGGGTGGCCATCGGCGGGCGCCATGGCGTTGCCGCCGATGTCGTCGCCGAGCACGGGCGCGCGCACCGCCATGCCGTCTATGAACGTATCCGGCAGGCCGCGAAGCGTGCGCGTGGGGACGTCGAGCGCCCAGAGGCCCCAGAAGGTGAAGGCGAGGTTCAGCGTGGCCGAGGGGCGCGGCACGGTGCCGGGCGCGGCCGGCTCGCCGGGCTTCGCCCAGGGGGTGGCGGCC
>JBKBUL010000030.1:0-16739 GCA_046290045.1 Sphingomonadaceae bacterium
CCACGATGACGGACGCAGAGATCGGGGCGACCGGCACGGCCATTGTCGCGGCCGCCCCCAAGGTCGGCGCCGCTTGGTGGGCCTGAGCCGCCGGCTCAGGCCGGGTCGGTATCCGGCGCCGGGAGGGCGGCCACCTTCTTCCTGCCGCGCTTCGACTTGGGCGGCGCGGGCACGATCTCGAAGGCGGGCCGGTCGTCCTTGATGTGGACCCGCACTTCGCCGCCGTTCACCAGCTTGCCGAACAGCAGCTCGTCGGCGAGCGGCCGCTTGATCGACTCCTGGATGAGCCGGCCGAGCGGCCGGGCGCCATAGAGCCGGTCGTAACCGCGCTCGATCAGCCACTGCTTGGCCTCGTCGGCGAGCGCGATGTGCACGTCGCGCTCGGCCAGCTGCATCTCCAGCTGGATGATGAACTTGTCGATGACGCGCGCGACGATCGCCGGCGGCAGGTAATCGAAGGGAACGATCGCATCGAGCCGGTTGCGGAACTCCGGCGAGAACATGCGCTTGATCGCTTCCTCATCCTCGCCAACGCGAACCCCGGCGCCGAAGCCGATCCCCTCGCGCGCCATGTCGGCCGCCCCCGCGTTCGTCGTCATGATGAGGATGGTGTTGCGGAAATCGACCGTCTTGCCATGGTGATCGGTGAGCTTCCCATTGTCCATCACCTGGAGGAGGATGTTGAACAGGTCCGGATGGGCCTTCTCGATCTCGTCGAGCAGCAGCACCGAATGCGGGTTCTGGTCGACCGCGTCGGTGAGCAGGCCGCCCTGGTCGAAGCCGACATAGCCCGGCGGCGCGCCGATCAGCCGGCTGACCGAGTGGCGCTCCATATACTCCGACATGTCGAAGCGGGTGAGCGGGATGCCGAGGATCGCGGCGAGCTGGCGGGCAACCTCCGTCTTGCCGACGCCCGTGGGCCCCGAGAATAGGTAGCAGCCGATCGGCTTGTTCGGCTCGCGCAGGCCCGCCCGGCTGAGCTTGATGGCCGAGGCCAGCATCTCGATCGCCTTGTCCTGCCCGAACACCACCCGCTTCAGGTCGCCCTCGAGGTTGGCGAGCACCTTCTTGTCATCGGTCGAGACCGACTTGGGCGGGATGCGCGCCATGGTGGCGACCACGGCCTCGATTTCCTTGACCCCGATCGTCCGCTTGCGCTTGCCTTCGGGCAGCAGCATCTGCGCCGAGCCGCTCTCGTCGATCACGTCGATCGCCTTGTCGGGCAGCTTGCGGTCGTTGATGTAGCGCGCCGACAGTTCGACAGCCGACTTGATGGCGTCCGGCGTGTAGCGCACCTTGTGGTGCTTCTCGAAGGCAGGCTTGAGGCCGGTCAGGATCTTGACCGTATCCTCGACGGTCGGCTCGTTCACGTCGATCTTCTGGAACCGGCGAAGCAGCGCCCGGTCCTTCTCGAAGTGGTTGCGGAACTCCTTGTAGGTCGTCGAGCCGATGCAGCGGATGAGCCCGCCCGACAGCGCGGGCTTGAGCAGGTTGGACGCATCCATCGCCCCGCCCGAGGTGGCGCCGGCGCCGATCACCGTGTGGATCTCGTCGATGAACAGGATGGCGTGGGGAAGCTTCTCGAGCTCGGCCACCACATTCTTGAGCCGCTCCTCGAAGTCCCCGCGGTAGCGCGTGCCGGCCAGCAGCGCACCCATGTCGAGCGCATAGATGGTGGCGGGCTTCAGCACGTCGGGCACGTCGCCCTCGACGATCTTGCGGGCCAGCCCCTCGGCAATTGCCGTCTTCCCCACGCCGGGATCGCCGACGTAGAGCGGGTTGTTCTTCGACCGCCGGCAGAGGATCTGGATGGTGCGGTCCACCTCGGCCTCGCGGCCGACCAGCACGTCGATCCGCCCGGCCTTCGCCTTCTCGTTCAGATTGACCGTGAACTGCTTCAGCGCCGATTCCGGCTGCTTGCCGCGTTCCTTGCCGCGCTCCTCGCGCGCCTCGCCAGTCTCCTCGGCGCCCTTGGGCGGGCGGCTCTCGCTCATGCCCGGCGACTTGGCGATCCCGTGGCTGATGTAGGAAACGGCATCCAGCCGGGTCATGTCCTGCTGCTGCAGGAAATAGACGGCGTGGCTCTCGCGCTCGGAGAAGAGGGCGACGAGCACATTCGCCCCCGTCACTTCCTCGCGGCCCGAGGACTGGACATGCAGGATGGCGCGCTGCACCACGCGCTGGAAGCCGGCCGTCGGCGAGGGATCGACCGAGCTGTCGGCCTTCAGGCTGCCAAGCTCGGTATCGAGGTAGCGCGTGACCTGGGCGGCCAGCTCGTCGAGATCGACTCCGCAGGCCTTCATCACCACCGAGGCATGTGCGTCACCCACAAGCGCCAGCAGCAGATGTTCGAGCGTTGCATATTCGTGCCGGCGGCGGCTCGCCTCGGCGAGGGCATTGTGGAGGGTGGATTCGAGTTCGCGCGCGAATGACGGCATCTGGACTTCCTGACCGGCCGGGCCCGGATGCCCAGCCACGGCCCAATGTCACCACCCTTGAGGCAAAGCGCAAGGGGCAAGCGCGGCCGCGAGCGTCGCAGGGGTGTGGATGGCCCGGGGACCGCCCAGGCAAAGGGGGCGCCGGCCCCTCGGCCGACGCCCCCTTGGGAAGGCTGCGCGCAGGCGTCCGGTCAGGCCGGGACGGCAGCTGTCCGGCGGCGACGCGCCGCGAAGCCGACGAGGCCGAAGCCGGCGATCATCAAGCCCCAGGTCGCCGGCTCGGGGATCCCGCCCATGCGGATGAAATAGCCGACGGTGTGGTTGTCGCTTTCATAGCCGCCGCCGCCGATCTGGTAGATGCGGATGCGGTCATAGGTGTCGCCCCCCGTGAAATAAACATTCAGGAAGGCGTAGGGCTCGCCGGCGTTCTGGCCGAGGAAGGACCCGTTCGGGTTGCCGCAATAGGGGCTCGCCGGGCAGGCGCCGGTGAAGCCCGACACGTCGGCCGGGGTGATGATCCCGAGCGATGTTGCGCCGTTGAAAAACTCGATCCGGTTGCCGCCATCCAGCGCCGACAGCCAGTAGCCGAAATAGTTGAGGCCCTGCGGCAGCGTCGTCGTGAAGTTGATCTCGATCGCCGGCAGGTTGGAGAAGGTGACGATGTGCTTGCCGACACCGCCGGCCGAGCCATACTGGTTGGCATCGTCGATGCGGCCGCCGGTGTAGGTGGCAACGATCGTGCCGCCGGTGCCGAAATCGGTGCTGAAGCCGACACCGCCGACCAGGCCGAGCGCCCGGCTCTCGAAGGTCTCCACGCCGACCACGTCGAAGAGCGCCGTGCTGCCCTGCACGCCGGGGGCTTCATACTGGATCACGATCCCGGCCGCGGCCGGGGCGGCGGCAAGACCGGCGAAAAGCGTCAGGAAGGGAAGTGAACGCATGCGAATCTCCATCGGGTCGGCGCACGCGCGCGCCGGTTGCACGATTGGCTTGCAATGAACGTGCCAATTCGAAATCCCTGTAGCGCCGGCCTGATCGGGCCCCGATGTGTAAATCCTGCCGACGGAATCGAGCGGCGTTAACCATTGGCGCGCTGCCTGTCGGGCCGGCCTGGCGATCGGCCAAACCGGCCAACGGCTGGCAGGGCCCGCGCCCCGGCGGCATCCGCAGCCGGCGCTGCATCATCACCGGCAGGACCTTCGATGGCGCCTCGCGACATCGCGCGGTCCCTTGCCGACGGTGGCCACGGTCAGCGCAGGCGGCGCTGGATCGGCCACCTCCAGAGGCGCTCGAGACAGGGGGCCGGCTGGGTGCGGGCCAGCCGGACTGCTGGCCGGCAGGCTGACGGGCACGACCGAGAGGCTGGCGCGGCGGGAACGTGGATCGGGAACGGAAAATGGGCGCCGGCGTGCGTCACGCCGGCGCCCAGTAAACCGTCTCGGGATGTCATGCGAGAGCGGGTTCAAACTGCGAAACGACAGGCCGACACGGATCCGGCCCCTCGTTCCGAAAAACTATTTCATCGACGCAACAATCTGTCCATAGCGAAAACAGCCTTGCGGCGAAAGATCGAAAAATGGTGAATGCCCAAGCCCCCGGGAAACACTCATGACTAACAGCCCGGCGACCCTTGTCGGCATCGGCCCAGGTCCCGCGTCCGGCCCCTGAAGCCCATTCCCGATCGACGCGTCCGGCTATCACCCCGCATCGAACCGGACAAGATGGTGAACCGGCAGAAAGCGCCGAACCGGAAGCGACTCGCGGCCAGGCGCCGCCATTCCGGTTCAGCCGAAGGCGCCGTGGAGGCCGTCGATCACGATCTGCGCGGCAAGCGCCGCCAGGATCACGCCCAGCAGCCGGGTGATCATCGCCTCCACCTTCGCGCCAACGCGCGCCATGATCGGCCCGGCTGCCAGCAGCGCTGCCAGCGTGAGCACGAGCACGATCCCGAGCGCCAGATAGACGGCGACATAGTCGAGCGTCTCCCGCGCCTCCGATGTCAGCAGCATCACCGCCGCGATCGAGCCCGGCCCGGCGATCATGGGCATGGCCATGGGAAAGACCGAGACGTCCTCGACATTCTCCTCGTTAACGGCCCGCGCCCGCGCCTCCCGCCGCTTCACCCGGGTTTCGAACACCATGTCCAGCGCGATCAGGAACAGCATGATTCCGCCCGCCACCCGGAAGGCGTCGAGGCTGATTCCGAGCGCCCGCAGGAAGGGCTCGCCGGCTGCCGCAAAGCCGATGAGGATCGCGCTTGCGATCGCAACCGATCGCCAGGCCATGGCGCGACGCGCCTGCTGGCTGGCATTGGTTGTCAGGCTGGCAAAGATCGGCGCCGCGCCCGGCGGATCGATGACGACGAGCAGCGTCACCAGCGCCGAGACGAACAGGTCGACGGGAAAGCTCACACCGGCGCCCGCCGGCTGGCGGCCAGCAGCGTGTTCTCGAGCAGGCAGGCGATCGTCATCGGCCCGACCCCGCCCGGCACCGGCGTGATGTGCGCGGCGACCTTGGCGGCCTCGGCGAAGGCGACGTCGCCGACCAGCCGCGTCCCGCTTCCGCGCTCGCTCGGCACGCGGTTGATGCCCACGTCGATCACCGTTGCACCTGGCTTCACCCAGCTGCCGCGCACCATCTCGGGGCGGCCGACGGCCGCGACGAGAATGTCGGCGCGGCGCGCGAGGGCTGGCAGGTCGCGGCTTTTCGAATGCGCGACCGTCACGGTCGCCGAGGCCGAGACGAGGAGCTGCGCCATCGGCCGCCCGACGATGTTCGAGCGCCCGATCACCAGCGCCTCGGCGCCGGTTAGATCGCCCAGCGTCGATTCCAGCAGCCTGAGGCAGCCGAGCGGCGTGCAGGGCACGAAGCCCGGCAACCCCGTCGCCAGCCGGCCGGCATTCACGGGGTGGAAACCGTCCACGTCCTTGTCGGGATCGATGGCCGCGATCACCCGCGCGCTGTCGATCTGCGCCGGCAGCGGCAACTGCACGAGGATGCCGTCCACCTGATCGTCCGCGTTGAGGCGCGCCACCAGCGCCAGAAGCTCGGGTTCGGGCGTGTCGGCGGGCAGGCGATGTTCGATCGAGCCGATCCCGGCCTCGCGGCAGGCCGCCACCTTGTTGCGCACATAGACCTGGCTTGCCGGATCCTCGCCGACCAGCACGACGGCCAGCGCCGGCGGGCGCGCCCCGGCGTTGACGCGCGCGATGACGGCCTGGGCGATGTCGGCCCGGAGGCGCAGCGCCTGCGCCTTGCCGTCGATGATGGCGGCGCCGCTCACACGAGGAGGTCGAGCTGGAGACCGCGGATCAGCCGCTGCGCCAGCATGATCCCGAGGATCAGGACGAGAGGCGACAGATCGATCCCGCCCATGTCGGGCAACAGGCGCCGGATCGGGCGGTAGAGCGGGCCCAGCAGCCGGTCGAGCCCTTTCAGCACCGACCAGACGAAGCGGTTGCCGGTGTTCACCACGTTGAACGCGACCAGCCACGACAGGATCGCCTGGATCACGATGATCCAGATGAACAGCTGCAGCACATAGACGATGAACCCGAGCAGCTCGGCAAGCATGTTCATGGGGCGGGCGACACCTCAGGCTGATGGCAAAGCCCCGGCTCTAGCCGCTCGCAACGCCGGCGGCTAGAGCAGCGGCGTGCCGGCCCCGCTCTATCTGACGACGCTCGTGCTGGCCCCCTTCCGCAACCACGGCGCGACCCGCCTTGCCCCCGGAACCGCGCCCTTCGTCCTGCTGACCGGCCCCAATGGCGCGGGCAAGACCAACATCCTCGAGGCCGCCTCGCTGCTTGCCGTCGGCCGCGGGCTTCGCGGCGCGGCACTTGCCGAGATGGCGCCGGCCGGCCGGCGAGGCTTCGGCGTGGACGCGACCCTCCTGCCCGATCCGGGCCTGCCCGAGGTCGCGATCCGCACCTTCACCGACCCCCGCGCGCCCGAGCGGCGGCTGCTCCGGATCAACGGCGCGCCTGCGCCGCTCGCGCGCCTGTCCGACTGGGCGAGCCTGCTTTGGCTGACGCCGGCCATGGATCGCCTTTTCGCCGATCCCGCCTCGGCGCGCCGCCGCTTCCTCGACCGGCTGGTGCTGGCGCTCGCGCCGGGCCACGCCGCCCATGCCAGCCGCTACGAGGCGGCGATGCGGGCGCGCAACCGCCTGCTTGCCGCCGATGCAGCGCCGGATCCGGCCTGGCTCGCAGCGCTCGAGGCGCAGATGGAAACGCACGGTGCGGCGCTTGCCGCAGCGCGCGCCGACACGATTGCCGCCCTTGCCGGGGCGCTCGCGACCAGCCCGGCAGACGACTTTCCGCAGCCCACCCTCGCCCTTGCCGGAAACGAGGCCGAGGATCTCGCCCGGCGCCTGGCCGAGACCCGCACGCTCGACCGCGCGGCCGGCCGCACGCTGGCCGGTCCGCACCGGGCCGACCTTCTCGTCGCCCATGCCGGCACCGGCCTGCCGGCCGCCACCGCCTCGACGGGCGAGCAGAAGGCGCTGCTGGTCTCGATCCTGCTGGCGCACGCTGCCCTCGTCGCCGAGCGAACCGGACGCACGCCGCTCCTCCTGCTCGACGAGGCCGTCGCCCATCTCGACCCCGAGCGCCGGCAGACGCTGTTCCGCCGCCTCGCAGCGCTGGGCGGGCAAAGCTGGCTCACCGGCACCGAACCAGCGCTGTTCGAGGGGCTCGACGCGGCACGCCACATCGTGCGCGCCGGCGCCGTCGAGCCGGCCTGACCGCCACGCGAAGCTGGCCTTTCGCGCACCGCCTGCTATAGGCTTCCCATGACTCCCGAAGACACCGACGACGCCCCGACAACAGGCAGCTATGGCGCTGAATCCATTCAGGTTCTGAAAGGCCTTGAGGCGGTGCGCAAGCGCCCGGGCATGTACATCGGCGACACCGACGACGGCTCGGGCCTGCATCACATGGTGTTCGAAGTCTCGGACAATGCGATCGACGAGGCGCTGGCCGGCCATTGCGACCGGATCGAGATCCGGCTGAACGCCGACGGATCGGTGACGGTCAGCGACAATGGCCGCGGAATCCCCACCGGGATCCACCCCGAGGAAGGGGTCTCGGCGGCCGAGCTGGTGATGACGCAGCTGCACGCCGGCGGCAAGTTCAACAACCAGGAAGGCAACAGCTACAAGGTCTCCGGTGGGCTGCACGGGGTGGGCGTGTCGGTCGTCAACGCCCTGTCGGACTGGCTGGAGCTTCGCATCTGGCGCGACGGCCACGAGCATGTCCAGCGCTATCGCCAGGGCGTGCCCGAAGCGCCGCTCGCCATCGTTGGTCCGCAGGGCGACCGCCGCGGCACCGAGGTCACCTTCCTGCCCTCGATCGAGACATTCCGCACCGGAATCGAGTTCGACTATGATCGCCTCGAGCACCGCTTCCGCGAGCTCGCCTTCCTCAATTCCGGAGTCCGGCTGATCCTGACGGACGCGCGCCACGCCGATTTGCGCCAGACAGAGTTCCGCTACGACGGCGGCCTCGTCGAGTTCGTGCGCTGGCTCGACCGCACCAAGACGCCGCTGATGCCCGAGCCGATCGCCATCCGGGGAAGCCGCGACGACATCGGCATCGAAGTCGCGCTGCAGTGGAACGACAGCTATTATGAGCAGGTGCTCGCCTTCACCAACAACATCCCGCAGCGCGACGGCGGCACCCACATGGCGGCCTTCCGCGCCGCGCTGACGCGCACGCTGAACAATTACGCCGAGAAATCGGGCCTGCTGAAGAAGGAGAAGGTGGGCCTTTCGGGCGACGACATGCGCGAGGGGCTGACGGCAGTCGTCTCGGTGAAGCTGCCCGACCCCAAGTTCAGCTCGCAGACCAAGGACAAGCTCGTCTCGTCGGAAGTGCGCGCGCCCCTTGAATCGCTGCTCGCGGACAAGCTCGCCGAATGGCTGGAGGAAAATCCCCAGTCCGCCCGGCAGATCGTGCAGAAGATCATCGAGGCCGCGATCGCCCGCGAGGCGGCGCGCAAGGCGCGCGAGGCGTCCCGCAAGTCGGCGCTGTCGGTCGCCTCGCTGCCGGGCAAGCTCGCCGACTGCCAGGAGAAGGATCCGGCGAAGTCGGAACTGTTCATCGTCGAGGGCGATTCGGCCGGCGGCTCGGCCAAGCAGGGGCGCGACCGGCAGTTCCAGGCGATTCTGCCCTTGCGCGGCAAGATCCTGAACGTCGAGCGCGCCCGCTTCGACCGGATGCTGTCGTCGAAGGAGATCGGCACCCTCATCCAGGCGCTGGGGACGGGCATCGGCCGCGAGGAATTCAGCCTCGAGAAGCTGCGCTACCACAAGATCGTGATCATGACCGACGCCGACGTGGACGGCGCCCACATCCGCACGCTGCTGCTCACCTTCTTCTACCGGCAGATGCCCGACCTCATCCGCGCCGGCCATCTCTTCATCGCCCAGCCGCCGCTCTACAAGGTGAGCCGCGGCCGGTCGGAAGTCTATCTGAAGGACGAGGCCGCGCTGGAGGACCATCTGGTCGATGCCGGCCTGTCCGGCCTGTCGCTCGACTTCGGCGGCGAGACGATCGCCGGCGGGGAACTTTCGGCGCTGGTCGATCATGCCCGGCGGATGAAGCGCCTGATGGCCTATGTGCCGCGCCGCTACCCGGCCACGCTGGTCGAGGCGCTGGCGCTTGCCGGGGCGTTCCGGCCCGAGAACGCCGATCCGGCCGCCGCGGCGAGGGCCATTGCCGACTGGCTGAACGCCGGCCTTTCCGACACGCCCTGGTCGGCCGAGCCGGCCGCCGAGGGCGGCTTCGTCGTCCGCCACCATGATCGCGGCGTCACCGACGCGCATGTGATCGACCGCGCCTTCGTCGCTTCGGCGGAAGCGCGCAAGCTCAATGCGCTCGCCGCCGAACAGGGGGTGCGCTGGCGCCAGCCGGGCCGGCTGGGCGACCGTCGGATCCGCCGGCCTTCCGAGCTTCTGGATGCGGTCATGGAGGCCGGGCGCAAGGGGCTTTCCATCCAGCGCTACAAGGGGCTGGGCGAGATGAACGCCGAGCAGCTGTGGGAAACCACCCTCGACCCGGCGGCCCGGACGCTGCTGAAGGTGGACATCGGCGACGCGACCCAGGCCGACGAGACCTTCACCCAGCTGATGGGCGACATCGTCGAGCCGCGCCGCGAGTTCATCCAGCAGAATGCCCTGTCGGTCGCCAACCTCGACATCTAGGGTTCAGCGTCTGCGCGGCAGGATGGCTCCATGATCCACCGCCTCCTCATGCTCTTGCTGGCGTCGGCCGCTCCGGCCCTCGCGCAGGAAGCCGAGGCGCCCGCGGCGCGCACACCCACCGACGCCGAGAAGATTGAGCGCAAGGCCGAAGGAGTCGTGCGCCAGCCCTTCAAGGATGTGGGGCTGATGCGCGAAAATCCGCCGCAGATCCTGATCGACGCCCAGCGCGCGCCCTACACGCTCGCCGGCCTGCGCGGCTGCGCGGACTATCGGCGCGAGATCGGGCGGCTGACCGAGGTTCTCGGCCCCGACATCGACGAGACCGACGACAAGGGCGAGCCGCTGCCCGGACGGCTCGCGGAGGCGGGGGCGAAATCGGTCGTGAACGCCCTCATCCCCTTTCGCGGCCTGGTGCGCGAGGCGAGCGGCGCCGCCGAGGCCGACCGCCGCTTCCGGATCATGGTGGCGGCCGGCATGGCGCGGCGCGGCTATCTGAAGGGCTGGGCGCAGGCGCGCGGCTGCCGCATCTGAACCCCGGCCCCGGTGGGCCTATTGGCAGGCGCGCATCCCGCCCACCGGCACCACCACGGCCTCGCCGCCGGGCTGCTCGATCCGCATCACCCCGCCGTCCACCAGCGTGCCGCCGGCCAGCCCCTCCCGCTCGGTGAAACCCAGCGTCAGCGTGATCATGTAGCCGTGCCCGGCATAGAAGTTCGCGGCCTGCTGGGCGATGTCCACCATCTGCCGGCCGCGGTTGAGGCGCATGGTGCGCGCCGTCTCATCCACCATCGCAATCCGGATCGGCGTTTCCGTCCGGGTCCACAGGAAGGTGACGCAGCGGCCGCGGGCCAGCTTCTGCGGCGGCAGTTCGGTAAGGCCCAGGAGGCTGGACGCGAGCAGCGACAGGAGGATCATGGGCGCTGAGCCTCCGTCTCGAGGGTGGCGTTGAGCGTCTGGTCGGCGTTGCCGGCGATTGCCAGCTGCACGATCCGGGCGCCGCGAAGCTCGAGGTCGGCCAACAGGGGCAGCAGAACGGTGGCGCGTGCCGCCGGCACGCTGACCCGCGGGCCCCGCGTGCCCGGTGCGACCACGGCGTCGGCGAGGCCGGCGGCGGCAAAGGCCGCCTGGATCTGCGCGGCATCGGGCGGCGCCGGGCGGGCACGGGCGGCCGCCAGCAAGGCGGCATCGGTTCGCGCCGCCACGAAGCGCGCCATCGCCCGCTCGAGAGGCTTGGCGTCGGCCGGCGCCACGGCCGCGCGCCGGTCGGAGAGCGTCAGCGCGGCGCCTTCGGCCTGCCCCGCGAACCCGCCCGACAGGATCGCCTGCTGCGCCTGGGTGATGGATTCCGCCGGCCCGCCGAGCAGGAGGGCGAGGCTGCCGTCCGGCAGCAGCGCAACCCGCTCGAGCCGGGCGCCGGGCACGGTCTCGAGGCGGGCGGCCACATGCGAGAGGCGGGCGCCGATGGCGCCGCCCTCGGCTGCGCGCCGCGCCTCGGCCAGCGCGGCGGAGGCCGCGCCCGCATCGTCGGGCGCGCTGCCCAGCGCGGTTCGCGCCAGCTCGACCACGGCCGAGTCATAGCCGACGATCGCGGCCGCCGCCCGGCCGCGCTCGATGGCAAATGGCGCCAGCGCCAGCAGCAGCACCAGCGCACCCAGAAGCAGCGCGGCGATGCGGAAGCGCCGCTCGCGCCACCAGGCGCGGCGCGGTGCGAAGTCGCCCTGCAGCAGGTCGAGCGGCACGCCGGCCACCTCGTCGGGCGGCACCGGCGCGAAGGGCGGCAGCGCCTCGGGGCGCGGCGGCAGCACTGCGCCGGTCAGCAGCTTCGCAAGCTCCGGCTCGACGAGACCGGCCAGTTCGCCCGTGTTGACGAGCACACGGCCATCGAGGCCCGCCATCGCCGGCCCGCTGTCGGGCTGCGGCAGAAGCAGCGCGGCCGGCACCAGATGCGCGACCGTCGGGGCCTGTTCCCGAAGCGACTCCACATCTGCGGCAAGCGCCGTTCGATCGGCGATGCCGATCCACGAGAAGCCCTGCGCATCGGCGGGCCCGACGGCGACATGGAGGTCAGCTTCGGGCTGGGCGGCGAGATCGATGGCGCGCATCCGCGCTTCCGCCAGCCGGGCGGCCGCCTCGCTCTCGCTCAGCTGCACGCGGTGCAGGGCCACGCCGTCACCGGGCAGCACGGCGACCAGCGGCCCCGCCTCGCCCTCGGGGCCCAACGGCGCGAGACCATCCGGGGTGACCAGTTTCAGGATCATGTCTTCACCGCCGATTCCGTCCAGCGGCTGGCCACCACCCGCGCCGGCGCCCGCTGGGTGTCGAGGATCAGGGTCCGCGCGACCCGCGCGCGGGGTGTCTCGGCCTCGATGTCGAGCGCGATCCAGCGGCTGCTCGCCCCCAGAAGCTGCGCCGCGGCCGTCTCGGGCGTGCCCGAGGCGGACGCCTCGCCCCAGAACTGGTTGCCCGACGTCCAGCCGCCGGGGGGCTTCGCCGCCAGCGCGCGGCGCGCCTCGTCGGGCGCAAGCCCCATCGCGACCAGCAGCGGCGCCTGCTCGGGCCCGAGCGAATTGACGTTGATGGCCGCCGCCTCGCGGTTGGGAAGCGCGCACAGCAGCGGGGCGGCGAGGCGCCAGTGCGCGAGCGTCACGCCCGGAACGCTGGTCCATTCGCTGGCGTCGGCCCAGAGCAGGCCGGTGGCTGACAGCCGCTCGGCCGTCGCGCGGGCGAGGCGATCGGCGTCGAGCAAGGGGATCCCCGCCGCCGCCAGCAGGCGTGCGAAATCCTGCGGGCGCGCCTGCGCCAGCGCGCCGGTGCCCGCGTCGCCGGCCGATCGCGGCGGGGCCGCGAGGCTGTTCAGGTTGAAGCAGGCGCCGGCATCCCGGAACGACAGGCGCACCGTCCCCCCCTCGACCGGCAGGCCGATGGGGTCTCCGAAGCTGCCGCCGCTGTTGCGGGCACGCGCCTTCAGGCTGGCCACGAGCGCCAGCGCCGCCGCACCGCCGGCATTCGCCATCAGCCGCGCTTCCGAAAGCGCTTCGGCATCCGATACCCGGTCGGTCGTCGCCTTGAGGCGGCCAAGGCCGAGGCTCGCGAAGCCGGCGAGCACCAGGATCATCGCGAGCACCGCGAACAGCGCCGCGCCGCGCTCGCGCGAAGGCCGGGGCTTCCTCATGCCGCCACCAGGAACTTCATCGTCACCGACAGGCCATCGGCGCGCACCAGCTCCAGCTCCAGCGCGCGCGGCAGCGCCTCGGGCCGCGCCGGCGCCCAGTGGTCGGTCCAGCCCTCGGGCCCCGCAACGCGCAGCCGGATCGCCTCGACGCCGGGCACGATCTCGATCGCGCCGGCCGGCTCGGCGCCATCGATCGCCGGGAAGGGCTGGCGCACCAGCCGGCCATCGACCAGACCCCAGGCGACCTTCTCGATGGCGGGCACCGCGCCCTCGGGCCGGCGACGCACCAGCACGAAGCCTTCGGGCAGCAGGGTGAAGGCCGGCAGGATGCGGCCGTCGGCGGCAAGGCTGGGGCGGGGCGCTGCCTGGCCAAGATCGGCGGCCAGCAGGGCGCGGGCCGATTCGAGGTCGGACACGCGGGCGAGCGCCGTGTCGCTGGTCGCGAAGCTGCGCGCGGCACTTCCCGTCAGCGCGGCGGCGATGCTGGCGACGATCCCGAACAGCAGCACGGCCACCAGCATCTCGACCAGCGTGAAGCCGGCAGCCCGTGGCGCCCTTGCACCGCGCGCGGCCATGTTGCGGCGCGCCGCCATCTCAGGCCGTGGCCCCGGCGGGGCTGGCGGGCCGCGCGCCCTCGCCCGGCGCATCGTCGGACAGGGAGCGCGGGCGCAGCAGCCTCCGGGTGACGACCGCTGGCCCGCCGGGTTCAAGCGAGACGCCGATCTCGATCGCGACGAGGTCGGGCATCAGCATCGGGTCCGGGGAGGGGCCGGGCGTCGCCGTCCAATACCAGTCCCGGCCGAAGTTGCGGCTGACCCCCGACAGGGGGGCGGCCGGCGCATCCGTCATGGCGAGAAGATCGACGGCGCGATTGTCGGCCTCGAGCCGCGCTGCGGCTGCCGCCGCCAGCCCCGAGGCGCCGGCGAGCTGGAAGGTCTGGAAGCGCGCCAGTGTCAGGCCGACGAGGCTCAAGAGCAGCATCGCCACCAGCAGCTCCACCAGCGCGAAGCCGGCCTCGGGCCCGTTCGCCTGCGGCCCCCGCCTCATCCCCGGTCGCTCCGCAGGTCGGCCGCCTCGCCCTCCCCGCCCGGCTCGCCGTCGGCGCCCAGCGAGAAGACGACATAGGGCCGGCCATTCTCGCCCGGCACGGCATAGCGATAGGGCCGACCCCAGGGATCGTCGGGCAGCTTCTTCAGCTTCGCGCCCATGCCGATGGGCGCGGTCAGCGCCGCCAGGCCTTCCTCGGGCGTCGGGTAGCGGCCCATCTCGATCCGCCACAGCTCGAGGCCCTGTTCGATGAGCGCGATGTCGGCCTGCGCTTTCTGCACCTGGGCGCGGCCCTGCATCGGCAGCACGTTGATGACGACGACCGTCGTCAACAGGCCGATGATCGCCAGCACGACGAGCAGCTCCACCAGGGTGAAGCCTGATTCCGCGCGGCGGCGCGGCCTTCCGCCCGGGGTGTTCGCAACGATCGTCATCAGCCAGCTCCGACGGCCGCACCGGCCAGCGTGTTGAGTTCGAGAATGGGCAGCAGCACCGACAGGATGATGAGACCGACGAGGCCGCCCAGCACGACGATGATGGCCGGCTCGGCGAGCGCAAGCAAGGTTCGGCTGCGGTCGGACAGCTGCCGGTCGAGGCTGGTGGCGGCCGACTCGAGCAGCGGCGCCAGTCGGCCCGACGCCTCGCCCGACTGGGCAAGCGAGACGAGCAGCCCCGGCGGCTCGGGCAGGAGCGCGATGGCGGCTGACAGCGACGAGCCGGCGCGCACCTGGCCCGCAATCCGCTCGGTCGCGTCGGTCCAGGCGCGGTTGGTGAGCGTGGGCGCCGTGATCTGCAGCGCTTCGGCCAATGGCAGGCCGGCCGAGAGCATGGTGGCGAGCAGCCGCGACCAGCGCACCGCCTCCAGCGCCGACAGCCAGGGGCCCGCGCCGGGCAGGCGGAGCAGCCACTGGTCGAGCTTGAGCCGGTTGCCCGGCCGCCGCGCCCAGGCCCAGAGGCCCGCGCCGGCAGCGAGCGGCATCAGGAGCAGCAACGCCCAGAAGCGCTGGACGAAGCCCGAGACGGCGAGCACGGCCCGCGTGAGCCAGGGCAGCGGCTGGCCCGAGCCGGTGAGCTGCTCGGCGATTCCGGGCACCACGAAGACCAGCATGGCGAGGATGACGCCGACCGCCACGACCAGCAGCAGCACCGGATAGGCAAGCGCCGCGATCAGCCGCGAGCGCAGGGCCACCTGCGCGTCCAGCGTGTCGGCAAGCCGCGCCAGCAGCAGCGGCAGCCGGCCCGAGGCCTCGCCGGCGGCAATGGTCGCGCGCACCTCGGGCGGAAAGGCCGAGGGCGGAAGCGCGGCGGCAAGCGAGCTTCCCGCCTGCAACCCCCGGTTGGTGCGCGCCAGCACCGCCTTCTCGGGCGCGCGGCCGGGCTGGCGGGCGAGCGTCGCGACCGCGTCCGAGATCGGCATCACCGCGGCCAGCGTCGCCATCTGGCGGACCAGCGTGGCGCGGGCCTGGCCCGACAGCTTCGGCTCGGCGGGATCGGCCGCGGCCACCAGCCGGATCGGGCGCTTCCAGAAGGGAAGCTCGGCCGCGGGCCGCGGCCGGGAGGGCATGTTCACGCCGGCAGGCCCGGCAGCAGCTGGCCGCCGGGCTCGCGCGCGATCTCGCCCTGGAACAGCGGCAGCACCTCGGTCGGCGTGGTGCGCCGGTCGCGCACCGCGGCGCGCGCTGCTTCCTTCAGGCTCACATGCAGGCCGGCGGCCTCGATCCGCGCCTCGGACGCGCCCTCGTTGATGAGCGCGCGCACCGGGCCGTCGGCGGTGATCAGCTCGAACAGGCCGCGCCGCTTCTGGTAGCCGGTATGGCGGCACTGGGCGCAGCCATTGGCCTTGGCGACCATCAGGCCGGCCGGCAGGCCGAGGCGCGCGGAAAGCGGCGCGGCGAGCGGCTCGTCGGTCACGCAATGCGGGCAGACGAGGCGCACCAGCCGCTGCGCCACGACAGCCCGAAGCGTCGCGGCGATCAGGAAGGTCTCCACTCCGAAGTCGCGAAGCCGGGTGATGGCGCCGGCCGCCGAATTGGCGTGCACCGTCGAGAGCACGAGGTGGCCGGTGAGTGCGGCCTGCACGGCGATCTCGGCCGTCTCCCGGTCGCGGATCTCGCCCACCATCACCACGTCCGGGTCCTGCCTCAGGATGGCGCGCAACCCTTGCGCGAAGGTGAGGCCGACGCGCGTGTCCACCTGCGTCTGGCCGACGCCCGGCACCGCATATTCGACCGGGTCCTCGACCGTCAGGATGTTGCGCCGGCCATCGTTCAGCCGCTTGAGCGCCGCATAGAGCGTCGTCGTCTTGCCGGCGCCCGTCGGCCCCGTCACCAGCAGGATCCCGTTGGGGGCGCCCAGCGCCTCGGCGAGCGCCCCGTGCGTCGCGGGGTCAAGCCCGAGGTCGTCGAGCTCGAGGCCGACCGCCGCCTGGTCGAGGATGCGCATCACCACCCGCTCGCCGCCGCGCGCCGGAAGCGTCGAGACGCGCACGTCGAGCCCGCGGTTGCCGAGCGTCAGCGAGATGCGCCCATCCTGCGGCAGCCGCTTCTCGGCGATGTCGAGGCGGGCCATCACCTTCACCCGGCTGACCAGCATGGGCGCGACCGCAGCCGGCAGGCGCAGCACTTCCTCCATCACCCCGTCGCGCCGCAGGCGAACCGACATGCCCTCGTCCTGCGGCTCAAGATGGATGTCGGAGGCACCCTGCTGCACCGCCTGCGCGACCAGCGCGTTGATGAGGCGGATGACGGGGGCGGCATCGTCATTGTCGAGAAGGTCGGCGGATTCCCGCGCGAGGCTGGCGAGGTTGGAGGCGGCCGCCACATCGGCGGCCGCCGACAGCCCGTCGGTCGCGTAGGTTTCCGACCGCAGCCGGTCGAAC
>JBKBUL010000030.1:16749-22737 GCA_046290045.1 Sphingomonadaceae bacterium
GTGTTCTCTTCTCCGTTTTGAGGGGGGTTTGGGGTTCCTTCTTCGGTTTTGTCGGGTTGGGAGGCTTCCCCCGTGTCGCTGCCCCCCGACAGCCCGTCGGTCGCGTAGGTTTCCGACAGCAGCCGGTCGAACGCCTCGTCGCCAATCGTCTCGGGGCTGAGTGGCCGGCCGGCGACCCGGCGCGCCTCGAGGATGGCCGCAGGCGCCGCCTCGCGCCGCATCAGCAGCCGGTCGCCCTCGGCCAGCAGCACGCCGTGGCGGCGCGCAAAGGCATAGGGCAGGAGCCGCGGCGCCCGTTCGCCCGACGGGCCGGCCGCCGCGCCGAAGGCCGGGCCTGCGCTCGGCTCGCTCACCGCGGTGTCGCGGGCGCGGGCGCGGGCGCCGGGGTGATCGGCGCCGGGCGGAAGGGGGGCGGCGTGCGCAGATAGTCCCACGCCAGCGCATCCAGCCTCGAGAAGCCCTCGCGCATCGTCTGCATGTCGCGGATATTGTCCCAGCGGCTCGCCGTCACAAGGTCGGCGTCGGCCTGGCTGCGCACGATCGTCGGCCGGATGAAGATCATCAGGTTGGTCTTGACCCGCTGGTTGGTGCGCGAGCGGAACAGAAGCCCGATGCCCGGAATGTCGCCGAGCCCCGGGATCTTCTGCAGCGAGCGCCGCTCGGCATCGTCGAGCAGGCCGCCCAGCGCCAGGATCTGGCCGTCGCCCACCGTCACAGCCGTTTCCAGCTCGCGCTTGTTCAGCACGAAGTCGCGCTCGGCAACCGTCGAGGCGATCGAGGAGACCACCTGCCGGATCGTCAGCGTCACCGTGCCGCCGGCGTTGATCTGCGGGCGAACAGAAAGCTGGATCCCCACATCCTGCCGCTGGACGGTCCGGAAGCTGTTGTCGAGGTTGTTGCCCAGCGCCTCGCCCGTCGTCACCGGGATTTCCTGCCCCACCAGGATCCGCGCCGGCTGGTTGTCGAGCGTCACGATCGAGGGCGTGGAGAGGATGTTCGAATTCTGGTCGGCGCGCACCGCGTTGATGACGAAGCCGAACACGGCATTGTTGCCGATGCTGCCCAGCCCGCCCGTGACCCCCGTGGTGTTCAGAAGCGAGTTGACGGCCGCCTGGCGGAAGGCGTCCGCCGTGCTGCCCTCGGGAATCACCCCCTTGTCGGCGGCAATCGCGCCGGCGATCGCCAGCAGGTTCGGTGCCGCGTTCGAGAAGTTGGAGCTGATGAGCGGAACCGTCCCCTGCGTTCCCGACAGCAGGAACTGCACGCCCAGCTGCTTGGCCGCCGTGTCCGAGATCTCGACGATGATGGCCTCGACATGCACCTGCGCCCGGCGGGTATCGAGCTGGCGTATGATCTCGCCCAGCTCGCGCTGGATCTCGGGCGGGGCCGAGATGATGAGGGCGTTCGCGCCTTCGTAGCGGGCGATGATGGCGCGCCGGCGCGGATCGCCGCCGGCGGCCGCGCCGACATTGGCGGCAGTCGCGGGTGCCGAATCGGCCGCTGCCTGGGCAGCGACGCGGCCGAAGGGCGTGCCAGCCAACGACGGGCCGGCCGCCGCGCTGCCGACCGGCGTGGGCGCCTGGCCGACAAGCTGCTGCAGCACCGGCAGCACCGCCCCCGCATCGGCGTGCTGCAGGAAGATGACGCGCGATTCCGAGCCGGCGCCGCGCCGGTCGAGATCGCGCGCGAGGTCGGCCACCCGCTTCACCTGGGTCGCCTCGCCGCGGATGGCGAGCGAGTTGGACGCATCGATCGGCACGATGCTGACCGCCTGCACCGCTTGGCCCTCGGCGCCCCCGCCCGGCTGGGTGACGAGGCGCTGGAGCGACTGCGCAAGGTCGCGCGCACCGGCATTGCGCAGCTGCACCACCTGCGTCGTCGTGCGGTCGCGGTCGATCTCGCGCAGCACCTGGCGGGCGCGGGCGATGTTGTCGGCGAAGTCGGCCACGATCACGGCATTGCCGGTCCGGTTGGCGGCCGCCGAGCCGTTGCGGCTGAGCACCGGGCGGAGCGAGTCGACGGCGGCCTGCGCGTCGATGTTGGTGAGCGGGATGACCGCCGTCGAGAAGCGCGCGCCGCCGGCCGTGCCGACTCCCGCACCCGGCTCCGCCGGCTGCACGCGATACTGGCCGGTGCCCGTCGGCACGGCCACGAAGCCATTGGCGCGCATGGTCGCGAGGAACAGCTCGAAATACTGGTTGCGGCCGAGCGGCCGCTCCGAGACGACCGAGACCTTGCCCTGCACCCGGGGGTCGATCACGAAGCTCGCGCCCGTCACCCGGGCCACATCGTCGATGAAGGCGCGGATGTCGGCGTCGCGCAGGTTCACCGTCACCTGCGCGGCGGCCGGCGGCGCCAGCAGCGCGACGGCCAGCAGCAGGCCGGCCAGCAGGCGGGGGCGGAAGGCCACCATGGTCACTCGCCGGCCCGGACCGCCGGCATCACGGCCGAGGGCGGGGGCGGCGCAGGCGAATCGGAGGGCGGCAGGTTCGATTCCGTCTCATCGACGGCGACCGACAGCGGCTCATAGGCGGTCTCGTCCCGACGGGCCGGCGCGTTCGGCCCGGCCGAATCGAGCCACAGCGCCTCGCGCGTGCCGCCCCGGTCGAGCACGACATGGTCGGCGGCGATCGCCGCCAGCGTCACGCCCTCGGCAATGCTCTCGCCCACCAGATAGACCAGCTGCTGCCCGTCGCCCGCGGCAATGATGGCGCTGCCACGGCCGGTGGCGGCATCGGCGCGAACCCCGTGCAGGCTGAAGGGCAGCGAGGTGACCGGCAGCGTCTCGCCCGAACCGACCCGGGCCGGAAAGAAGGGATCGAAGCGGGCGAGCAACGCCCGATCGGGCAGGGCCGGTGCCGCGACAGCCGGCGGCGCGGGCAGGGGCGCGCGGATCGCCGTCATGGCCCGCCAGCCGAGGAGAGCGGCAAGCAGGGCGAGCGCCAGCAACAGCGCATGGCCGGGATGAAGCGCGCGCGCCATCAGCCGAGAGCCGAAGCCCCGTTCGGGCGGCGACCGACGAGGCCGGAACGCGAAGGATCACATGTCGTCAACGGCCGTCCTGCCTTCCGGCTTCTTCTGTTGCTGTCCCCCAGCCCCCGGGGGGTAGGGCTGATTCCGATTCGCTTCAAGGCCTTGGCACCCCCTGCGCCAGCATCCAGAGGCCGCCCCCAGATCATCCCCGAGTTCATCCACAGGCCCATACACATGCCCCCGTGACAGCCTCGAGTCGCCGGGCGCCGGCCAGCCAGAGCCACAGCGGGAAGGCCGCGACCGCCATGGCCGCACCGAAGGGCACCTCGGCCCGCCTGGTCCGCCGCCGCACCGCCCACGCGAGCCATAGCCCAGCCAGCGCCGACAGCAGCAGGAACGGCCCGATGAGAAGCGGGCTTAACCATGCCCCGATCGCCGCCCCCAGCTTCACGTCACCCAGCCCCAGCCCCTCGCGCCCCCGAACGGCGGCGAACCCCAGCCGCAGCAGCAACAGCCCACCCCCCAGCAGGGCGGCGGCAAGCGCCCGGTCGGCAAGCGGCGCCGGGCCGGCGAGGAGGCCCAGCGCCAGCAGCGGCAGCACGACGGCATCCGGCAGCCAGTAATGCTCGAGGTCGAGCGCGAGCAGCAGCAGCAGGCCCCAGCCGAACAGCGCGCCGGCGAGACCCACCGGGCCGGGAACGGCCGCGAACGCCATGGCGCCGATGAGGGCGGCCGCCGCCTCGAAGGCCGGGTGCCTCCGGTCAATGGCGGCGCCGCAGCGGCGGCAGCGGCCGCGAAGCCACAGGAACGACAGGATCGGCACCAGTTGCGCCACGCCGAGCGGGCTGCCACAGCCGTCGCAGGCCGACCGGCCCGTGAGCGGGCGCCCGGCCGGCCAGCGCACGGCAACCGTGGCGAGGAACGAGCCCGCCACCAGCCCCGCAAGGGCACCCAGAAGCGGCCAGAGCCAGGGCATCTCAGGCCAGCGCCTGCGCGCGCGCGCCCCGGGCTGGCAAGCCCGGATGCGTCCACCCGGCTTGCCAAATGGTTAATTCATGCCATTCTGGCCGCAGGGGCGAAGGGGGAGCGGCATGTCGAACGTGGCCGGCAAGGCCTATGCCATGAACGTGCTGACGCCGATGCGGCCGGGCCGCACCTGGGTCAATGTGCTGCTGTTCCATGCCGCGCGGGCCATCCCCAGCCGGCTGGCCGGGCTGCTCGGCCTGTCGATCATCCATTTCGCGCGCTGGGTGGTGATCCGCCGCGGCGCCTGGCCGGACTTCGGCCAGCCGCAGGAGCAGCTATCCAACGACTACATGCTCTTCTGCTCGAACTTCAACGGCACCTGGGACCAGTATATCGACGCCTTCGCCGACGGAATCCCGTCCGGCCTCGACAGCTTCTGGTGGGCGTCCACCAAGTATCCGAAGTCGATCCCCGTCAGCCCCTTCAAGGCCTACATCCGGGCCAACCAGGTCGACACCGACTATTATTACAACGCGACGCCGGGCGCCGCGCAGCGCGACGTGAAGGCGGCACTTCGAGTTCGCCGCGCCGTCCTTCGCCTTGCCGATGCACACCGGCAGGGCCCGGCGGCCTTCGCCGATGCCTTTGCGCGCGAGCTGGGCGTCGTCACCAACGATCTCGGCTCGCCCGGCTTCGCCCCGGTCGCCTCCAACGACACGCGCCGCGCCGACGCCAATCGCATCGAACGCATGCTGGCGCGCTGGGGCGCACGCGCGACGGGGGCCGACTGATGCCGACGCTCGACGGCGGCCATCTCTATTTCACGGGCCTGTTTCCCGTCCGGCTCGGGCTCGTCACCGACGGAGATGGCCGAACCGTCCCCTGGTCGCACCATCTGCGCGAGGAACTCGCCCTGCTGCCGACCGCGCAGCAGAACCCCGAGACGGCGGACGCCGGCCTCGTCAGCCCCTTCGCGCGCTGCCGCCGCACCCATTTCGCCCGCCTCGTCGTGATCGACCAGCCGATGTGGGGCGGGCGGAACCCGCTGGACCCCATCCTCAACATCCTGCTCAGGCGGCCGCTGAAGGCGCAGCCCCCCTTCGACGTTCTGTCGCGCCCCTGGCTTCTCGTCTCGGCCGACATCGACCGCACCGACGCACCGGACGGCGGCCTCGACAGCTGGGCCGCGCACATGTGGACCGTCGCCGAGGCCGAGATGCGCGCCATCTTCGAGGCAACCCACGGCTTCGAGGGCGTGACCGACGCCGCCGGCTTCGCGCGCCACCTGAAGCGCGGCCAGGTCGAGACGACGATGAGCTTCAACGGCTATCATGACGGCGAGCCGAAGCTCGAGGGGCTGACGCTCGGGCGACTGGGGCTGCTGGCCGGCGGCGTAGCACTCGGCCTGTTCCTGCTCGGCCGGCTGATGTCCGGCCCGCCCCTGTGGCTCGGCCTCGCGGTCGCGCTGGTCGGCGGGGTCACGGCCGGGCTTCTGGCCCTGTCGCGAACAGGGCGCCAGCCCTTCCCGCCCTTCCCCGACAGCGATTTGTCCACGGTGCTGAAGGCGCTCCACCTGCAGCAGCGCTTTGCCCGCTTCGCCGAGGACCATCAGCTCGAGGACCCCGAGGCCCTGCACCGGGCCTTCGGCGCCTTCCTCGCCGAGACCAGGCCGGACGCGCCCGAGCCGGCGCAGGCGCCAGGCGTCATCCGCTCCGACGGGGTGGCGCTCGCCGCGCCGCCGCTCAAGGCACCGGGCGAGACGGCATGACGGCGGCCAGCGTCCAGCTCGAGCGCGGCGACCTGCAGGGCGGGATCCTCGAGGCCTATTCGCGCACCGGCTTTCCCTACGCCCGCACCCTGCTGTTCGAAGTGGGCGAGAGCGCGGCGGCGGGTGCCGCCGGGCGCGCCTTCGTCGCCGCCCTGCTGCCGCTGGTGACGGCCGCCACCCCCTGGGCGAAGCCGGGCGAACCGGCCGTGCCCGGCACCGTGCCGCGCCCCGCCGCCACGCTGAACCTCGCCTTCACCTTCTGGGGCCTGTGGGCGCTCGAC
>JBKBUL010000031.1:0-22185 GCA_046290045.1 Sphingomonadaceae bacterium
CTTGACCGGCCGGCCCAGCGCGCGTGCGGCGTGCAGGACGAGTGCATATTCGGGGTAGATGAAGGTCTTCATCCCGAACCCGCCGCCGACGTCGCCGGTGACGATCCGGAGCTGCTCCGGCGGGCACTTCATCACCATGCCCGCCAGCATGGCGCGCATGCCGGCCACCCCCTGGCTGCCGACATGCAGCGTGAAGCCGGCACCGTCCGCCCATTCGCCGACGGCGGCGCGCACCTCCATGCTGGTCGGCGCCACGCGGTTCTGCACGATCCTGAGGCGCGTCACATGCGGCGCCGAGGCGATCGCTGATTCGGCCGCCGCCCGGTCGCCCGCCTCCCACAGGAACAGGTCGTTCGAAGGCGCGTCCGGCCAGATGCGGGGCGCGTCGGGCGCGATGGCGGCCTCGATGCTGGCGACGGCCGGCAGCTCGGCATAGTCCACCTCGATGGCCTCGGCCGCCGCGCGAGCCTGTTCGCGCGTCTCGGCGACCACGAAGGCGACGCCGTCGCCCACGAAACGGACCCGATCCTCGGCGAGCAGCCGGCGCGGCGTGCGGATGGGGCCCGAGAGCGGCACGATGCAGGGGATCTCGCCATAGTCGGCCACATCGGCTGCGGTGTAGATGGCCTTCACCCCCGGCACGGCGCGCGCCGCCGAGGTATCGATCCCGCGGATCTCGGCATGGCCATGCGGGCTCCGGAGCGTGACGGCGTGGAGAAGCCCGGGCAGCTGGACATCGTCGGTGTAGCGCCCCCGGCCGGTCAGCAGGCGCGAATCCTCGACCCGCGCGACCGACTTTCCGACCCCGATCTGGCTGCTCCCGAACTTCATCGCGATTCTCCCGCCCGGATGGCTGTCAGACCCGCCTTATAGTCGGGATGGCGCAGGCGATAGCCAAGGCATTTGGCGAGGCGCGCCGAGGCGACCAATCGCCGCTCCGACCAGAAGCCGCGCGCCATGACCGATAGCGTGGCCATCTCGAGCGGCTCGAGCGGCGGCAGCGGCGCGCCCAGCAGACCGCAGGCGAATTCCGTCACGTGCCGCGGCTCGGCCGGGCGCTCGTCCACCAGATTGAAGATGCCGCCGGCGCGCTGGTCCATCGCGGCGACGACCGCCCCGGCGATGTCCGCCACATGCACCCGGTTGAAGCGGTGGCCGGGCCGGTCGATCCGTCGGGCGGTGCCGGCCCGCACCTGGTCGAGCGCCGAGCGGCCGGGTCCATAGATCCCGGGCAGGCGGAAGACGGTGGCGCCGAGCGCCTGCCAGCCGAGATCGGCCGCCGTTCGGGCCGAGCGCCGCCCGCCGCCGACGGGCGCGCTTTCGTCCACCCAGGCGCCGCCCGTGTCGCCATAGACTCCCGTGGACGAGAGATAGCCGAGCCAGCCCGGATGGCGTTCGAGAAGGCCGCCGAACCGCGCCAGCACCGGGTCGTCGCCACTTGCCGCGTCGGGCGGCACGGAGGAGAGAATGTGGGTCGCCCCGGCCAGCGCGTCCGGCAGCGCCGGATCGTCGAAGGCGAGGCAGGCGTCGCCCGCGCGCCGGCGCACGCCGAGCACCGGCAGGCCGACCGCCCGCGCCGCCTCGGCGATGAAGCGCCCCGAATAGCCCTGCCCCAATATCACCAGCATGGCACGGTCCTAGCGGCCTGCTAGGACGGGCGCCATGCACATCCTCTACGGCACCCAGCCCAGCTTCTACACGCGCAAGGCCTGGGCGGCGATGCGCCTCCTTGGCCTCGAGGTGGACGATCGGCTGAAGAGCTTCGACGTCAAGGAGCGCGTGGAGGCCGCGGTCGGCGGCTATCACCGCTTCCCGGTGGTGCAGACGGCCGAGGGCGACTGGCTCGTCGATTCGACCACGATCGCGCTTGAGCTCAGCCGCCGCCACCCCGGCCGGTCGCTCCTGCCGGGCGATCCGGCGCTCGCGGCCCTCGTCCGCATCGCCGAGGAATGGCTCGACGAGTGGATGGTCCGCGCGACGCTCGCCTGGCGGCCGGTCGATCCCGAGACCCGGGCCTGGGTCGCCCGCGTCGGCGCGCTCAACCTGTTCGGCCTCCCCCAGGGAGCCGAGGTGCCGCCCCCTCTCGCCGACAAGGTCGAGCGGACGGCAGCCGGGGTCGAGCGCTTCTTCGTTTCGGCGGGCCAAGCGAACGGGATCGCGCCCGAAAATGCCGATGCGGTGCGAGCCCTGCTCGATGGAATCGTGGATGCGCTCCAGGCCATTCTGGCCGGATCGCCCTTCCTTGCCGGCAGCCGCCCCGGCCTCGCCGACGCGGCGCTCTGGGGCTATCTTGAGGCCGGCCTGCTGTGGGAACCCGTGGCTTCGGCCCATGTCGCCCCGCGCGCGCCGGCGCTCACGAGCTTCCACGCCCGGCTTCGCGCACGGGCGGACGCGGGCGGCGAAGGGCCAGGCGCGTGGGACGATCTGGAGACGGTCGCCCGCCGACTCGCGCCGCTGCTGGGGCGCAATGCCATGGGCTTTGCCGATTTCCTGGTGGCCAATGCCCGGGCGCTTGCCGATGGCAGCCGCACGGTCCGCCTCGACGGGGTCGAGGCCCCGGCGCGGGGCTTCACCGACAAGTCCCGCCGCGCGCTCGCGGATGCAATTCGCGCCCTCGGCGGTGCCGACCGCGCGCGCTTCGATGCGGCCCTGGGCGACTGGCCGCTCGTTCACGCCATCCTCGCCGACTGAAGGAGACCTGCCATGGCCGACCGCCTGCCCGAAACCGAGAACTGGGTCCGCCTGTCGGGCGTCACGCGCCGGGCGGCCCTTGGCGGGGGCGCGGCCGCGCTCGGCTATGCGCTGGCCGCCCAGCCCGTCTCGGCGGCCCGGATCGAGACGCGGACGGACGGTCTCGAGGCCGGGATGCTGACCTTCCCGGCCTCGGGCGGCTTCACCATGAATGCCTACTGCGCCCGGCCACGGGGCAAGCGGCGCCTGCCCGTCGTGCTGGTCGTGCAGGAAGTCTTCGGCCTGCACGAATGGATCCGCGACGTGACCCGCCGCTTTGCCCATGCCGGCTATCATGCGCTTGCGCCCGACCTGTTCCAGCGCCAGGGCGACCCGACGACCGCGCCCGACATGCAGACGCTGTTCCGCGAGATCGTCTCCAGGGTGCCCGACGCACAGGTGATGGCCGATCTCGACGCGGCGGCGGCCTTCGCGCGCAAGGCGGGCAGCGATTCGCGGCGGCTTGGCGTCACCGGCTTCTGCTGGGGCGGGCGGATCACCTGGCTCTATGCCGCGCACCAGCCGGCGCTGAAGGCGGGTGTCGCCTGGTACGGCCGCCTCGTGGGTCAGCCCAACCCCTTGCAGCCGCTGAACCCCATCGACGTGGCCGACCGCCTGAAGGCCCCGGTGCTCGGCCTCTATGGCGATCTCGACAGGGGAATCCCGGTCGCCGACGTCGAGCGCATGAACGCGGCGCTGAAGGCAGCGAACAGCCCGAGCTTCATCCGCCGCTTTCCGGAGGCCGATCACGGCTTCCTCGCCGACTATCGCCCCAGCTTCCACGAAGCCTCTGCCAGGGCCGCCTGGGCGGATGCGCTCGCCTGGTTCGGCAGGCACCTCTAGCGCCGGGGCGTGGCTGCGTTCGGCTCCAGGCTGAGCGAGGCTTCGCCGCGCACCGCAACCGGCAGGTAGAGCCCCTGGCCGACGGGCAGCACGCGGCCGTTCCGGATCTCGGTGATCGTCGCGCTGACGGCCATGTCCCCGATCCGGAGGCGATTGAGCGCGCGGTCGATCTTCACCATCAGCTTCCCGAAATCGCCTTCGAAATCGAGCCTGAGCGCGTCCTCGACGGCGCCCAGCACCTCCGGCGACTGGGCGGCGACCAGCAGCAGGTTGCCCGTCACATCGTCGGCGCGGCCGGCGATCGTGAGGTCGCGGATGATCACCTTTCGGCTGTCGGGTTCGTTGAAGGGCACGCCGGTCAGCCACACGGTGCCGCGCGTCGCCAGGATCTGGCGGCTGGGCTTCACCGTCATCGGCAGGCCGACCGCGATCCGACCGCCGACTGCCGTGTAGAGGATCGGCGTGCCGAAGCCGACCCGGGTCGGCCCCGCGACCGGCAGGTCGAGCGGCGTCGCCTCGATCTTCTTCAGCTCGCGCTCGAGCACGGGCACCAGCTCGGCATAGTCGGCGAGCACGGGGATGTGGACGTTGAGCCCGCTGTCCGCCGTGCCATCCAGCCGGTTGAGCGGCGGCAGCGGCTGCGCGGGCGGCGGCGGCGGCGGCAGGCCGACGAAGGTCTCGCTGGTGGCATCGAGCCCCAGGCGCAGCACCACATGGTCCCCTTCGAAGCGATAGCCGCCTGACGAGACCTTCTGCGGCGTCACCCGCATCCACACGGCCGGGTTTCGCCGGTTGAGGCTGACGACGGCAAAGCCGCTCTTCCACGCCGATTCGGCCTTCGGTCTCAGGTCGAGGCGCGCGACCTGGGCCGGCAGCTCGGCCTCCAGCCGCCTGACCAGCTTCTGCAACTCCGGATCGGCCCGGTTGGCAAAGCCGATCCGCCGGCCGAGAATCTCGATGCCCGGTGGCTTCGTCCAGCCATAGTCGATGTCGATGCGCGCTTCCGGGGTCCAGTCGGGGCGCAGGAGCAGGCGCACGTCGGCCTGGACCTCGGCGGCGGCGGTTGCGGTTTCCTGCCGGATGACGCCGCCGATGTCGCGGGCGCGAACCGTCGCCGAGACCGGCATCGACAGCCGCATCGTCTCCCCCCGGCCCGAGAGCCGGATGGCCCCGCGCGTCACCTCGCCCTCGATTCGGCAGCGGATGGCGGGCGTCACCCGGAAGCGGCCCGTCCCCACCTTGCAGGGCACGTCGCGGCAGGCCTCGCCCTCGCAGGGGCGGGCGTGCTTCAGGCAGATGCGGACCCGCTGCGGCGGCACGCAAACCTGCTCGGGCGTGTTGATGGACCAGAGCTGCCGAGGCGCCTCGGCATTCAGCATCGCTTCCAGCTCGGCGATCGGCACCTTCACCGGCACCACGAGATGCGAGGTCAGCACCGGGATTTCCGCGTCCGCCGTCTGGCGTGGCGGCGCCTCGTTGCCGCCGCTGCGCTGGCAGCCGGCCACGAGCAGAAGCGCGATCAGCGCCAGCAGGGCCCGGGTCATCGCGCGGCCCCGATCTCGGCGAGAAAGGCGAGGATCGCATCGGCCAGCTCGGGCCGTGTGACCGAGCCCATGTGGGTGCCCGGGATCTCGGCATAGCGCCCGCGGGGCAGAAGGCGCGCGAGATTGGTCGCCGAGCCATTGTCGCGATCCTCGGCGCCAGCGACGACCAGCACCGGCAGGTCGAGCGCCGCCAGCTCGTCGGCCGGCGTGTCGGCCTGCGCCTTCAGCAGGTGGATCATGCAGTCAGGCAGGGCGACGTTGGCCGTCATGAAGCGTTCGGCCACATATTCGCCGCTGCCCTTTTCCCAGCCGCCGCGCCCCTCGATCATGCGGATGAACCAGGCCGCGCGGCGGGTGCCGTCCGTCAGGCCCTCGAGCCCCATGCCGGCCAGGATCGCGGCGCGCGGGCGCAGCCCCCGGGCCAGCAGCCGCGCCGTCGTGCGCGCGCCCAGCGAATAGCCGCCGACGACGAGGTCGGGGCCGAGGTCGAGGGCGCGCACCAGATGCTCGGCGTCCAGTGCCAGCACGTCCATCGGCCATCGCGCCGGGTCATCGGGCGCCTCGCTTCGCCCATGGCCGCGAAGATCAGGCAGGATCAGCCGATAGCCGGCCTCGGCGATTCGGCGCGCCGTGCCATAGCGGATCCAGTTGACCTCCGCCGAGGAGAAGAGGCCATGCAGCAGCAGGACCGGCGGCCCGCTGCCCATCTCGGCCACCTGCAAGCGCGTGCCGTCGAAGCTCTCGATCTCCATCCCCTTCACGCCTAGCCGAGCCCCCTGCCCTTGCGAAGGGGGCCGCCACACGCCAAATCGGTGCGCGAGAGAGGGGCTTTTCCGCACAACAGAGGAACAAGGCATGGCGACCGAGACCAAGCTGAAGCTGGAAGCCCCCGAACCCGTCACCACCGTTGCGCCCGACGAGGCCGCCGGCCTCGTGCCCCTGAGCGAAGGCCAGAAGTCCGAGCTGGAAAAGAAGGTCGAGGGCTTCATCGCCGCGCTCGTCCAGCAGGATGCGAACAGCCCCGAGTTCGGCAAGCAGGTCGATCGCCTCGCCAATCTCGGCCAGGCGCAGATCGCCGAGGCCGCAGGTCTGTCCAACCGTTTCCTCGACCGGCCGGTCCGCGCCATGGACAAGGACAACAGCATTGGCACCGACCTGACCGAGCTTCGCCGCACCGTCGAGGATCTCGACCCCTCGAAGCGCGGCAGCCTGACGAGCCGCCGCAAGCTGTTCGGAATCCTGCCCTTCGGCGACAGGGCGCGCAGCTATTTCGACAGCTACAAGTCGGCCCAGTCGCACATCGCGACGATCCTGAAGAGCCTCGCCAACGGCAAGGACGAGCTGCTGCGCGACAATGCCGCCATCGATACCGAGCGCAAGCAGCTGTGGGAGGCGATGGGCAAGCTCGAGCAGATGATCCACATGTCGAAGCTGCTCGACAAGAAGCTCGAGGCCGCCGCCATCGAGCTTGACGCCAGCGATCCGGCCAAGGCCAAGGCGATCCGCGAGACGGCGCTCTTCTACACCCGCCAGCGCACCACCGACCTTCTCACCCAGATGGCCGTCTCGGTGCAGGGCTATCTCGCGCTCGACCTCGTCAAGAAGAACAATCTGGAGCTTCTGAAGGGCGTCGATCGCGCGTCCACCACCACGGTCTCGGCGCTGCGCACCGCCGTCACGGTCGCGCAGGCGCTCACCGGGCAGAAGCTGGTGCTCGACCAGATCACGGCGCTCAACACCACGACCGCCAATGTCATCGAGCAGACGGGCGCGATGCTGAAGACGCAGACGGCCGAGATCCACAAGCAGGCCGCCTCGTCCACCATCCCCGTCGAGACGCTGCGCCAAGCCTTCCAGAACATCTACGACACGATGGATTCGATCGACCAGTTCAAGCTGCAGGCGCTCGATTCGATGAAGTCGACGGTCGAGGCCCTCTCGGGCGAGGTCGAGAAGTCGAAGGGCTATATCGCGCGCGCGGAAGGGATGGCGCAGATCGAGGGGCGGTCGGCCGAGCCGAGCCCGCTCTCGCCGGTTGCCGGCTGAGGGGGTGTCCATGGCGATGCTGCCCGAAACCCGCGACGCGCTTGCCCGCTATGACGAGTGGCTGGCGCGAACGCTCAAGTCCCCCGAGGCGATCGCCGCCGGCGCCCGGCGCGTGGAGCGGCAGGCCCGCCACGTCGGCCGGCGGCTGCGCAACATGCTGCTGGCGGCGATTGCGGTCGTCGTCTCGGCGATCCTGTTCGGCGCCTTCGTCCAGCCGCTCGGCTTCGGCGGGATCGTGGCGACCGTGCTTCTCGCGCTTGCCGCCATGATCCTCTTTTCCAGCTGGCCGCGCCTGCCCGAGCCGAAGCTCGAGACCCTGCCGCAGGTGCCGCTGAAGGCGCTGCCGGCCCAGGTCGAGGACTGGCTGGAGGGCCAGCGCCGCCTGCTGCCGCCGGCGGCCGCGCGCGAGGTGGACCGGATCCTCGCGCAGCTGCACCAGCTCACCCCCGCCATGGCCCGCCTGGAGCCGGCCTCGCCGCTCGCCGAGGATGCGCGGCGCCTCATCGGCGATCACCTGCCCCGGCTGGTCAAGACCTATGCCGAGGTGCCGCCCACCCATCGCGCGACGCCCGAGGCGACCGGCCATCTGCGCGAGGGGCTGAAGGTGGTCGGCACCGAGCTTGACCGGCTGTCAACGGCGCTGGCGCGCGACAGCCTGACCGCGCTCGAGGTCGAGGGCCGGTTCCTCGAAAGCCGCTACGAGCCCGGCCGGCTCACGAAGAAGGGAGACGCTGACGCATGACAGGCGGCTGGAAGCCCGAGACGCTGGCGCTGCACGCCGGCTGGCGCGCCGACCCTTCGACGGGCTCGGTCGCGGTGCCCATCCACCAGACGACCTCCTACCAGTTCCGCTCGACCGAGCATGCCGCCAACCTGTTCGCGCTCAGGGAGCTGGGGAACATCTACACCCGCATCATGAACCCCACGGTCGATGTGCTGGAACAGCGGCTGGCCGCGCTCGAGGGCGGGGCGGCGGCGCTTGCCGTCGCAAGCGGCCAGGCGGCGAGCGCGCTTGCCATCCAGAATCTCGCGGCCGCCGGCGACAATATCGTCTCCTCGACCGACCTCTACGGCGGCACCTGGAACCTGTTCGCCAACACATTGGCCGACATGGGGATCGAGGTGCGTTTCGTGGACCCGGCCGATCCCGACGCCTTCGCCCATGCGACGGACGAGCGCACGCGCGCCTATTATGCCGAGACGCTGCCCAACCCCCGGCTTCGCGCCTTCCCGGCAAGGGAGGTGGCCGACATCGGCCGGCCGCTCGGGATCCCGCTCATCATGGACAATACGGCCGCCCCGCTGATCGCCCGGCCGTTCGACCAGGGGGCTGCGATCATCGTCTATTCCACCACCAAATATCTCGGCGGGCACGGCACGTCGATCGGCGGCGCGATCATCGATTCCGGCCGCTTCGACTGGCAGGCGCATGCCGACCGCCAGCCGCTGATGCACCGGCCCGATCCCAGCTACCATGGTGCGAAATGGGCCGAGGTGGGCGCGGCCATGGGCGGAATCGGCTATGTGCTTCGCGCCCGCGTCGTGCTGCTTCGCGACCTCGGCCCGGCCATGAGCCCGATGAACGCCTTCCAGTTCCTCCAGGGGATCGAGACGCTGCCGCTGCGGATGGCGCGGCATTGCGAGAATGCCGCTGCCGTGGCCGCCCATCTCGCCCGCCATCCCAAGGTCAGCCGCGTCATCCACCCCTCGCTGGCGCAAGGCGAGGAGGCACGCCGGCGCGACGCGCTGCTGACAGGCGGGCATGGCGGGCTCGTCGGCTTCGAACTGGCCGGCGGCATGGCGGCCGGCCGGCGCTTCATCGACGCGCTCCAGCTGTTCTACCATGTGGCAAACATCGGCGACGCACGAAGCCTCGCCATCCATCCGGCCAGCACCACCCACTCGCAGCTGTCGCCCGACGACCGCCTGCGCACGGGGGTGAGCGAGGGCTATGTCCGGCTGTCGGTCGGGATCGAGCATATCGACGACATCCTCGCCGATCTCGACCAGGCGCTCGGGAAGGCCAGCTGACCCGCTGCCGGCACGTCAGGCCGGCTCAGGCCGCCTTCTTCAGGTGCCGCCGGCCGAGCAGCTCGGCGATCTGCACGGCATTGAGCGCTGCGCCCTTCCTCAGATTGTCCGAGACGCACCAGAAGCTGAGGCCATTCTCGACCGTGGGGTCGCGCCGCACCCGGCTGACGAAGGTGGCATAGTCGCCCACGCACTCGACCGGGGTGACGTACCCCCCGTCCTCGCGCTTGTCGACGAGCATCACGCCCGGCGCCTCGCGCAGGATCGACTGCGCGCGGGCGACCGACAGCGGCCGCTCCAGCTCCACCGTGATCGCTTCCGAATGGCCCACGAACACCGGCACGCGAACGCAGGTGGCCGTCACCTTGATGTCGGGCGAGAGGATCTTGTTGGTCTCGACCGCCATCTTCCACTCTTCCCTGGTGTAGCCGTCATAGCCGCTGTCGGCGCCCATGAAGACATCGATGTGGGGGATGACGTTGAAGGCGATCTGCTTGGTGAACTTGACCGATTCCTTCTCGTCGCCGACGAACACGGCGCGCGTCTGGGCGAACAGCTCGTCCATCCCCGCCTTGCCCGCCCCCGAGACGGACTGGTAGGTCGAGACGACGACGCGCCGGATCCCGGCGGCATCGTGCAGCGGCTTGAGCGCGACGACCATCTGCGCCGTCGAGCAATTGGGGTTGGCGATGATGTTGCGCTTGGCATAGCCGTCGATGGCCTCCGGGTTCACCTCGGGCACGATCAGCGGCACGTCGGCGTCCATCCGGTAGAGCGACGAATTGTCGATGACGGTGCAGCCGGCCGCTGCCGCGCGCGGCGCGTGAACCTTCGTCGGGCCGGAGCCGGCGGCGAACAGCGCCATGTCCCAGCCGGCGAAGTCGAAATGCTCGATCGACTGCACCTTGAGCTCGCGCCCCGTCTCGCCGAACTCGATCCGGTCGCCCTGGCTTCTCGGGCTTGCGACGGCGGCAATGTCGGCCAGCGGGAATTCCCGCTCGGCCAGGATGTTCAGCATTTCGCGGCCCACATTGCCCGTGGCGCCGACGACGACGACGCGATAGCCCGACATTCTTGTCTCCTGTTGCCGCCCCCTTTGCCGGCGGCCGCCGGGGCGCTTGGCGCAAGCGGGCGCGCCCGTCAACGCCGCTTGACCGGCGCGCGCCGCCCGGCAAGGGCAGGCCCCATGCGCTGGTTCCCTGGCCTTGGCCTTGTTCTCCTGCTGGCCGCGCTCGCCATTGCCGTCCTGCCCCTGTCGTGGGTCACCGCCCGTTACGTGCCGGGGCTCGAGGCCGACGCGGTGTCGGGCACTATCTGGAACGGGCGCCTCGTCAACGCCCGCTATGCCGGATTGGCCATCGGCGATGTCGAGGCGGGCTTGAGCGCCGCGACCCTGCTTCGCGGCAAGGCCGAACTGCACTTCGAGCGGCTGGGCGAGCGACTGGCGGGCCGGGTCGGCGTGGGGCGCGGCTTGCGCTCGGTCTCCGGCCTCGAGGGCACGCTCACCCTGCCGCTGGCGGGGCGGCAGCCGGCCCTGCCGCTCGCCCTCACGCTGGGCTTCCGCGACGCCTTTCTCGAAGCCGACGCGCGCGGCCGCTGCCGGGCGGCCGGCGGCGAGGTGACGGCCGAGCTGGGCGGCCTGCCGGTCATCGGCTCCAGCCCGATGCTCACCGGAACCCCGGCCTGTGCCGGCGAGTCGCTGCTGCTGCCGCTGGCAGCCCCCGGCGGTGCGGCCGGTCTCGATCTCCGGGTCGCGCCCGATGGCGCCTGGTCGGCCGATCTCGCGCTCAGGGTCCGCGATCCGCTCGTCGCGGCGCTTATGGGCACGGTCGGCTTCGCCGCCGACGGCGATCGGCTGACGAAGCGCCTCGCGGGTTGACGGCGGGCCCGGGCCGCGCGCTAATCCCACCAAGGGGAGAGTGACATGGCAGAGGCGCTTTCGGTTCCGGACGATCTGAAGGCGCTGCTGGCGCGGCGCTGGTGGCTGATGCTGCTGCGCGGGGCGCTCGGAATCCTCTTCGGCATCATCGCCTTCGCCAACCCGGCCGTCGCCGGTCTCTCGCTGCTGATCGTCTTCGCCGCCTTCGCGGTCGTCGATGGCGTGCTCGGCCTGTGGCTCAGCATCGGCCGCGCCCGCCAAGGCGAAAGCTGGGCCTGGCTCGGGGTCGAGGCCGTTGCCAGCCTGGTGCTCGGGCTCCTCGTGCTCGCCTTCCCGATGCTCGGAATCGCGGCCCTGCTCCTCATCATCGGCGTGAAGGCGGCGCTGCTGGGCGTGCTTCTGCTGCTTTCGTCGATCCGCCTCGACGGCGAGACGGGGCAGGGCCTGATGGCCGTCTCGGGCGCGATCAGCCTGATCTTCGCGGTGCTCATCTTCGTGGCACCCTTGCTGGGCGCCAGGATCATCATCTGGTGGATCGGCGCCTGGGCGATCCTGTTCGGGCTTGCGCTTGTCGCGCTTGCCTTCACCCTTCGGAAGGTGGCGAGGCGGCTAGCGGCGGCAGCGGGCTGAGAGCCGGCGGATCGTAGCGCACCAGCTCGCGCAGCAGGGCGAGGCCCACCACGGTCAGCGGCACGGCGAGGATGACTCCCATCGGGCCCAGCAACACGCCGAAGGCGATGAGCGAGAAGATCGTCAGCGCCGGCGGGATTTCCGCCATGCTCGATTGCACCAGCGGGGTCACGATATTGCCCTGAACCTGCTGCACGGCGACGATGGCGATGATCGTCCAGATGCCCGTCTCGGGGCTGATCGAGAAGCCGATGATGATCGACGGGATGGCGACCACGATGGTGCCGAGATAGGGCACGAACTCGCACAGGCCGGCGACCAGCCCGATCGCCGGCGCCGCCGGAATCCCGACAAGCGACAGCGCGACCCCGGTGAAGATGCCGACGAAGATCATGCTGACCCCCTGCGCCTTCAGCCAGCTCCCGATGGCAAGCGCCACCGCCTTCGCCACCCGGATCACCTCCTGGCGCCGGTCGGGCGGAACGAGGTGCAGCAGGCCCGTGCCATAGCGGCGCGGCTGCGCGGCGAGGTAGATGCCGGCCACCAGCACGACGACGAGGCTGGTGACAATGGTGCCGAGGCTCGCCACCACCGCCTGCACGATGGCGACGACGCGGCTGCCGTCGGGCATGAAGCTTCCGGCCCTTGCCGACAGTTCGCGTCCGATCTCCGACGTCTCCAGCCAGCCCTTCGCGAAGGCATAGGCATCGGGCAGCTGCGCGAACAGGATGGCGAACTGCTCGGCCATCAGCGCCCCGAACGCCCAGAAGATGAACAGGATCACGGCGATGGGCACGATGACGGCAAGGCTGAGCGCGACCGGGAAGGGGAGCTTGAGCCGCCGCTCGATGAGCGCTGCGAAGCTCGCGAACATGAAGGCGACCAGCGCGCCGGCCAGCAGCAGCAGGATGAGGTCGGTCAGCCGCCAGACGATGACAGCGAAGCCCGCGGCCAGCAGCACGACAAGGGTCTGGCGGAACAGGCGTCCGTCGGTCAGCTCGGCCACGCGGGTCTCCTGAAGCGGGGACCCCGTTCTAGCCCGACGCCCGGGGCTGGCAAGGGCAGGGATCGCGAAGGCGGGCCGTCGCGCCGCGGCGGCCGAGATGGCGCCTCAGGCGGCCGCCGCCTGCCGCCGGCGCCGGAGCGCGCCACCCACCAGCCCGAAGCCGGCGATCAGCAGCGCCCAGGTGGCCGGTTCGGGAATTGCGTTCGGGGTCGGGATGATCGGCGGCTGGTCGGTCGGCGGCGGGTTGCCGCCCCCGCCCGGCGGCGGCGCGGGCAGATCCTCGACGGTGAACCGCACCCAGTCGACGAGCGGCCCGAACCCGTCCCGGCTGGTCGTCCCGATCCAGAAGCCGAAGCTGGCAAGCTCGGCCGAGGTCCGGATCTCGATGCTGCCCTCGGTGAAAGGCGTTTCCGGCCTGAGGCTGATCGGGAAGGGCCGCCACGACGGCTGCGGCGTGCAGTTGAAATTGCCCAGCGGGGCGAAGAGACCCTCGCCGCGGCAGGTGGTGAAGAAGGGCGGCGGGGACGTGAACAGACCCTCAAATTCGACGAACAGGTCGTCCGTTCCGGTGCGGCGCTGGTTCCCGCTCGCCGACAGCGTCAGCCGGTAGATTCTGTCGGGCGACAGCGTGAACCCGACCTTGCCGATGCCCGAGCCCCTGGGTCCCGCCCCCGAGCCATCGAGATCGACGACGGCGCCGGGCAGGAAGGAGAAGGTCGGCGGAACCAGCACGTCGACCCGCTCGCGAACGGTCATGCCGGCGACCGTTCCCGTCACCCCGAAGGTCGTCGAGGTGTAGCTCTCGAAATCCTCGAAGAAGAGGGTGGTGGCGGCACCCGCCGGCGCTGCCAGCATGGCCGCCAGCAGCACGGCACCCGGCACGCGCGAAGAGGCCCCGATGCGCAGGTTCATGGCCTATTCCCCCGTCAGACCCTAGCCTGGCTCAGGCCGGCACGGCCGCCAGCCGCCGGCGCCTCAGCGCGCCGCCCACCAGCCCGAAGCCGGCGATCAGCATCGCCCAGGTCGCAGGCTCGGGGATGGCAGCCGTCTGCGTCACCAGCACATTGTCGAGGAGCGGCCCGATGTTGTCGCTGCTGTCCGTCAGGAACGACAGCACAAGCGTGCCCCCGGTCAGAGGCCGGAACTCGAGGAAGTAGGTCTGGAAAGGCCACAGGCCCGGGATGCCGTTGATCCACGTCAGCCCGCCCACGCCCGACTGAGCCCCTGCGCTGCCGGCTCCGGTGAACGGCATGAACCATTGGCTGCCGGCCAGATCGACCCCTCCGGCGAAGAAGGCGCCGAATGCGAAGGTGTCACTGCTCATCGTCCGCTGGCTGCCCGACAGGTCGAACTGGATGCGGACCACGCCGCCTGCGGAAAATGCGATGTCATTGGACAGGATTCTCCCCGGCCCGGTCGTGCCGTCCAGGTCGACGCAATTGCCCGAGCAGGTTATGCCGAAGGGGTTGGGCATGCCCACGATGTCGACATTGCCGATCACCTCCCACTGGGCGAGCGCCGAACTTTCCGCGAGCCGCGGCGTCTCGGCCTCGAAATCGTCGGAAAAGAGAACGGTCGCCGCATTGGCGCCACCGGCAACCAGCAGCGCCGCCGCGGCCATCGTGAATTTCAGCATTCTGGCACCCTCCGCCTGACCGGAGCGATGTCCATCGTCGCCCCACTGTCAAGCGGATCAGCAAGAAGCGTGCCAAGATCGAGGGCCAGCGAAATCAGCAGCTTGTCGCCTTCGCTGGCCTTGACCTGTCAATCCTGCCGACAGGCGGCGGCCTCGTTAACCATTTCCCCCGCGCCGCGCCAGCAGCCTGAGGCGGAGCGCATTCAGCTTGATGAAGCCTTCCGCATCCGCCTGGTCATAGGCGCCGGCGTCGTCCTCGAAGGTCACGATCCGCGCGCTGTAGAGGCTGTGGGGAGACTTCCGGCCCACCACCTGCACGCTGCCCTTGTAGAGCCTGAGGCGAACGGTTCCCGTCACATGGCGCTGGCTGTGGTCGATCGCGGCCTGCAGCATCTCGCGCTCGGGCGCGAACCAGAAGCCGTTGTAGACGAGTTCCGCGTAGCGCGGCATCAGCTCGTCCTTCAGATGCGCCGCGCCGCGGTCGAGGGTGATGCTCTCGATTCCGCGGTGCGCCGCGTGCCAGATGGTGCCGCCGGGCGTCTCGTACAGGCCGCGGCTCTTCATGCCGACGAACCGGTTCTCGACGAGGTCGAGCCGGCCGATGCCGTGCGTCCTGCCGAGGTCATTGAGGCGCGCGAGCAGGGCGGCTGGCGACAGCCCCTCGCCATCGACGGCAACCGGGTCGCCGCGCTCGAAGTCGATGGTGACAGTCTGCGGCGCATCCGGCGCGTCCTCCGGGTTCGCGGTGCGGGAATAGACATAATCCGGCACCTCCTCCCAGGGATCCTCCAGCACCTTGCCCTCGGACGAGGTGTGCAGCAGGTTGGCGTCGGTCGAAAAGGGCGCCTCGCCGCGCTTGTCCTTCGGGATCGGGATCTGGTGCGCCTCGGCAAAGGCGATCAGCGCCTCGCGGCTGGCGAGATCCCACTCGCGCCAGGGGGCGATGATGCGGATGTCGGGCGCCAGCGCATAATAGCCGAGCTCGAAGCGGACCTGGTCGTTGCCCTTGCCGGTCGCACCATGGGCGACGGCATCGGCCCCGGTCAGCCGCGCGATCTCGATCTGGCGCTTGGCGATCAGCGGCCGGGCGATCGAGGTGCCGAGCAGATACTGGCCCTCGTAAAGGGCGTTGGCGCGCATCATCGGCATCACGAAATCGCGGACGAACTCCTCCCTCAGATCGTCGATGAAGATCTCCCGCACCCCCATCAGCTCGGCCTTGTGCCGGGCCGGGGCCAGCTCCTCGCCCTGGCCGAGGTCGGCCGTGAAGGTGACGACCTCGCAGCCATAGGTCACCTGCAGCCACTTCAGGATCACGCTGGTGTCGAGCCCGCCCGAAAAGGCCAGCACCACCTTCTTCACCTCGCCCGCCATCCTCGTCCCTTCACCTGACCGCAAAGCGCCGGCTGCCTAGCCGCCGCCCGCCCGCCGCGCAACGCGGCCGTTCTTGTGGCGTTCAGCCGGGCGGCGTATGGGCGCCTGACCCGATGAACGCGCCCGCCCCCCGGCCCCGACGAAAGCGCCGCTCGCGCGCGGGGCGGATCGTCGGCGGCCTTGCCCTTGGCGCGCTCGCGGTTGCGCTGCTGGCGGCGCTCGGCTTGGCGATCGCGGTTGCCCTCGCGATCAACTCGCTTCCCTCCTACGCCGAGCTGATGAAGAGCCCGCAGGGCCAGTCGGTCGTGATCCGCGCCGCCGATGGCACCGAGCTGGTCACCGTCGGCCCCAGCTTCGGCCGCTGGCTTTCCTACGACGAGATTCCGCCCGCCATGATCGAGGCGATGAAGGCGGTGGAGGACCGCCGCTACGACTGGCACCCCGGCGTCGATCCCATCGGCATCGCGCGCGCCGCCAGGGTCAATCTCGAGGCCGGGCGCACGGTCGAGGGCGCGTCCACCATCACCCAGCAGCTGGCCCGCAACCTGTTCCTGACGAGCGCCCAGACATGGGATCGCAAGATCCGCGAGGCGGTGCTGGCGCTCGCGCTCGAGCGTCGCTTCACCAAGCAGCAGATCATGGAGCTCTATCTGAACCGCGTCTATTTCGGCGGCGGCGCCTACGGGATCGACGCGGCCAGCCGCAAGTTCTTCGGCCACCCGGCAACCGAGCTCGACACCGCCAAGGCCGCGATCATCGCCGGCCTCGTCAAGGCCCCCAGCCGCTATGCCCCCACCGCCGATCCCGAGCGGGCGCGCCGCCGCGCCAGGGTCGTGCTGGCGACCATGCGCGAATCCGGCGCGATCACCCCGGCCGAGGCATAGTCCGCCGCCGACGAGACGACGAGCATCCGCTTCGTCGTCGATCGCGACCAGGGCGATGTGCGCTACTTCACCGACTGGGTGCTGACCCAGCTCGAGACCCTGACCGACGAGGCTGTCGAGCCGCTCGACGTGACCACCAGCCTCAACCCCCGCCACCAGGCCGCGGCCGAGGCGGCGGCGCAGGCGCAGCAGATCGGCGGCACCCAGGTCGCGATCCTCGCGATGCGGACGGATGGCGCGGTCACCGCCATGGTCGGCGGCCGCGATTACGCAACGTCCATCTACAACCGGGCCGTCACCGCCCGGCGCCAGCCCGGCTCGGCCTTCAAGATTTTCCCCTATCTGGTCGCGCTGGAGGAGGGGATGACCCCGACGACCACCGTCGTCGACGAGCCGATCCGCATCGGCAACTGGAGCCCGCGCAATTCCAATGGCCGCTTCCTCGGCGCCATGACGCTGCGCCAGGCCTTCGCGCTGTCGGTCAACACGGTCGCCGTCCAGCTCGGCCAGCGCTTCGGCTTCGACCAGGTGGCCGGCATGGCGCGGCGCTTCGGGATCACCACGCCCATCTCCCGCCAGCCGGCGATGGCGCTGGGCGCGTCGGAGGTCACGCTGCTGCAGCTGACGGCGGCCTACGCCAGCATCGCGGCCGGCGGGGTCGAGGCGCGGCCCTGGGCCATCCAGTCGATCACGACCGCCGACGGCCGCCTTCTCTACAATCGCGCGCCCGAGGCCCCGCGCGTGCTCGTCGCGCCCTTCGTCGCCGCCTACATGACCGACATGATGCGCGCCGCCGTCGAGACCGGCACGGGCCGCGCCGCGCAGATCGGCCGGCCGCTCGCCGGCAAGACGGGCACGACCAGCAGCAACAAGGATGGCTGGTTCCTCGGCTTCACGCCCGATCTCGTCGCCGGCGTGTGGATGGGCCGCGACGATGCGCGCGCCGTGCGCGGGCTGGCCGGCGGGCAGGCGCCGGCCCGCGTCTTTGCCGCCTTCATGAGCCGCGCGCTCGTGGGCGTGCAGCCGACCGACCTCAGCGACCAGGTGGACATGCCGGCCTATGGCACCGCCGAGCCGGACGCGGAGGCCTATGGCCTCGCCCCCGGCAGCGAGCTGTTCCCGGGCTCGGGGTCCGCGCCCGATCCCGGCCGGCTCGATCCCAGCCTGCTGCCCGATGCGCCGGCGCCGCCGGCCCCGTCACCTGCACCGGCTGCGGCCTCGGCGCCGGGCGCGGCGCCTGCGGCTCCGAAGCCGGCGCCCTTGACCGACGCCTGGCTCGAGGAGGCAACCCGGCCGGCGTCACCCGCGCCGCGCCCGGCTCAGCCGGCGCCATAGGCCATCAGGCGCGGCCCGTTCGCCTTCAGCCAGGCGCGCGCCGGCGCATGGCTTTCGCCCAGCAGCGCTTCGGCCAGCCGCCAGAAGGCGGGCCCATGGTGGGCATGGGCAAGATGCGCCACCTCGTGCGCGACGAGCGCCTGCTGCACGAAGCGGGGCGCGAGGATCAGCCGCCAGCTATAGGCGATGCGCCCGTCGGCCGCGCAACTGCCCCAGCGGCTCTTCGGATCGCCGACACGGACGCCCGCAAGGCGAAGCCCCGCCTGCGCGGCCAGCGCCCGCGTGTCGGCTTCCAGCCGGCGCTGCGCCTCTGCCTTGAGCCAGCGCCGGACCCGGCCAGCGAACAGCGCCTCGCCGCCGGGCACCAGCAGCCGGTCGCCCGCCTGCTGCGCCACGCGCCCGGTGCCGGGCAGCAGCCACAGCCGGCCATCGCCCAGCGGCAGCTCGATGCCGGGCGCGAAGGGGACAGCAGGCGGCACCAGCCGGCGTGCCGTCTCGGCGAGCCAGTCGGCCTGCGAGTCAAGGAATGCCTGGGCGGTGCGCGCGCCGGTGCGCGGCGGCACCGTCAGCCGGACATGGCGGGCGGCCGGCGACACGGCGAGCCTCAGCCCGCGCGCCCGCCGGTCGATCCGGACGACCAGCGGCAACCCCGCGATCGGCAGGCGGAGGCCTGCGGCGGCGCTCAAGCCGGATCGTTGGCGCCGGTGAACCGGTCGAGATAGCGGCGGGTGATTCCGGCCACCGGCATCACCACGAACACGTCCACCGTGTTGAACTGGTGATCGATGAAGCCGCCGTCGCCCACCATGGCGCCAACCCTCAGATAGCCCTTGATCAGCGGCGGCAGCGCGCGCTGCGCCGCGCGCACGTCATAGCTGCCCAGCGGCAGCCGATCCATGGGCACATGCTGCAGGGCCCGGGCGCGAAGCTCGGGCGGGGCCAGATGATGGTGATAGAGGTAGGAGAGTTCGGCGGCATGGGCCGAAGGATCCGTGCCGTGCAGCGAGGCGCAGCCGAACAGCGTGCCGATGCCATGCATCTCGAGATAGCTCGCGATTCCCCGCCACAGCAGGGTGATGGTCGCGCTGTTGCGATGCTCGGGCGCGACGCACGACCGGCCCAGTTCGAGCAGCTGCCCGGCCTTGGCGCTGTTGGCGATCAGCGGTGCCAGATCATATTCGCCGGCCGAGTAGAAGCCCTGGTGCATCGAGGCGACGACCTGGCGGAGCAGGCGATAGGTGCCCACCACGTGCGGCCGGCCATCCTCGCCATGGTCGATCACCAGCAGATGGTCGCAGATGCTGTCATAGGGATCGATGTCGCGCTGCTGGGCCTGCATGGCCGGGGTCGGGCGGGCGCCCATCTCGTCATAGAAGATACGGTAGCGAAGCGCCTGGGCGGCCGCGATTTCCTCTTCGGTGGTGGCCACCCGCACGTCGAGGCGACCGAGGCGATGCATGTGCGGCGCCGAGGCGAGAAGATGGGCGGCAACCGCGGTCGAGGCACGAGGGGTCAGGATCATCGGCACCTGTCTCGGCTGGGCGGCCGGGGTGGCCGCGGATATCAACGGTCCTAGACGCGAATTATGACAGTTCCGCCACCCGGCTGTCCTCAGCCGTGTCCGGCGCCGGCGGCTCGCGCCGCATCAGCAGCCAGAACAGCAGGATGCCGGGCAGCGCCAGCAGCGTCGTCAGGAGGTAGAATTGCACGAACCCCAGCGCCTCGATGAGGGCGCCCGCCGTGGTCCCCTGCACGAACCGGCCGAGGATGGAGGCCATGGCCGACAGCAGTGCGAACTGGGTCGCGGTGAACCTCAGGTTGCACAGCCAGGAGAGGTAGGCGACCACCGCCACGCCGCCCAGCCCGCTTGCGAAATTCTCGAAGCCGATGGTGGCCGCCAGCGCCCAGTTGACCGCGCCCATCGTCGCCAGCCAGGCGAAGCTCAGGTTCGAGACGCCCATCAGGATCAAGCTTAGCATCACCGCGCGCATCATGCCGAGCTTCGCATAGACGATTCCGCCCACGAAGATCCCGACGAGGGTGGCAATCAGCCCGAAGCCGACGTCATAGACGGCGATCGCATCCTTCGAGAATCCGAGGTCGGCCAGCAGCAGCCGAAGCGACAGGTTTGCAAGCGTGTCGCCCAGCTTGTGGACGACGACGAACATCAGCACGAGGATGGCGTTGGGGCGGGTGAGGAAGTCCGCGAGCGGGCCGATGAAGGTGGTGCGGACCCGCTCGAGGAAGGGAAGGTCGGCCTCGCCGGCGATCAGTTCGGCACGCCGCGCCGGCTCGCCCAGCAACAGCCCCGCGACAAGGGCCGGAATCGCGAACAGGGCGGCCGCCGCATAGGCCAGGTCCCAGCCGGCGCGCTCGGCCACCAGCAGCGCGAGCGCGCCCGCGCCGGCCGACCCCAGCCGCCAGCCATATTGGCTCATGCCCGAGCCGGCGCCGAGCTGCCGGGCCTCCAGGCTCTCGATGCGGAAGGCGTCGATCACCACGTCGAAGCTGGCGCCGAAGAAGGCGACCGTGAGTGCGGCCAGCACCATCATGCGGATGTCGGCGACCGGATCGACCCGGCCCATCCAGACGAGCGCCGCGATCACGCACGCCGCGATCACCACCAGCCAGGCGCGGCGCTGGCCGATGGCATCGGCCAGAAGCGGGATCCGCCCCCGGTCGATGATCGGCGCCCACAGGAACTTGAGGTTATAGAGCAGGAAGGTGAGCGCGAAGGCCGTCACCGTCTTCTTGTCGATGCCGGATTCCGCCAGCCGCGTCGTCAGCGTCGCGGCGATCATCGCAAAGGGCGCGCCCGACGAGAGGCCGAGCAGCAGGGCGCCGACGGGGCCGCGCTCGAGATAGGGGGCAAGGGCATCCGCCCAGCCGCGGCGCGGCGCCATGCTGTGATCCATCGGCTCTTCCTAGCGGCTTCGCTCGCGATTGGAACAGGCTTGAAGGCGCCTGTCGTTGGGCGCAGGATGGCCGGGCCATGAACGCCCCCTTCGAGCGCCCGCCCCGGTGGCCGACGGCGGCCCAGATCCGCCTGGCGGAGCAGTGCCGCGACATGACGGGCCCGCCAGCCTGGGCGACGAGCCGGCTTCCCGCCGCCATCTATCTCGACCCCGAGCGCTTCGAGGCCGAACGTCGGCGCCTGTTCCGGCGCTTCCCCGTGGTGCTGGGGCCGTCCGCAATGCTGCCCGAGCCGGGCACGCTGATGACGCACGACGGCTTCGGCCGGCCGCTCCTCCTCATCCGGGACCGGCGCGGCGCGCTGCGCATCTTCCTCAACGCCTGCCGGCACCGCGGAACCCGCCTCCTCGACGCGCCCGAGCCGACGGCGAGCCCGGCGATCGTGTGCCCCTACCATGCATGGGCCTATGGGCTCGACGGGCGGCTGAAGGCCATTCCCCGCGCCGAGACCTTCCCGGGCGCGGACAAGTCCGCCCTTGGGCTCGTCGAGCTGCCCTCGCTGGAGGCCGGCGGCCTCGTCTGGGTCGCGCTCGGGGACGGGCCGGCCGACTTCGGCCTCGCCGGCGGGCCGCTCGCTGCCGATTTCGATGCGCTGGGCCTGCCCCACATGCATCTCTACGCCCGGCGCACCCACCGGGTCGCGTCCAACTGGAAGCTCATCATGGATGCCTTCCTCGAAAGCTACCATGTGCAGCGGCTGCACCGGGATTCGATCGCCCGCTTCTTCGAGGATGGCGTGACATCGGGCGACACGGTTGGCCCGCACATGCGCTCGGCCGTCGCGCGCGTCGGCGGCCTCGACGGCGTCGATCTTGCCGACTGGCCGGCGCTCCGGCGGATCGTGACCTACGCCTATCAGCTGTTCCCGGCGACGGTTCTGGTGGCCAGCCCCGACTATGTGAACCTGATGGTGCTGATGCCGCAGGCGGTGGGCGAAACGCTGGTCGAGGACTTCATGCTGATCCCCGAGCCGCCGGCCGATGCCGAGGCCGAGGACCATTGGGCGAGGAGCTGGGCGCTGCTCGACGGCCGCGTGTTCGGCACCGAGGATTTCGGCGCGGCCGAGGCCGGGCAGCGCGGCCTCGCCTCGGGCGCGATCGACACGCTGCTGCTGGGCGGGCTCGAACAGGGCCTCGCGCGCTTTCACGAGACCGTCGAGGCCGAGCTGGCCGCAGGCGCCTGAGGGCCGGACAGGAACAGCCGCGCCAGCGGCCGCAAGCGCGACGGCGCGTCCGAGCTTGTGCGAGGAAGCCAAGCCGCCCGGATGGGCGGCG
>JBKBUL010000032.1:0-21398 GCA_046290045.1 Sphingomonadaceae bacterium
CGATGACCGCGACGGCAAGGCGCTTCCGGCGCGCCGCCTCGAACAGGATCCGGTCGCCGATCGGGCTGAGCCCAACCGGCATGAGCCAGACCGTCAGCAGCGAAAAGGCCGGCCGGGTCACGAACCAGCAGTTCGTGTCGACATGGTCGCCGCGCATCTCCTGCTGAGCGACCAGGTCACCCCCCTCGCCTCCCGCGCGCGCTGCCATCGACAGCCTCTGGGCGCAGCTCCGCCTCATGCCCGTCGGGGGCCTCACGCTCACCGGCGGCGCCCGGCACGACCGGCACGACCGCTTCGGCGGCGAGACCGTCTTCGCCGCCTCGGCCGCCTATTCGCCGAACGATGGCGAGACCCTCCTGCGCGCCAGCTGGGGGCAGGGCTTCAAGGCCCCGTCGCTGTTCCAGCTCTTCTCGGATTTCGGCAATCCCGCGCTCGCGCCCGAGCGCGCCGACAGCCTCGACGCCGGGATCGTCCAGCGCTTCGCGCAAGGCCGCGCCGAGGTCTCGGCCACCGTCTTCCGCCGCCTCACGCGGGGCCAGATCGACTTCGTCTCCTGCTTCGGCAATCCCGCGCCCATCTGCGTCGGCCGGCCGTTTGGCACCTACGACAATGTCCGTCGCACCCGCGCCACCGGCCTCGAACTCGGCCTCGCGCTGAAGCCCACCGACCGGCTCAGGCTCGACGCCGGCTATGCCTTCCTCGACGCCGAGAACCGCGACACCGGCCGCAGGCTCGCCCGCCGCCCGCGCGACACGCTGACCGCCGGGCTGAACTGGGATGCGCCGCTCGCCGGCCTCGCGCTCGGCGCCGAGGTCCAGCACGTCGGCGCCCGCTTCGACAATGCGTCCAACAGCCGCCGGGTGCCCGGCCACACGCTGGTCGCGCTGCGCGCCCGCCTTCCCGTCACCGACCGAATCGAGCTGACCGGCCGTGTCGAGAACCTCCTCGACGAGACCTACGAGACGGTGTTCCAATATGGCCAGCCCGGCCGCGCCGCCTTCCTCGGCGCAAGGCTCCGGCTGTGAAGGCCGTTCTCGCCCTGCTCCTTCCCCTGCTGCTGGCGGCGTGCGATCGCGCGCCGCCAGCCGCCCCGCCACCCATGCCTTCGGCGCCCGCGCCGCAGCGCATCGTCTCCACCAACCCCTGCGCCGACGCGCTCCTCTGGCAGCTTGCCGAGCCGTCCCGAATCCTCAGCATCAGCCACTGGTCGCACGATCCGCGCTCGGCCTCGGTGCCGCTCGCCTGGGCGCGTCACTTCCCGGCCAATGGCGGCACGGCCGAGGAGATCCTGCGCCTCAAGCCCGATCTCGTGCTCGCCGGGCCGCACGTCGCACCGGCAACGCTCGAGGCGCTGCGCCGCCTCGGCATCCCGCACGTCTCGCTGCCCGTGCCCGCCACCGTCGCCGACAGCCTCGCCCAGGTGGAAAGGCTCGGCGCCGCGCTCGGCGAGCCGGCCCGCGCCGCCGCGCTCGCCCGGGAAATCGAGGCCGCGCTCGCCGCCGCCGCGCCGCCCCCCGGCGCGCCGCCCATCCCGGCCCTCGTCTGGCAGGGCGGCGGGCTGGTGCCCGGCCCCGGCACCCTCTTGGACGAGCTGATGACGCGCGCCGGCCTCGCGAACCAGGCCGCCGCCCACGGCCTCGCTGCCTGGGACGTGCTCGACCTCGAGCGGCTCGTCGCCCGCCCGCCGGCCCTGCTGCTCTCGGGCGCGCCCGACGCCAACGACCGCCGCCTCACCCACCCGGCGGTCGCCACGCTCCGCCAGCGCATCGCAACCGCCCCCTTTCCCGACCGGCTGATGCACTGCGCCGGCCCCACCATCCCTGAAGCGGCCGCCGCCTTCGCCGCCGTGCGCCGGGCCGCCGGATGAGCCCCGGCCGCCTCGCCCCGCTGCTCGGCCTCGCGCTCGTGCCGGCCGCCCTCCTGTCGCTGCTTGCCGGCCCGGTCCGCCTCGCCCCGTCCGAGCTTCTGGGCGGCGGCGAGGCCTCGATCATCCTCCTCGAGCTTCGCGCCCCGCGCACCCTGCTCGCCGCCCTCATCGGCGCCGGCCTCGGCCTTGCCGGCGCGGTGCTGCAAGGCTGGCTGCGCAACCCGCTCGCCGATCCCGGCCTCTTCGGCATTTCCGCCTCGGCCGCGCTCGGCGCGGTGGCAGCCCTGTTCCTCGGCCTCTCGACGGCCCTCGCCCTGCCCGCGCTGGCGCTCGCCGGTGCTGCGGGCGGAACGGCGCTGCTTGCGCTTGCCGCCGGCCGAACCGGCAGCCTCCTCCTCTTCGCGCTCGCCGGCCTGCTGCTCTCCAGCCTCGCCGGCGCGCTCACCGCGCTGCTCATCAGCCTCGCGCCCTCGCCCTTCGTCACCGCGCAGATCGTCACCTGGCTGATGGGCGCCCTCACCGACCGAAGCTGGGCCGATGTCCGGATCGCCGCCCCCCTCATCCTCGCCGGCTCGGCGCTGCTCGCCACCACCGCCCGCCCGCTCGACGCGCTGGCGCTCGGCGAAACCACCGCCCGCTCGCTCGGCACCGACCTCGCCCGGCTCCAGCGCCGGGTCATCCTGGGCATGGGCCTCGTCGTCGGCGGCGCAGTTGCGGTCGCGGGCATCATCGGCTTCGTCGGCCTCATCGTGCCCCACCTCGTCCGCCCGCTGGTCGGCCACCGCCCCGGCGCCCTTCTGCTGCCCTCGGCGCTCGCCGGCGCGCTCCTCCTCCTCGTCGCCGACAGCCTCGTGCGCCTCGCCCCCACCACCTCCGAGCTTCGCCTCGGAATCGCCCTCTCCCTCGTCGGCGCGCCCTTCTTCCTCGCGCTGCTCTGGCGGCTTCGCCGGAGCCTCGCCTGATGCTGGACTCTGCCGATCTCACCCTCCACCGCGCCGGCCGCCCGGTCCTCGAGGGCGTGTCGCTCGCGCTCGCCCCCGGCCGGGTCACCGCGATCCTCGGGCCCAATGGCGCGGGCAAGTCGAGCCTGCTGCTTGCGCTCGCCGGCCTGCTCGCCCCCGCGGCCGGCGCCGTCCGCTTCGATGGCCGCCCACTCGACACGCTCGCCCCCACCGAACGCGCCCAGGCCATCGGCCTTCTGCCCCAGCGGCCCGAGCTTCACTGGGACATCGATGTCGAAACCCTCGTCGGCCTCGGCCGCCTGCCGCACCGCGGCCGGGGGCCGGCAACCGCTGCCGACCGCGCCGCGATCGAGGCGGCGCTCGACGCCACCGACACGCTCGCCTTCCGCCACCGCCCGGCCCGCCAGCTCTCCGGCGGCGAACAGGCGCGCGTGCTGCTCGCGCGCGTGCTCGCCGGCCAGCCCCGAATCCTCCTTGCCGACGAGCCGCTTGCCAGCCTCGATCCCGCCTTCCAGCTCGACATGCTCAAACGCCTTCGCGCCGTGGCCGATTCAGGCGCGGCCGTGGCGCTGGTGCTGCACGATCTCACCCACGCCGCCCGCATCGCCGACGAGGCGTTGCTGCTGGCGGGCGGCCGCGCAGTGGCCGCCGGCCCCGCGTCCGACGTGCTCGCGCCGGCTGCGCTCTCGGCCGCCTTCGGGGTCGCGATCGCCGAGGTCGCCGGCCCAGATGGCGCCCGCCTCCTCGTCCCCACCTCGCCCGCCGGCTGAGGCTGGCGCTGGCGCGCGCGGCCGCTATGCTGCGCCCGACCGCGCAAGGAACCGCCGATGGACGACGCCCGTTTCGCCGAGGTCGATCGCTGGATCGCCCGCCACCTGCTGCCCGACGATCCCATCCTCGATTCGGTGCTCGAGGCCGGCCGGACCGCCGGCCTGCCCGAGATCGACGTGTCGCCGCTCCTGGGCGCGCTGCTCGGCGTCCTCGCCCATGCCGTCAACGCGCGGCGCATCCTCGAGATCGGCACGCTCGGCGGCTATTCCGCCATCTGGATGGCCCGCGCGCTGCCGGCGGACGGCCGGCTCGTCACGCTGGAGGCGAATCCCCGCCACGCCGAGGTCGCCCGGGCGAACGTCGCCCGCGCCGATCTCGCGAAGCGAATCGACATCCGCGTCGGCGCCGCGCTCGACCTGCTGCCCGGCCTCGTCGACGAGGGCCACGCCTTCGACATGGCCTTCATCGACGCCGACAAGGAGAACAACGCCGCCTATGCCGACTGGGCGGCGACCCTGGTTCGCCCCGGCGGCCTCGTCGTCATCGACAATGTCGTCCGCGCCGGCCGCATCACCGATCCCGCCGATACCCACCCCCAGGTCGAAGGCACCCGCAGCCTCTACGCCGCCATGCGCATGGACCCCCGCTTCGAGGCCAGCGCGCTCCAGACCGTCGGCGTCAAGGGCTGGGACGGGATCCTGATCGCCCGCCGCCGATAGCCGCTCAGTCCACCGCCATCGCCTCCGCCGGATAGGGCCGCGCCAGCAGGCGGGCGACCGGCATCGGCGCCTCCAGCCAGGTTGCCCGGTCGCTGGGCGCGAGGATCACCGGCATCGCCTTCGGGTGGATGGGCGCCACCAGCTCGTTCGGCTCGGTCGTCAGGAAGGCGAACACCGGCCCCTCTTCGGTCGGCCGCCACAGGCCGGCGAACGCGAACAGCGGGTCGCCGGCCAGGCGGAACCAGCGCTTCACCTTCACCCCCGCCGGTCCCTCCCACTCGCAGAAGGCCGTCACCGGCACGAGGCAGCGCCGCGCCGGATCGGCCAGCGCCCCGCGCCAGAACGGGCTGTCGAGGTTGCGCACGTTGACGACCGGCGAGCGGACTCCCGGCGGCGGCGGAAAGCCCCAGCGCATGTCCTCGAGCAGCCGCGCCCCGCCCGCCTGCCGGATCACCGGCGCCACACGCCTTGGATAGACCTCGGCCGGAACGCCCGCCTCCGGCGTCGGGTCCACCGCCCGGAACAGGTCGGCGACCTGCGCGCGGGTCGTCTTCAGCGCATAGAGGGTGCACATGGCGTGCAGCCATGGCGCCGCGCCGCGGCCAGCGCCAGCCCCCCTTGCCCGACCCGGCAGCGCATGGAACACGAACCCGATGACGCCCGCCGAACCGCCCCGCGTCGCGCCCGAAAAGGGCCTCGACGAACCCGCCATCGCCGCCCGGGTCGAGGCCATCCTCGCCGAGGCGACGCTTGCCGAAAAGGTCGGCATGCTCTCCGGCCGCGGCTTCTTCGAGGCGTTCAGGGCCGACGGCCGCGTCTGGGGCGCCAGCCCCTACCGCGCCGGTGGCGGGATCGAGCGGCTCGGGGTCCCCGCCCTCTGGTTCACCGACGGCCCGCGCGGCGTGGCGCGCGGGCAATCCACCTGCTTTCCCTGCTCGATGGCGCGCGGCGCCAGCTTCGATGTCGGGCTCGAACGCCGCATCGGCGAGGCCATGGGCGTCGAGATCCGCGCCCAGGGCTGCAACCTGTCGGGCGCGGTCTGCGTGAACCTGCTTCGCCACCCCGCCTGGGGCCGCGCGCAGGAAACCTATGGCGAGGATCCCGTCCATCTGGGCGCCATGGGCGCCGCACTCGGCACCGGCATCCAGGCCCATAACGTCATTGCGACCGTCAAGCATTTCGCGCTCAACTCGATGGAGAATGCCCGCTTCACCGTCGATGTCCGCATCGACGGGCGCAGCCTTCACGAAGTCTATCTGCCGCACTTCAAGGCCATCCTCGACGCCGGCATCGCCTCGGTCATGTCGGCCTACAACAAGGTCAACGGCACCCATTGCGGCGAGCATCGCCACCTGCTCACCGACATCCTGCGCCACGAATGGGGTTTCACGGGCTTCGTCCATTCCGACTGGGTGATGGGCGTCCACACGGTCGCCGGGGTCTCGGCCGGCCTCGACATCGAGAATCCGGAACCCCGCGTCTGGGGGGAGAAGCTTCTCGCCGCCGTCGAGGCGGGCCAGGTCGAGCCCCAGGTCATCGACAGTGCCTGCCGCCGCATCCTGATGACGCTCTACCGCTTCGCCGCCGCCGGGGATCCGCTGCCCGACTATCCCGAGGCCCTCGTCAATTGCGCCGCCCACCAGGCCCTCGCGCTGGAGGCCGCCGAGAAATCCGCCGTGCTGCTCGCCAACGATGGCACGCTGCCGCTCGATTCCGCGAAGCTCGGCCGGCTCGCCGTGCTGGGCCGGCTGGCCGCCCTTCCCAACACGGGCGACAATGGCTCGTCGCGCGTGCGCGCCCGCCATGTCGTCACCCTGCTCGAAGGCCTCGAGGCGCTGCTCGGGCCCGGCCGGATCGTCACCGCCGACGAATCCGACCTTGCCGCCGCCGCGGCCGCCGCGTCCGGCGCCGACGCCGTCCTCGTCGTCGCTGGCTACACGGCGGCCGAGGAAGGCGAGTTCATCCCCGGGGACCTGACGCTGGGCCAGGACGGCGGCGGCCGCGCCCCCATCGGCGGAGACCGGCTCGACCTCGGCCTGCCGCCCGCCCAGCTCGCGCTGATCGAAGTCGCCATCGCCTCGGGCCGGCCCGTCGTCGTCGTCCTCGTCGCCGGCTCCGCCGTCCTCGTCGAGCCCTTCCACGATCGCGTGGCGGCCCTCCTCCAGAGCTTCTATGCCGGCGAACAGGGCGGCACCGCGCTCGCACGGCTGCTGTTCGGGGCCGTCTCGCCCTCGGCCCGCCTTCCCTTCACCGTCGCCCGCGATCCCGCCCACTACCCCGTCTTCGACCGCGACGCGGCTTCCATCACCTACGATCTCTGGCACGGCTATGCGAAGCTGCTGCGCGACGGCGTCGCCCCGCGCTACGCCTTCGGGCACGGCCTCTCCTACAGCCGCTTCGAACCGCGCGCGCTCTCGGCCCGCCTCGCCGGCGACGTCATCGAGGCCCGCCTCGCCGTCCGCAACATCGGCGCCATGGCGGCCGGCCATGTCGTCCTCCTCTTCGCCGAGGCGCCGGGGCACGAGGCGGAACGCTGGCCGCGCAAGCTCGTCGGCTTCGCCCGCGTCCACCTCGAGCCCGGCGAAGCGCGCATCGTCGAGATCGCCGTCCCGCTTCGCCACCTGATGTGGCGGGACGGCGCGCGCTGGCGCCTCGAGCGCGGCCGCCATCGCCTGCTTGCCGCGCGCGACGCCGCCGATCCGGACCCGCTCGCCGTCTCGATCGACCTCTAGGCGAACACCACCGTCCGCTGGCCGTTCAGGAACACCCGGTGCTCGGCGTGCCAGCGGATCGCTCGGGACAGGACCGAGGCCTCGATCTCGCGCCCCGTCGCCGCCATGTCGGCCGCGGTCGCCTCGTGCGTCACCCGGCGCACGTCCTGCTCGATGATCGGCCCCTCGTCGAGGTCCTCGGTTACATAGTGCGCCGTCGCCCCGATCAGCTTCACGCCGCGCCGGTGCGCCTGCGCATAGGGGCTGGCCCCCTTGAAGCTCGGCAGGAAGCTGTGGTGGATGTTGATGCACCGCCCGGCCAGCCGCGCGACCGTCGGTGCGGTGAGCACCTGCATGTAGCGCGCCAGCACCAGCAGCTCGGCGCCGCTCGCCTCGAACAGCCCCATCAGCCGCGCCTCCTGCGCGGCGCGCGTCTCGGGGGTGACCGGCAGATGGTGAAAGCTCAGCCCCTGCCATTCCGCGATCCCGCGAAGCAGCTCGTGGTTCGAGACGACACCCACGATCCGGGCCGGAAGCGCCCCGATCCGCACCTTGTGGATGATGTCATTGAGGCAATGGTCCGCCTTCGAGACGGCGACCAGCAGCTTCATCGGCTTGGCAAGATCGCGAAGGTCCCACGTCAGCCCCAGCGAGGCTTCCAGCGGCGCCATCAGCCCCGGCAGCCGCCCCACCGCCTCGGCGGGCCCGGCCAGGTGCATGCGAACGAAGAAGGTCTTGGTCGCCGGGTCGCCATAGACATGCGCCTCGCGCACGTCCCAGCCGTCGGCCGCGAGCGCTGGCGTCACCGAGGCGAGGATCCCAGGCCGGTCGGGCGCGACGAGGCGAAGAACGATGGCGGCAAGCCCGGGCGTCTCGATCATGCGCGTGGGGGTCGGCCGCCGGTCATCCTTGCGGCCCCATGCCCGCGCGCGGCCGCCGCGCCAAGCCCCTTCGCGCCGCCTCAGCCCACCACGAGCGTGACCGACGGTCCCGGCGACCGCTCGATGTGCCTGAGCGCACCGCCGACCTGAACCGGAACCGGCACGCCCGGGTCGGCGATCCACCCCGCGTCCGACTGGATGTAGCGCCCCGCCGTCCGCTCGCCGAGGCGCGCGGTCAGCGCCGGCGCCGGGAAGTTCAGCCAGCCCAGCGTCCGCGCGCGCGCCTCGTTCGTCGGGTTGAAGGCAACGAGGTCGCGCGCGTCCATCGCCTCCAGCCCCCCGGCGCGGCGGGTGGCGTTGCCGCTGCCATGATGGCCCACCTTGTAGAAGACCGTCCGGGCCACGAGCTCCGGCCCCGTCACTTGCCCGCCGCCCGGCAGCGGCACCACCACCTCGTCCCAGCTTCGCCAGTTTCCGGCCTGCGCGTCGGCCGCGAACAGCAGCACCCGCCCGCTTGCCACCAGCTCGATCGCCAGCACCAGGCTCGTGTTGTTGGTGTTGCGGTCCAGTTGCAGCGCCAGGTCGGCGGCCGGACCCAGCCAGGCCTCGTCGATCCGCCGCGCCTCGCCGGCGTTGAAATAATGCGCCCACAGCAGCGTCCGCAGCGCGTCGGGCACGGCCGCCCAGTCGCCGCCCCGAACCGCCTCGAACGACAGGCCCTGCCCCTCGTCGAAGGGCGCGGCCGGGTCGTCGGCGCGCGTCAGGCGGCCCTCGCCGATCGCCAGCGCCGAGGCGAAGGGCAGGCTGTCCGGGTGCGCGCCCAGCGCCAGCCCCCAGGCATTGCCGGGGTCGTCGTGCAGGTTGAGAAGCGCCCGGTCGCGCGGCGGGCCCAGCACATGCACGCGCACGCCCGCCACCCGCGCCGGCAGCGGTGCCAGCGTTCCGGGCTCGAGATAGGTCACCGGCGCCAGCGCCTTCAGCGCTTCCCGCGCTGACCGCACCCGCTCGCCCCGCGCGCCGAACTGGAATCCCATCAGCGCGTCGATCCCCTGCGCCACCGCCTCCATCCCGAAGGCGCCGTCCATCGCGATCCGCATCCCCATCACGGTAGCCGCCATGTCGGCCTTGTAGCGGTCCAGCGCGGCGGCAAGCGGGTCGGCGGGGTTCTCCGCCCAGCTCAGCCACACCGCCCCCACCCTGAGGCGCCCGTCGGTGAAGGCCGGCGCCTGCAGGAAGCCCGACAGATGGTCCCAATGCTCGTGGGTTCCCACCACCAGGTCGAGCCGCCCGCCGGTGAGCGCCGCGATGTCGTCCACCACGGCGCGCACTCGGTCGGCGCCCCCGGCCTCGCTCGAATGGATGCCGCAGTCGATCAGCATCCAGAAGGGCTGGCCGTCGGACGTCGGCAGGTCGATGAGCAGGCAGTCGCCGAGCCCGTGACAGTAAAGCCGCATCCGCACCGCATCGGCAGGCCGCTCGTCGGCCCGGCGGGGGCGGCGACGGCGCGGGCGGGGGGCTTCGGCCATGTCAGTCCTCCTCGCGGTGAGCGTGCAGCAGGCGGAAGGGCTCGGCGCCGGCCAGCGGCTGGCCGGGGTCGTCCTCGGCGCCGAAATAGGCGGCGCGCAGGTCGGCGGCCGAGCGCTGCTGCCGCCAGGCCCGCTCGCGCCCCAGCCGGTCGCGGTCGGTCATCGCCCGGCGGATGGCGTGGCGGATCCGCGGCGTGCCGTCCTCGCAGAAGGGGTCGATGATGAGGGTCGCGCCGCCCCGGAACCAGAAGCGCCCGAGCGCCGGACTGGCGGGGTCCAGCAGCTCCGGCCGGCGCTGGCGCACGCGCACGATCACGTCGAAGGCCTCGCGCGGCGGGCCCGTCCGCTCCGCCAGCTCGCGCCGCTTGATGCGCACGGCGTCCACGTAGAAGTTGGTGCCCGATCCGCCCGTGCCGCCGTCGGCCGCCATCGGCTTGCCGTTGCGGTCGAAGCGCCCCAGCCCCGGCTCCAGCCCCAGCAGCCCGTGCAGCCCCGGGTCTTCGGCCAGCATCCGCCCCAGATGCTCGGCAACGGCTGCCTGCCGCATCTGCGCCAGCTCGTGGATCTCCTGGCGGCTTCGCACCGGCCCGGGCCGGAAGTTGAGCGCCTCGACCAGCGCGGCGAGCCCCGCCGGAGCCCGCTCGGCCGGCGGCCCCCACACGAGCGTCTCGACGGAGACCGTCCGCAAGGTCCTCGGCAGCAGCCCGAAGGCGCGGAACGCCTCCAGGAAGGCGACCCGATAGCCGGATTCGTCCATCGGCCAGGAATCGACATCGGCGGTGATGATCGCGCGCAGATAATCGCCGAAGGTCAGGTCGACGGGCGGCAGATAGTCGATGGCGCGGATGCACATCTTCTGCACGTCGGCGGCAGCGCGCACCACCTCGGCGGTCAGCGCGTCCACCAGATCGGGGTGCAGGTGCCCGTCGGGCAGCCGCCCGCTTCCCCCGGTCGCCAGCCGCACCAGCCGCGACGAGCGCCGATCCACGATCGCGAGAAAGGCATGATAGACGGCCGCCACCAGGATCGAGCCCAGCGTGTGCACCGCCGTGGTGCGCCCATAGGCCACGTCGTCCGGGAGCGTCAGATACTGGCGGAGCGGGCCCGATTTCCCCAGCCCTTCCCCGAACTGCGCGGCAAGGCTGCCGAGCAGGCTTGCGCCCCTCAGGTCGCCGCGCGCGCGCGCCACCTCGCGGCGCACGAGATCAGGGATGGTGAACTGCTGGAACAGCGCCACGATGTCGGCAAACCCCTCGTGGAAGGCGAGCACATCGGGGTTGGACGGGTCGCGGAAGGGCGGCGCCTGCCCGTCGAGCACGGCGTGCGTCGTCTCGTGCGCGATGATGTCGGCCGACAGGCAGGTGAACACCATCGTACCCTCGGGCGTGCGGTCGCCCAGCTTCGAGCGCGCCGGGAAATAGCCGAACAGCAGCGCCACCTTGTCCGGGCTGTAATAGGCGTTCGCCTGCCGCAGCGCGTGCGGATAGACCCTGAGCCGGCGGATGAAGCGGCTCGTCCCGCCCCACAGCAGGCGCCGCCCCAGCGCCTGCTCGAAGGCGTCCACCACCCGCATGATGACGGCATAGACCATCTGCTGGTGGAAGCCGGGGTTCCCCTCCGAGGGGCGGAATCCGTCGCTGAGCGCGAGGTTGAGGTCGTTGAGATCGGCCGGCGGATAGACCCGGTCGGAGGCCGGGTCGATGTCCACCACCTCGACATAGTCGCCGACCGGCCCCGGCATCAGCTCGGGCTCGTGCCGCACCTCGACGGTCGCCACGTTCGCCTCGAAACTGTCGAGCGAGGCCCCCAGCGTCGGGTCGCGGGCGTAGATCGCCAGCCGCCGCCGCGCCGGCACCGGGCTTCCGGCCGTCGCGCTCGCCGCGGCCGGCGCCGGGGCGGGCCCCGCCGGCGGTGCCGGCGGCACGCGCGGGAAGGGGGCGGCAACCGGCCCGTCGCCCGCCAGCGCGCGCCGCAGCGCGAAGGCGAGGCTGCGCGAGGCCCCCGGATGCTCGGCGGCTGCCTCCAGGAAGCGCCGCGCCTCGGCCTCGCTGGCGCCGGCCTCCGGGTCGGGCAGCAGCCCGGCCAGCGCCGGGTCGCGCTGCGCCAGCTGCACCAGCTCCAGCTCCAGCATCTCGTCGCCCGGCATCCGGCCGCCGCTCACGCCCAGCCCGCGCCCGCTCAGCAGCTTCAGCACGTCCCAGCCTGCGTCCGCCCGTTCCGTCGGCCTAAAGCTTGCCGCGGCCGCGGGCTGCACCGCCAGCAGGTCGAAGGCGCGCAGCAGCCCCTGCCCCAGCCGAAGGTCCGCCGGCTGGCCCGCCGCCGCGCGGCTGGCGCTTGCGAACAGCGCGCGCCGCGCCGCCTCGCCGCGCATCCAGGCCTCGGGCAGCGCGGCGAGCGCCGCGCGATGCTTCGCCAGCCACAGCGCCGCGGCCGCCGCCACCTGCGGCGTCGCCGAGGAGGTTCCGGCCCCGTCCCGGTCGATGGTGTCGGGGCAGCCGATCCGCGGCCAGGGCACATTCGGCGTGAAGCCGGCAACGGCGGTCCCCATCTTCGACATGGGGCCATAGCAGCCCGCCATGGTCTTGAGCGGCAGGTCGGCATAGGGCTTCCCGTCGGCCATCGCCCCCACGGCCGCCACCACCCGGCGGAAGCGCGCGGGATAGACGATGGTCGGAATGGGCAGCCCGCCGAAATTGTTGCCGGCGGCCGTCACCATCACCATGCCGGCGGCGTAACAGGCGTTGACGGCGTCCGCGAACAGCTTCGAGGCGAGGCCGCCCATGCTCATCGAGAGCACGTCGGCCCGGTTTGAAAGCGCCCAGTCGAACCCCTTGGCGATGCTCGCGGTCGAGAAGATCACCACCCCGTTCGCCACCCGGATGGGCAGCACCCGCGCGCCCGGCGCGCCGCCGATCCCCGGCCCGGCCAGCAGCCCCAGCGTGCCGGTCCCGTGGCCGCGCGCGGCGCCTACGCCCGGAACCCCGCCGCCGGTCACGTCCACCGCCGAATGGGGGTCCGGGTCGCCCGCCACGAAGCTGCGCGCCAGCGCCGTTTCGAGGCTGGCGGGCTTCGCCCTGTGCTGGGGGTCATAGCCGGTGTCGAGATGCGCGATCCGGATCTTCGCCTGCTCGCCCGGGGGCACGGCGGCCGCGGCGCGCTTAAGCTGGCTGAAGCCATCCCCGAGGTGCCAGTCGCCAGCCGGAGTCGGCGGCAGCCCGCCCCCTTCCTTCGGGCCAGCCGCTTTGCAGTCGCCGGGCGCGCCGGCCGCCGCCTCGAAGGCGAAGCCCTGCTGCCAGTCCGGCTCGGCCGCCAGCAGCTCGGCGCCATCCACGCCGAAGCCGCGCCGGGCCAGCGCGTGCACCTCGTCCCAGGGGTTGTCGCTCGCCGGGAAGCGAACCCAGGTCGCCGGAGTCGCCGCCATGCCGAACCCGTCATCGGCCGGCGCCAGCGACAGCACCGGCTCGCCACGCGCCATCAATGCGCCCGCCTCGGCCGAAAATCCGGTCGCCGCGCTGCCGCGCAGCTTCAGCAGCAGCCCATCGGGCTTCGGCGCAGCAACGCCCGTCTCGTCCCCCATGGCCTGTCCCCTGCCGGCCCGCACGCCCGGAGGACCCCGACTCCGAAGGCGTGGATGCCACAATGCCCCCGCACCGGCCGGGCGGCAAGCATGGTTAACGGGGCGGCGGCTCGGCCCGGGCCCGCTCGAACGCGCGCCGGAAGCCCCGCTCGTCGTGCGCGCCCGGCAGCAGCAGCGGCCCGATCAGGTGCCCCGGCGTCCCCGCCAGCCCCAGCGAGAAGGCGTGGAAGGCATAGCGCGACAGCCGCGCCATCAGCGCCGGCGCCTCGTCGGCCAGCGCGGTCCGCAAGGCCGCCACGTCCCCGCCCGCCTCGGCAACGGCGGCCTCGGCGCCCGCGCCGGAGGCGCGCGGCCCCTGCATCATCGCGGCATGCACGGCCGGCGTCAGCCCCTGCGCATCGGCCGCCTGCGCCACCAGCGCCGCGGCCCGGCTGTCCGCGCCGAAGATCGGCCAGTCCATATATTTCAGCTTCACCCCGCCGTCGGCCGCAATCGCCGCCATCATCGGCCCGTGCGCCAGCCGGCAGGCCGCACAGTTGAAGTCTGTGAACAGCAGCAGCGAGAGGTCGCCGTCCGGGTTTCCCCCCACCGGCGCCGGCTCGGCATGCGCGGCGCGCACCACCGCCGTCCAGCCCGCCAGCGTGCCCGGCGGCCGCATCCGGCGCACCGCCCAGGCCCCGCCCGCCCCGGCGGCGAGGAACCCGCCCAGCACGATCAGCTCGCGCCGGCTCGGCTTGCGCCTGCTCATGCCGGCCGCCCCGCCGTCACCACCCAGGCGATCGGGGCCGCCGCGGGCCCTGCCCGCACCGAAACCTCGGCAAGGCCCGCTCGGCCCAGCGCCTCGCCCAGGGCCGCGATCCCGGCCTCGTCCCTCGCGGCCGCCTGCATCGCCGCCAGCCGCGCCCGCTCATGCCCGGCCTTCGTCTCCAGCGCCGCGATCGCCGGCAGCGGCGCCGGTCGGGCGAGCGCCTGCGCCAGCGCCGCCGGCAGTTCCGCCGTCACCGATTGCGCCGCGTGCCGCGCCCGCGCCGCCGCCACCGCCCGCGCCAGCGCCGGGTCCTCGGCGCGCACCACCGCCTGCCGCGCCAGCCGGAACAGCCCGGCCTCGATCATGGCGGCAATGGCATCGTGCCGCGCCCGGTTGTGGGCGACGGCCCGGCTCGCGGCATGGTGCACCACGAAGCGAAGCCGCCCGCCCGGCGCCAGCACGCGCGCGGCTTCCGCCAGGGCGCGCGCATCGGCATATTCCACCCCGAACTGGCTCGTCACTGCGTCGAAGGCGCCGTCGGAAAAGGGCAGGTCGGCGCAGTCGATCCCGCCCCGCAGGCCGGGCCGGCCGGCCGGAAGCGGGGCCGAATCGACTCCCATGAGCTCGAGGTCGCGCCGCGCCCGGCCGATCACGGCCAGCACGGCCCCGGCCCCGGTTGCCAGGTCCAGCAGCCGCGCCCCCCTGGGGAGCGCGGCCGCGAAGCGCCGCCAGCCCTCGGCCAGCCAGGCCTCCACCTCCGGCGGCGCGCCGGGCAGGCAGGCGCTCGCCCGGGCGCCAGCCCAGTAGGCGCCCCAGGCCGCGGCGCTCATCCCCGCCTCAGGCCGGCCCGGCGGCGGCAGCAGCCCAACTCCCGCCCCGTCCCGCCACCAACACCAGCGCCGCGCCGGCCAGCAGTGCGGCCATCAGGAAGGGCGCGCCCGGCGCATAGAGGGGCGCATCGGCCCCGGTGAAGGCCGCGAACAGCTGCGAGAAGAGGATGGGCCCGATCACGACGGTGATGGACGAGAGCGCGGCCAGCGCCCCCTGCAGTTCGCCCTGCGCGCTCGCCGGCGCGCGCGCCGTCATCAGCGCCTGCAGCGCCGGCACCGTCAGCCCACCCAGCGCGCCCACCAGGATCGCCAGATAGGCAAGCTCGGGCGTGCCGGCGATCAGGTGGATCACATAGGCGACCGTCCCCGATCCCACGCCGGCAATCGCGGTTCGCCATTCGCCCAGCCGGCTGACGGCGCGCTTCACGAGGAAACCGTTCACCAGCACCGCCAGCACGCCCACCAGCGTCAGCGACAGGCCGATCTCGAAGGGCGTCCACTGGTAGCGATAGGCCGAGATGTAGCTCCACATCCCGTGCAGCGACTGGATGGCGAGCATCCACAGGAAATAGACGGTTGCCAGCCGCCGCAAGGGCCCGCCCAGCCGGCCCAGCTGCCGCACGGCGCCCAGCGCGTTGGCGCGGCCGATGTCGAAGGGCCGGCGCCGCGCCGGCGGCAGGCTCTCGGGCAGCAGGAAGATGCCCACCGCCATGTTGCACACCGCCAGCCCGGCCGCCGCCAGGAAGGGCAGGCGCGGATCGATCGCACCCAGGAGCCCGCCCATCGCCGGCCCCACGATGAACCCCAGCCCGAAGGCCACCCCCAGCAGCCCGAAGGTCTGCGCCCGCCGATCGGGCGGAGTCACGTCGGCGATATAGGCATAGGCCGTCGAATAGCTGGCGCCGGTGATCCCGGCGAGGATCCGGCCCACGAACAGCATCCACAGCGCGGTCGCCCACCAGGCGATCAGCATGGAGACGGCAAAGCCCGCCATGGAGGCGAGAAGCACCGGCCGCCGGCCATGCGCGTCCGACAGCCCGCCGATCACCGGCGCGAAGACGAACTGGGTCAGCGCGTAGGTCATGATGAGGGTGCCGCCGATCGGCGCGGCGTCCTCCAGCGGAACCTTGCCGAGGTCCGACACCAGCAGCGGCAGCACCGGCACGATGAGGCCGAAGCCCATCGTGTCCAGCAGCACGGTTGCAGTGATGAAGGCCAGCGACCCGCGGGCCACGGGCGCGCTTCCCGGCGCGCCGTCCGGGGCCGCCGCCGTGCCGGTCACGCCGCCGGGCCGCCCGCGGGACCCAGCTTTCCGTGCGCGCGCTCATAGGCCTTGATGTCGCCGGCCGCCAGCAGCGCCGCCTGCGACTGCCACTGGTCGCGCTCGGGCCGGCCCTGGAATTGCCCAAGCTCGGCGTCCACCTGAGCCAGCTGGGACGGCGTCCAGCCGGCGATCTGGCGGTAGTGGAACACGCCCAGCTCGGCGAGCCGCGCCGCCAGCTTCGGCCCGATCCCCTTGATCGCCATCAGGTCGTCGGCCGGCCCGTCCGGCGCGGCGAGGAAGGGGGACTCCGGCGCGGCAGCCCCCACCGGCGCCGTCGCCGCCGGCGGCTGCGCCGCTGGGGCGGGCGCCGGCGGCGCGGCCTGCTCGGCCGCCACCCGGGCGTTGCGCTTGGCCTCCAGCCGCTTTGCGCCGATCGCCACGTGGGCGAAAGCCAGCAGCGCAACGAGGAGGGCGACGATCAGGATGAGGGTGGTCGTGCTCATGGTCCCCCCGCGATGGCCCTGCCCGTGCCGGCGGTCAAGCAGCGCCGGCGCCGCGCCCGGCGGCTCAGGCGGTGCGCTGGGCGCGGTCCTTCTGGTTGGTCGCGCGGATGGCCGCCCCGATCATCTCCCAGTCGGCGTCGTCCAGCTTCGTCAGCTGGTGGAAATTGCCGCCGCTCGCCAACCACTGCCCACCGTCGATGGCGATCACCTCGCCCGTCAGATACTCGCAGCCGTCGGCCATCAGGAAGATGGCGAGGTTCACCAGCTCCTGGTGCTCGCCCATGCGCCGCAGCGGAATGTCGGCGGCACCGGTTCCCGCGCCCGTCTTCTTCGCCAGCGGCTCGGGCATCAGCCGCTCCCAGGCGCCCTTGGTCGGGAAGGGGCCGGGGGCGATCGCATTGGCGCGGATTCCCTTGGGGCCCCATTCCACCGCCAGGCTCTGCGTCATGGCGGCAACGCCCGCCTTCGACATGGCCGAGGGAACCGTGAAGGGCGAACCGGTCCACACCCAGGTCGTCACGATCGACAGGATCGAGCCCTTGTGCCCGCCGGCAATCCAGCGCTTGCCGGCCGCCACCGTCGTGTTGAAGGTGCCGTGCGCCACGATCGAGGCAATGGCGTTGAAGGCATTGGCCGACAGGTCCTCGGTGCGGCTGATGAAATTGCCGGCGGCATTGTTCACGAGGCCTGTCAGCGGCGCCTCGTCGAAGATGGCCTGCATCGCCTCGTCGATGGCGCCCGCGTTGCGGATGTCGACCGCCATGGGCGTCACCTTGCCACCGGCCTTGGCGGCGATTTCGCCTGCGGCCTCTTCCAGAACCGGCCCGCGCCGCCCCCAGATGATCACCTCGGCGCCATGCGCCGCATAGCCCTCGGCCATCGACCGGCCGAGGCCCGTCCCGCCCCCCGTCACCAGGATGCGGTGGCCCTTCAGAAGATCGCTCCGGAACATCGACATGCCAGCACTCCCTTTCCTGCGCGGGGCGCGATAGGGGTCGTGCGATGGCGGCTGCAACTATCAATGCTGCGCCTGCGGCAGCGCGTGCCGTCGAGGCGCGCGGGCTTCGCTGCCCGCTCCCCGCGCTTCGCCTCGCGCGCGCCGTGCGCGAGGGCGGCCCCGGCCGCTACCGCCTGCTGGCCGACGATCCCGCCGCCACCCACGATATCCCGGCGCTCGCCGCCGAGCGCGGCTGGACGCTGCTGTCGGCCGACGCCGGCGCCTACGAGGTCGAGGTGCCGCCGGCGCGATAGCTGCCGTCGAGCACGGCCCGCCACCAGCCCTCATTCTCGAGGTACCAGCGTAGCGTTGCTGCAAAGCCGCTTCCGAAGTCGTGGGCCGGGCGATAGCCCAGCTCGGCCATCGCCTTCGAACAGTCGATGGCATAGCGCCGGTCGTGGCCCGGCCGGTCGGTCACGAAGGTCTTGAGGCTGGCCGTCGGCTCGCCCCGCGCCGCCGGGCAGCCGGGAAAGCGGGCGTTGAGCGCCGGGTCGGCGGCGAAAGCCTGGTCGAGCGTCGCGCACAGCAGGTCGATGACGGCGAGGTTCGGCATCTCCGCGCCGCCGCCGATATTGTAGGTCTCCCCCACCCGGCCGCGCTCGATCACCGCCTCGATCCCCCGGCAATGGTCCTCGACGTGCAGCCAGTCGCGCACCTGCATCCCGTCGCCATAGATGGGCAGGTTCCGCCCTTCGAGCGCGTTCAGGATGAACAGCGGGATCAGCTTCTCGGGAAACTGGAAGGGGCCGTAATTGTTCGAGCAGTTGGAGGTCGTCACCTCCAGCCCATAGGTGTGGTGATAGGCGCGCACCAGGTGATCGGAGGCCGCCTTCGAGGCCGAATAGGGCGAGTTGGGCTGGTAGGGCGTGTCCTCGCGGAAGGCCGGGTCGGAAGGCCCCAGCGTGCCATAGACCTCGTCGGTCGAGACATGGTGGAAGCGGTGCGGCCGCCGCCCGCCGGGCGCGTCCAGCCAGGCCCGCCGCGCGGCCTTCAGCAGGCTGTGGGTGCCCACCACATTGGTCTCGATGAAGGCGTCCGGCCCGCTGATCGAGCGGTCGACATGGCTTTCGGCGGCGAAATGCACGATGGTGTCGATGGCGTGGGCGGCCAGCAGCGCGTCCACCAGCGCCTCGTCGCGGATGTCGCCCACCACCAGCTCGGCCGCCACGCCCGCCAGGTTGGCGCGGTTGCCCGCATAGGTGAGGGAGTCCAGCACCACGATCCGGTCGCCCGGCCGGGCCGCGGCCCAGTGGCGCACGAAATTGGCGCCGATGAAGCCGGCCCCGCCTGTCACCAGCAGCGAACGCATCAACCTTCCCCTGTCAGTCCACGATGGTGCAGGCCTCGCCCGCCACCTTCAGCCGCCCGCAGATGTCGCGCGCGCTCGCTGCACTCCCGGTCTCGGCGCGCAGCCGCCAGAGCGTCCGCCCGTCCGAGACGACCGGCACGATCACCGGATTGAGCCCGGCGAGATAGGCGTAGCGCTCGCCCAGCGACTTGAAGGCCGCCCGCGCCCGGCTTTCGGACGAGAAGGCGCCAAGCTGCACCTGGCTGCCGCGCGCCGGCTCGGGCGGCGGCGCCTCGATCACCTTGGGCACCGGCAGCTTCGGCGCCGGCCTCGGCTCCACCGTCTGCGCCGGCCTCGGCGCGACCGGCTCCACGGGCGCCCGCACCGGCGCCTCGGGCGCGCGCGCCGCCGGTTCGGCCGCCGGCGCGGCAGGGGCCGGCTCCATCGCCACCACCTCCGTCTCGCCCACCGGCCGCGGCAGCGGCTCCTCGGGCAGGGCGTCGAGGTCGATCACCGCCGGCGTCTCGCGCCCGTCGCCGGTGCCGAACAGCACCTGGCCCTGGCCTTCCACCGGCTCGCCCTCCACCCCCTCGCCCGATGGCGGCACCTTCCACGGCCCCGGCGCGGTCAGCAGCGGCACCTCCTCACCGACTCGCGGCACGGCGATCGGGCTCGCCTCCCGGTCCGACACCAGCAGGATCCCGGCGATCACGCCCGCCACCAGCAGCGCCAGCCCCAGCAGGATCAGGAACAGCGTCCGCCGGCCGACCAGCGTGTGCGTGTCGCGCTCGTCCGGCTCGGCCTCCTCGAGCCAGGGCTGCGGCGCCTCGCGCTCGCGCCGTCGCGACGCCTCGGCGCTGGGCGAGGGGCCGCGCGCCATCAGCGCAGCTCCTCGGCTGCCGTCACGCCCATCACGGCAAGCGCGGTCCGGATCACCTGCCCCACCGCGCCCGCCAGCGCCAGCCGGGCCGCCGTCAACGCGGGGTCATCCTCGCGCAGCAGCCGGAAGGCCGGGTCGTCATTCCCCCGGTTCCACAGCGCGTGGAACGCCGAGGCCAGGTCGGCGAGGTAGAAGGCGATGCGGTGCGGCTCGCGCGCGGCTGCTGCCTGCCGCACCACGCGCGGCCACTGCGCGGCAAGCCCGGCCAGCGCCAGTTCCTCGGCGTCCAGCCGCTCCAGCGGCGCCGGCGCCGGCAGGTCGAGCGCGGCAGCCTTGCGCTCGACGGAGCGGATCCGGGCATGCGCATAATGCACGTAGAAAACGGGATTCTCGCGAGACTGCTCGACCACGGTCGCAAAGTCGAAGTCGAGCATCGCCTCGGGCCGCTTGGTCAGCATCATGAAGCGGACCACGTCGCGGCCCACCTCGTTCACCACGTCGGCGAGCGTCACGAAATTGCCGGCCCGCTTCGACATCTTCACCGGCTCGCCGGCGCGGAACAGCCGCACCATCTGCACGAGCTTCACGTCGAGCGGCACCGCGCCCCCGGTCAGCGCCGCGACCGCCGCCTCGATCCGCTTCACCGTCCCCGAATGGTCGGCGCCCCAGATGTCCACCAGCGCCGTGGAGCGCCGCGCCTTTTCGGCGTGATAGGCCATGTCGATGCCGAAATAGGTCCAGTCGCCCGAGGACTTGCGGATCGGCCGGTCGATGTCGTCGCCGAAAGCCGTCGAGCGGAACAGCGGCAGCTCGACCGGCTCCCAGTCCTCGGGCACCTCCCCCTTCGGCGGCGGCAGCGTGCCGTCATAGACAAGGCCCTCGGCCCTCAGCTTCGCCTCGGCGGCCTGCGGCGCGCCGGCGGCCAGGATCTCGGCCTCGGACGAGAAGCGGTCGTGCACGATCCCCAGCAGGGCGAGATCGGCCCTGATCCGGTCCATCATCGCGGCAACGGCCCGCTGGCGGAAGGGCGCCAGCCATTCGGCCTCGGGCGCGCCCAGGAAGCGGTCGCCGAACTCGGCCGCCAGCGCCTCGCCCACCGGCACCAGATAATCGCCGGGATAGAGGCCTTCCGGGATCTCGCCCACCGCCTCGCCCAGCGCCTCGCGGTAACGCAGATGCGCCGAGCGGGCGAGCACGTCCACCTGCGCGCCGGCATCGTTCACATAATATTCGCGCACCACGTCATGGCCGGCGAAGGCCAGCAGGTTCGCCAGCGCATCGCCCACCACCGCGCCCCGGCAATGGCCCACATGCATCGGCCCGGTCGGGTTGGCCGACACATATTCGACGTTCACCGGCTTCGCCGCCGGCACCGGCGCGCCCCGCCCATAGTCGGCGCCGGCCGCGAGGATGGCGCGGATCTCGCCTTCCCACACCCCGCGCTCGAGCCTCAGGTTGATGAACCCCGGCCCCGCCACCTCGGCGGCCGCAATGTCGGGGTGGCGTGACAGCTTCATCGCGATCCGCGTCGCCAGCTCGCGCGGGGGCTGCCCGGCCGGCTTCGCCAGCGCCAGCGCGGCGTTGGTCGCGAGGTCGCCATGCGACGGGTCGCGCGGCGGCTCCAGCACCACGGCCGCCGCATCCGCCGCGGCCGCGGGCAGCGTCCCCTCGGCCACCAGGGCGGCGACGGCTTCGGCCACCACGGCTTCGAACCTCAGGTAGATGTCCAACGCTTGCCGGCTCCCATGCTCAAGGCCGCCCCCGTTAGCGGGGGGGGGGCGAAGGCGCAATGCCCCACCAGCTGTGGCCAGCCACAGAAACCACCTCGAACAAAGGAGGGCGGAAAAAAACACACCTGAACCCCAGCCACATCT
>JBKBUL010000033.1:0-21039 GCA_046290045.1 Sphingomonadaceae bacterium
ACCAGGCGATCGCCCAGGCCGGCGGCCGGTTGCGCGACAAGGCGGAGGCCTGGCGCGAGGCGCTGATCGCGCTCATGGCCGAGGTCGAGGCCGATCTCGACTTCGCCGACGAGGGCGACGTGGCGTCCACCCTCGCGGCCGTCACCCCGGCGCTCCGGGCGCTTGCCGCGGACATCCGCACGGCGCTCGCGACCGCGCACGTCGGGGAGCGAATCCGCCAGGGTCTGACGATCGCCATCGTCGGCCCGCCGAACGCCGGAAAGTCAAGCCTTCTCAATGCGCTGGCCAGGCGAGAGGTCGCGATCGTGACTCCGCGCGCCGGCACCACCCGCGACGTCATCGAGGTCCATCTCGATCTGGGCGGCCGCCCGGCAACGCTTCTCGACACCGCCGGCCTTCGCGACACCGACGATCCGGTGGAGGCCGAGGGAATCGCCCGTGCCCGGGCGCGGGCCGCAGCCGCCGATCTCGTGCTCGACCTCGGGCCCGGCGGCACTGTCGTGAACCGGATCGACGAGACGGGCGAAGCGCCCGGCTGGCACGATGGCAAGATCCATGTGTCGGCAAAGACCGGCGCCGGCCTTGCCGAGCTGGAAGCCTGGCTTGCGGCCTGGGCCGCCGAGGCGATTCCGGCCGGGGAGCCGCCCAGCGTGACCAGCGCCCGGCAGGCCGCGCTTCTCCAGGAGACGCTGGGGGCGCTCGAGGCGGCGCAGGCCGAGGCGGACCCGGTGCTCGTGGCCGAATCGCTTCGCGCAGCGGCCCATTCGCTCGGCCAGCTGACCGGCCGGATCGACCCGGAATCGGTGCTCGGCGCCATCTTCGGCCGCTTCTGCATCGGCAAGTAGCCGCCGCTTTTGTTCCACGTGGAACATTCTGCTATGGGCGCGCCCATGCACCGAAGCGACGTGATCGTGGTGGGCGCTGGCCATGCCGGCGTCGAGGCGGCGGCCGCGGCCGCGCGGCTCGGCGCGCGCGTCGCGCTCGTCACCTTCCGGCGCGACAATATCGGCGTGATGAGCTGCAATCCGGCGATCGGGGGGCTGGGCAAGGGGCATCTTGTCCGCGAGATCGACGCCCTGGACGGGATCATGGGCCGCGCGGCGGATGCCGCCGGAATCCAGTTTCGCCTCCTCAACCGGAGCCGGGGCCCGGCGGTGCAGGGGCCGCGAGCCCAGGCCGACCGCAAGCGCTATGCGGCCGCCGTCCGAAATCTTCTCGGCGAACTTTCCATCGACATCGTCGAGGCCGAGGTCACCGACCTTCTGGTCGAATCCGGGCGCTGCGCCGGGGTGGCCACGGGCATTGGCGACCTCCGGGCCGGCGCCGTGGTGCTGACGACCGGCACCTTCCTCGGTAGCGTCATGCACATCGGCGAGCGGCAGGTCGCCGGCGGACGAGTGGGCGAGGCCGGCGCGTCAGCGCTCGCCCGGCGGCTTCGCGCGCTGGGCCTGCCAATGGGGCGCCTCAAGACGGGGACGCCGCCGCGCCTCGACGGGCGGACGATCGACTGGTCGGGCCTCGAGGTGCAGCCCGGCGACCCGAAGCCGGCCTTCTTCTCGAGCCTGACGCGACACGCGCCCTCCCCGCAGGTCGATTGCTACATCACCCGGACCACGGCTCGGACCCATGCCATCATCCGGGCGAACATCGGGCGTTCCCCGATGTATGCGGGCCGGATCGAGGGGGTCGGCCCGCGCTATTGCCCGTCGATCGAGGACAAGGTCGTGCGCTTCGGCGACCGGGAAGGCCACCAGATCTTCCTGGAGCCGGAAGGGCTGGACGATCCGCTCATCTATCCGAACGGCATCTCGACCAGCCTGCCCGAGAACGTGCAGCTCGATCTCGTTCGCTCCATCCCCGGTCTCGGGCAGGCGCGGATCGTGCAGCCGGGCTATGCCGTCGAGTATGACCATGTGGATCCCCGGGCCCTCGATTCCACGCTCCAGCTGCAGGCTTTGCCCGGCCTCTGGCTCGCCGGCCAGATCAACGGCACCACCGGCTATGAGGAGGCCGCCGCCCAGGGCCTCGTCGCCGGGCTGAACGCTGCTGGCCGCGCCTGGCGGCCGGATCGGGCGGCCAGCTACATCGGCGTGCTGGTCGACGATCTCGTTACCCATGGCGTCTCCGAACCCTATCGGATGTTCACCTCGCGCGCCGAGTTCCGCCTGCGCCTGCGAGCTGACAATGCCGACCTGCGCCTGACCCCTGAAGGTCTCGCGCTGGGCTGCGTCGGCGCCGAGCGGAGACACACGTTCGAGGCGAAGCGCGCCCGGCTGGCCAACCTGTCTGCCGCGCTTCGCCAGCGGCGGGCGCCGGCCTCCGCGCTGCCCGAGGTGAAGAGCGACGGCCAGGCCCGGAGCCTGTGGGACTGGGCGCGCTATCCCGGTTTCAACAGCGCCACCCTGCGCCGGCTCGCCCCCGATCTCGAGGCGAGCGACGAGTTGCTGGACCAGCTGCTGACGGACGCCCGCTACGACGCCTATCTCAGGCGGCAGGAAGCCGAGGTCGAGCGGCTGCGCGCCGACGAAGCGGTGATTGTTCCACGTGGAACAAATTTTGCGGCCATTCCCGGCCTGTCGGCGGAGATGGCGGAACGGCTTGCCGCGGCCCAGCCGGAAACCCTCGGCCAGGCAGCGCGGGTGCGCGGCGTGACCTCAGCGGCCGTGACGGCCCTGCTCGCCCACCTCCGCAAGGCCTCGCTTCGCGCTGCCTGAAAGTGTCGAAACTGGGGATATCCCGGTTTCGACCCTTGGCGTGCCCGGCGAATTGCGCCACCTGACGCCAATGGATCGGCAGACCTTCGCCGAGACCTTCGATGTTCCACGTGGAACAATGGAGCGGCTCGACCTCTATGCGGACATGATAAATGATTGGCAAAAAAGGATGAATCTGGTCGGCCCGGCAACGCTCCCAGACATCTGGGGACGGCATTTCGCCGATTCGGCCCAGCTTTGCCGGCTGGTGCCGGCTGGCCGGCGCTGGCTCGACATCGGCTCGGGCGGCGGCTTTCCGGGTCTCGTCCTCGCCGCCATGGACTGGGGCCAGTTCATCCTGGTCGACTCGGTGGCCAAGAAGACGCGATTCCTGGAAGCCGTCCGCGACGCGCTCGGCCTCGGCAATCGCGTAACCGTGATAAACGCCCGGGTCGAAGCGCTGCCGACGCTCGGAGTCGAGGTAGCGACGGCGCGGGCGGCCGCGCCGCTCGCCACGCTGTTCGACTGGGCAATCCGGCATGTGCGGCCCGGCGGAAGTTTCCTCTTCCCCAAGGGTCGCCGCTGGGCCGAGGAAGTGGCGGAGGCCCGAAGCCGCTTCGACTTCGATCTCGAGGCCCAGGCGAGCCTGACCGATCCCGGGTCGCGGATCCTTCTGGCCCGGGGGGTGAAGCGGCGATGAGGCGGACGCTCGCGGTTGCCAACCAGAAGGGCGGGGTGGGCAAGACAACCACCGCCGTCAACCTCGCGACGGCGCTGGCCGCGACGGGCAAGACGGTGATCCTGATCGACTTCGACCCCCAGGGAAATGCCTCGACCGGCTTCGGGCTGGGACGCGACCGGCGCGACCCTTCGAGCTATGACCTGCTGTTCGACGCCGACCTCGCCGCCAATGCGCCGCAGCCGACGCTGGTGCCGGGCCTGTCGATCGTGCCGGCGACCGAGGCGCTGGCCGGCGCCGAAGTCGAGCTGGTGGGCGCCCAGAATGCCGCCGGGCGGCTTCGGGCCGCGCTGGCGAGGCTGCCCGACTCCGATTTCGTCTTCATCGACTGCCCGCCCTCGCTGTCGCTGCTGACGCTCAATGCGCTGGTTGCGGCCGACGGCGTCCTCATTCCCATGCAGACCGAATTCTATGCCATGGAGGGGCTGTCGCAGCTGCTGAAAACGGTGGAGCAGGTGCGCGCGCGCGCCAATCCGCGCCTCGACATCGAGGGCGTGGTGCTGACCATGCACGACCGGCGGAACCGCCTGTCGGACCTGGTGGCGGCCGACGTGCGCGCGGCGCTGGGCAGCCGCGTGTTCCAGACGATGATCCCGCGCAATGTCCGCCTGTCGGAAGCGCCCAGCCACGGCGTGCCGGCGCTGCTCTATGACATGCGCTGCCCGGGATCGGAGGCCTATATGTCGCTGGCCCGCGAGCTGCTCGGGCCGGCCGCGCGCACCGCGCAGGATGAGGAGCAGGCGGCATGACCGTGGTTCGAAAGGGGCTGGGGCGCGGGCTTTCGGCGCTGATGGACGAGCTGGACGCAGCCCCGGCCGAGGTGGCGCCTGCGAGCGATCCGTCGGCGCCGCGCCCAGCCGCGACGGTGCTGCCGATCACGCTGATCGATCCCAACAGCCGCCAGCCGCGCCGGCGCTTCGATGCGGCGGCCATGGCCGAACTCGCCGATTCCATCCGGGTGAAGGGCGTGCTGCAGCCGCTGCTGGTGCGGCCCATGGCCGGCGGCCGCTACGAGATCGTGGCCGGCGAGCGGCGCTGGCGCGCGGCCCAGATGGCCGGCCTGCACGAAGTGCCGGTGCTGGTGAGGAATCTCGTGGAGCTCGACGCCTTCGAGGCGGCGATCATCGAGAACGTCCAGCGCGCCGACCTGAACCCGATGGAGGAAGCGCAAGGCTATCAGCGACTTATCCGGGACTTCGGGCATACGCAGGAGATGGTCGCCGCCGCCGTCGGCAAGGCGCGAAGCCATGTCGCCAACCTGCTTCGGCTGCTCGATCTGCCCGAGAGCGTGCAGGCGCTGGTGCGCGACGGCCAGCTGAGCCTGGGCCATGCCAAGGCGGTCCTCGCATCCGACCACCCGGAGGCGCTGGCGCGGCAGATCGTCGCCGAGGGGCTGACGGTGCGCGCCGCCGAGGCGGCGGCCAAGGGAGGCAGGGCCAGCCCACAGCGCGCCGCGCCCCGCAAGGCGTCGGCCACGCGCAATGCCGATGTGGCGGCGCTGGAAGCGCATCTGTCGGAAGCGCTGGGCCTGAAGGTGGCGATCGAGGGGCAGGGCACGCGGGGCGTGGTGAAGCTCGCCTATTCCGACCTCGACCAGCTCGACCTCATCATCGGCAAGCTGCAGGGCTAGGGCCGCTCACCCCACGGGATGGTGAGTTTCCTGACACCATAAGTGTCAAATATTGTCCGTCACATTGTTGCGCCGCGGTCAATCTGCTAGATTGCAGCCATGGGTCATGTGATGCGCGGAATAGGATGGGGCTGGCTTCTGCTCGGCACATTGGCGGTGCTGTTCGCGGCACTCGCCAACACCGGCGCGCATGTGCCGGTGACGCCCGAGGCGGCGCGCCTGATGGCAACGCCCTGGAGCAACCTGATCCCGGTGCTGGGGCTGTGGAACAGCCCGCTGGCGCTTCTCGTGCTCCTGAGCGGAATCGCCATCAACGCCAGCGTGATCTTGGTGATCGCGAAAATCCTGAACCGCTAGAAGGGCTTGAGGACGGCGAGCGTCACCATCAGGATGGTGAAGAGCGCCGGCACCTCGTTCCACAGGCGAAGCGATTTCTCCGGCACCGGCCGTTCGCCCTTCGCCATCTTCTTCGCGATCGAGACCATCCAGCCCTGGTAGCCCGACAGGAGGAACGCCAGCAGCAGCTTGGCGTGGATCCAGCCGGCGGCGCGGAAGCCGTAGCTGGTCGCGATCGCAAGCCCCAGCACCCAGACGAGGACCAGGCTGGGGGTCAGGATGATCCGGCGGACCCGGGCCGTCCGCTCGCGCCAGTTCAGATCCTCGGGGCTGCCGACCGGCACGCTCGCCTGGTGGACGAGGTAGCGCGGCAGGATGAAGAGCCCCGCGATCCAGAAGAAGGTGATGACGACATGCGCGGCTTTGACGGGCATGTAGGCGCCGCCGAGCCAGCCGATGAGAGTCTCCATGGGCGCGACCCTAGCCGGCGCCGCCGGCGGCTGCCAAGGGCAGGGGAGACCCCTCGCGCGCGATGGCGGCCATCAGCTGCTCGACATGGGCGATCGGCGTGAAGCGGTCGATCCCGTGGCCGAGGTTCAGCACGTGCGGCCGGCCGGCCATGGCGTCGAGCACGCGGGCGAGCGCCGCGTCGAGGGCCGCGCCCCCCGCCTTGAGCGCAAGCGGATCGAGATTGCCCTGGAGCGGAAGCGACTCGGGCGTGTTGGCCGCGACCCAGGCCAGGTCCGTCGATTCGTCGATGGCCATGGCCGTCACCCCCGTCTCGCGCGCATAGGCGGGCGCCTTGTGGCCGGCCCCGCGCGGGAATCCGATGACCGGAATGCCCGGCGCACGCTGGCGCAGGCCCTCGACGAGGCGGGCCGTCGGCGCGATCACCCAGCGCTCGAACTCGGCCGGCGGCAGGCTGCCCGACCAGCTGTCGAACAGCATCAGCGCCTGGGCGCCGGCCTCGGCCTGGCCGACCAGATAGTCAAGCGTGTCGGCGACGATTGCGTCGATGAGGGCGGCGAACCGGCCGGGATCGGCCAGCGCCATCAGCCGCGCCTCGGCCTGCTCCTTCGAGCCCTGGCCGGCGACCATGTAGGTCGAGACCGTCCAGGGCGAGCCGGCGAAGCCGATCAGCGCCTTGTCGGCCGGAAGGGCGGCGCGGACGAGTCGCACCGTCTCCCACACCTGCGCATAGGCGGAGCGGTCGGGCCGGAGCGCGTCGAGCGGCGCGCCGGCGAGCGGGGGGGACAGGCGGGGCCCCTCGCCCTCGGTGAAGGCGAGGCCCTGGCCCATCGCCATGGGCACGATCAGGATGTCGGAGAAGAGGATGGCAGCATCGATCCGCGGGAAGCGGCGAAGCGGCTGCAGGGTGATCTCGCAGGCGGCTTCAGGATCGAGGCACAAGGCGAGGAAGCTGCCCTTCCGGGCCCGCAATTCCCGATACTCGGGCAGGTAGCGCCCGGCCTGCCGCATCATCCAGACGGGCGGCGGTGACAGGGTGGCGCCGGCGAGCACCTGCAGGAAGGGGGCCTGGGGACGGGATGCCATGCCGACCTGCCTAGCCGCTTGGCCGGGAAGCGCAAACCCTCTCTCCTTCATGACTGATTCAAGGCGATCTTGTTGCAGAAGAAGGGGACGTGGATCGTGGGGATAAGCAGTTATCCACAGCCGTGCCAACAGCAGGCCGGACGCCAAGCCATTTGCCGCATGGCCGAAATCCGGCTTGTCCGGGGGATGTGGATGCGTTGCAGGCGACTGTCCACACAGGGATAATCGGCCCGACATCGGCCGGCATGGCGGGGGCGACAGCGGCCGGCTCAGGGGCCGGTGGCCTTTCCCCCAGCGATGCGCCATGGAGACGGCGGTTTATGCTGGGATTTGTCCACAGGCGGATGGGGCGCTGGAATTGTGACAAGGCTGCATCTTCACCTCGTCTCGGATTCGACCGGCGAGACGCTGGAAAGCCTGGTGAAGGCGGGGCTCGCCCAGTTCGAGGCGGTGGATGCGGTGAAGCATTACTGGCCGATGGTCCGGTCCGAAGGGCATCTCGACCGGGTGCTCGACGAGATCTCGAAGACCCCGGGCCTTGTGCTCTACACGCTGGTGGCGCGATCGATCCGGCAGCGACTGGAGGAGCGCTGCGCGGCACTCGGCCTGCCGGTGATCGCAGTGATGGACCCGGTGATCGAGGGGCTGGAGCGGATGCTGGGCACGCGCGCCCGCGCGCGGCCGGGCGGCCAGCACCGGATGGACGCCGCCTATTTCGGGCGAATCGACGCCATCAACTGGACCATGGAGCATGACGACGGGCTGCTGGTGCACGAGTGGGAGGAGGCGGACCTGGTGCTGCTGGGGGTGAGCCGAAGCTCCAAGACGCCGACCTCGGTCTATCTCGCCAACCGCGGCTATCGCGTGGCCAACCATCCGCTGGTGCCCGGAAGGCCGCTGCCGGCCGACGTGCTGCAGCTGAAGGCGCCGCTGGTGGTGGGCCTGACCGTCTCGCCCGAGCGGCTGGCGCAGGTGCGCCGCGCCCGGCTGCTGGGCGAGCGGCTGACCGGCATGTCCGACCGCTATGCCGATCCTGACGCCATTGCCGAGGAAGTGGCCGACGCGCGCCGCCTGTTCGCCGACCGGGGCTGGCCGGTGATCGACGTGACCCGGCGCAGCATCGAGGAGACGGCGGCCGAGCTTATGAACATGCTGGGGGCCCGGGGCTGATGCTGATCCTCGCTTCCGAAAGCCGATCCCGCCAGGCGATGCTGGCGGCAGCCGGCGTGCCGTTCGAGGCGATGCCGGCGCGGATCGACGAGGCCGGGGTCACGGAGGCGATGCGTGGCGCGGCCGTGCGCGATGTCGCGGCGAAGCTCGCGGAGCTGAAGGCGCTGAAGCTGAGCTTCGGGCAGGCGGGGCGGTTCGTGCTGGGTTGTGATTCCATGCTGGAAGTGGACCGCGGCCAGTGGCTGGAAAAGCCGGGGACTCGCGAGGGGCTCAGGGTCCAGCTGACCCTGCTGCGCGGGCGCGCGCACCGGATCGTCTCGGCGGCCGTGGTGGCGCGCGACGGCGAGCCGCTGTGGCGGCATGTCGAGGCGGCGACGCTCCATGTGCGGGCCTTTTCCGACGCCTGGCTCGACCATTATGTGGCGAGCGTCGGCGACGAGGTGCTGGGGAGCGTGGGTGGCTATCATGTGGAGGGGCTTGGGGCGCAGCTGTTCACCGCGATCGAGGGCGACCAGTTCGTGGTGCGCGGCCTGCCGCTGCTCGCCGTGCTCGGCTGGCTTCGCGAGGCGGGGCTGATCCCGGCATGAGGGTCGCAGGCGTGTGCGGCTGGCCCATCGCGCAGTCCAAGTCGCCGCTGATCCATCGCTTCTGGCTCTCGGCGCTGGGGCTCGAGGGCGCCTATGTGCCGCTCGCCCTGCACCCGGTGGACGCGCGCGCGGCCTTCCGAAACCTGGGGCGCATGGGCTTCGTGGGCGCGAATGTGACGGTGCCGCTGAAGGGCGAGGCGCTGGCGGCCGCCGACCGGGTTGACCCTTGCGCACGCGAGGTGGGAGCGGCGAACCTGCTGCTGGTGACGGACAGCGCGCTGGTGGCGCGCAACACCGATCGCGAGGGGTTCGCGGCGCCCCTGCGGGCGCGTGGCGTGGCGCCGCGCCGGGCGCTTCTGATCGGGGCCGGGGGGGCGGCGCGCGCCGTGGTCTCGGCCCTTCGCGACCTCGGTGCCCAAGAGCTCACCATCGTCAACCGCTCGGCCGGGCGGGCGCGTGAGCTTGCCGACCTGTGGCCCGGCGCGCGGGTGCTGGCGCTGACGCCGGGCCTGATCCTGCCGCCCGCAGAGCTGGTGGTGAATGCCTCCAGCCTCGGCATGGCCGGCCAGCCGCCGCTGGACGTCCGGCTCGACGATCTGCCCGACGAGGCCCTCGTCTATGACCTCGTCTATGCGCCGCTCGAAACCGGGCTGCTGGCGGCGGCGCGGGCGCGGGGCCTTGGCACCATCGACGGGCTCGAGATGCTGGTGGGGCAGGCCGCGCCGGCCTTCGAGGCCTTCTTCGGCGTGGCCGCGCCGCGCGCGCGGGATGCCGAGCTTCGCGCCCTGCTGACGGGAGGCAAGGGATCATGAAGCGGCCGGTGGTGATCGGGCTGACAGGCTCGATCGGGATGGGGAAATCGACCATCGCGCGCATGTTCCGGCAGCTGGGCGTGCCGGTGTTCGACGCCGATGCCGCCGTGCGGGCGGTGCAGGGGCCGGGCGGGGAGGCGCTTGCCGCCATCGAGGCGGCCTTTCCGGGGACGACCGGACCGCAAGGCGTCGACCGGGCGAAGCTCGGGGCCGCCGTGTTCGGCGATCGCGCGGCGCTGAGGCGGCTGGAGGCGATCGTGCATCCGGCCGTAGGGCGGCTGCAGCAGCGCTTCCGACGGCGCCATCGAAGCCGGCGGGCCATCGTGCTCGACATTCCGCTGCTGCTGGAAGGCGAGGGCTGGCGCGCCGTCGACATCGTGGCGGTTGCCAGCGCGCCCGCCCATGTGCAGCGCGCCCGCGTGCTCGCCCGGCCGGGCATGTCGAGGGCGAAGTTCGAGTCCGTGCTCGCCCACCAGATGCCCGATTCCGAGAAGCGCGCGCGGGCCGACCTGGTGATCGAGACGGGGCGCGGGCGGCTGTCGACCTACCGGGCCGTCCGTGCGCTCGCGCGGCTGGCGAAAGGCAGCCGGATCGCTTGAACCCGGGCATGTCGCACCCATCTGGACAGGAGGAAAGGGGAGAGCAGCCATGTACGAGATCCTGCCATCCGCGGACCGGCTGTTTGCCGTCCGCCTGGGCGAGACGCTGACGGCCGACGAGATCGAAGCCCTCTACGAGGCGGTGGGCAAGCGGTTCGAAAGCCAGCCTCGGCTCAACTATTATGTCGATGCGACGGCCTATCGGCACCTCGGCCCGGAAGCCTTTGTCGAAGGGGTGAAGCAGCGGCTGGCGCATCTCGGCTGGCTGTCGCGCTTCGACCGGGTGGCGATCGTGACCGACAGCCCGCTCATCCGGACCGTGGCGGGCGTGTTCGACGTGCTGACCCCCAGCATGGCGGTTCGCGTGTTCGAGCCGGACAGGGCCGCTGACGCGCTGGCGTGGGCGGGCGAGACGAGCGGCTGAGCGCTTGCCCGGGCCTTGCGGGCGGCCCGAAAGCGCGCGATGCTGATGCCATGCGCGAGATCGTGTTCGACACGGAAACGACGGGGCTCGACCCGCGCGACGGGCACAGGCTGGTGGAATTCGCCGGGGTCGAGCTGCGTGACCGGGTGGCGACGGGGCGCGTGCTCCACTTCCACGTGAACCCCGGCCGGCCGATGCCGGCCGAGGCCGAGGCGGTGCACGGGCTGACCGACGATTTCCTGGCCGCCATGCCGCCCTTTGCCGAGAAGGCGTCGGCCCTGCTCGACTTCCTGGGCGATGCCGTGCTGGTTGCGCACAATGCCCCCTTCGACATGCGCTTCCTGAACATGGAACTGGAACTGGCCGGCCATGCGCCCATCGACCCGGCGCGAGTCATCGACACGCTGGAGCTGGCGCGGCAGCGGTTCCCGGGCGCCAAGCACACGCTCGACGCCCTGTGCCTGCGCTTCGGGATCGACCGGTCCGCTCGGGTGCGCCATGGCGCGCTGATCGATTCCGAGCTGCTGGCCGAAGTCTATGTCGAGCTGACCGGCGGCCGGCAGATCGGGCTCGACCTGGTGGTGGCGGCGAGCGAGACGGCGATGGGTCCGACGCGCCGCTGGCCGGTGCGCCATTTCGAGGTGCCGCCTGAGGATCTTGCGGCGCATGCCGCCTTCCTGGCGGCGATGAAGGACCCGCTGTGGCAGCGGGCGTGAAGGACGGGAGCGCAACGATCATGGATATCCGGGTTTCAGGCCACCAGGTGGAGACCGGGGAAGCCTTTCGCACGCATGTGGCGGACCGGCTGGGCGCCATTGCCGACAAATATTTCGACCGGGCGATCGGCGCCCATGTGACGCTGTCGAACGGGCCGCACGAGAGCTTCGTCGTCGATATCGTAATGCACGTGATGCAGGGGCTGGTGCTGAAGGGCTCGAACCGCGCGGCGAACGCGCATGTCGCCTTCGACGGCGCCGCCGACCGGATCGAGAAGCAGCTGAGGCGCTACATGCGGCGGCTGAAGGACAAGTCGGGCGGCGCGACGCTCGACGGGCTGCCGCTCGCCGAGGTGCCGGCCAATGCCGAGTACCGGATCTTCGAATGGCCTGCGGAGGACGCCGAGGAGGTGCCCGACGCGCCGCTGACCATCGCCGAGACCAAGGTGGACATCCCGACCGCGAGCGTTTCGGACGCGGTGATGATGCTGGATCTCAGGAACACGACGGCGCTTCTGTTCCGCAACTCGGGGACGGGAGCCTTCAACATGGTCTATCGGCGCGAGGACGGGAACATCGGCTGGGTCGAGCCGCGCGAGCCGGCGTGAGCGACGACCCGCACCTCGCGGGGCTGGAGCGGCTGTATGCCCGGGCGGCGATCAACCGGCTGTTCGAAAGCCGGCTGACGATCCCGGTGCGCGGGCGGAGCCTGATCCGCTTCGAGGTGACGCCCGAACTGTTCCACGCCGCCGGCGCGGCGCACGGCACCATCTATTTCAAGATGCTGGACGATGCCGCCTTCTATGCCGCCAATTCGATGGTGGACGAGCATTTCGTGCTGACGACCCAGTTCAACCTGTTCCTGACCCGGCCGGTGGGCGCCGAGCCGCTGGAAGCGCAGGGGGCCTGGGTGTCGGGCACGCGGCGGGTGCTGATCGCCGAGAGCCGGCTTGTCGACTCGGCCGGCGAGGAAGTGGCGCGCGGGCAGGGCACCTTCATGCGCTCGCGACTCCGGCTGGCCGATCTTCCGGGCTATCGGGCGGAGGCCGGCGATGGCTGAGCCGGCGCTGCCGGCCAGCGCGGCGGTGGATGCGATCCGGCGACAGGTGGCAGCGGCCGGCGGCTTTGCGACCGTGCTGGCCAGGGGGAGCCGCTGGGGCTCGGGGCTGCTGATCGTGCACCGGCGGCGCGACGGCGTGACGGCCTATGAAAAGCTGCCGACGCTGACCGGCGAGCCGCTGTGGCGGGCGGCTGCGCAAGGCGATTCGGCCGTGGACGCCTTTGTTGCAATGCAGCAGAAGTTCGATCCCGATCTCTGGGTGATCGAACTGGATATCGACGACCCTGCACGGTTCGTCCCGGGATTCCCAACCTTGCCTTGACCTGAACGGCCGGGTCGGCGACCGGCCCGCCCGTGCACTGTGACCGGCATGTGACAGCCTTTTCGGGCGCTGCCGGTCGCCTCCCTTGCCCGCTGACCGGAAGGGGGCGTGCACCGGCCGCCCCGGGCAGGGCGGCTGGCCTGATCACCGCGGTCCGCGCAACGGCCCCCGCCGGCAGGGCTTCGAGGTTGTCCTCGAGGTGGACGCCGACGCCGGCTGCTGCAGCCCCATGGCCCGCGAGCGACGAGTAGCTGATGCGACATCTGGTTCGGGCCTTCGCGATGCTGGCAGCCTCTTCCCTGCTGCTGGCGGCCGGCGAGGCCCCCAATGGCGACCTTCGTTTCCTGGACGAACTTCCCACCGCGCCGGCCGCCTTCACGCCGGCAATCGAGATCATCGACGAGACCCCCGAGTTCGCCGAGCCGGCGATCGGCCCGGTGCTGCCGGAAGCCCGGACGCTCGGCGAGCTGGTGGCGGCCGTGCGGCAGCTGGACGGGCTGACGCTCGACCGGCAGACCGAGTGCCTGGCGACCGCCGTCTATTTCGAATCCAAGGGCGAGCCGCTGGAAGGCCAGCTGGCCGTCGCCCAGGTGATCCTGAACCGGGTCGAGGCCGGCCGGTTCGGCGACAGCGTCTGCGACGTGGTGACGGCGCCGGGCCAGTTCAGCTTCGTTCGCGGCGGCCAGATGCCCAACCCGCGCATCCAGGCGAACTGGGCGACGGCGCGCGCCATCGCGGTGATCGCGACGGCCGAGGCCTGGCGCGAGATCGTGCCGGATGCCACCCACTTCCACGCCGTCTATGTGAACCCCGGCTGGCGGATGCGCCGCGTGGCAACCGTGGGGCGGCACATCTTCTACCGCTGAGCCAGTCGCCCGGGCTCGATGCCGGGCAGCTCAGTCCGCGTCGGGCTGGGCATCCGGGTGGGCGGCGGCGAAGGCCGGAAGCGCCTCAGCCGCGGCTTCCACGGCCCGGATGCGCGGGAAGGGGGCGAGATCGACCCCGAAGCGGCGCGCGTTCAGGAGCTGCGGCACGATCAGGATGTCGGCGAGCGTCGGCTTCGCCCCGAAGGCGTGCGGGCCGGGCTGGTGGGCGATCAGCGCCTCGACGGCGGCGAGGCCGCGGGCGATCGTGTCATGGGCCCATTGCCGGCTGGCTTCGGCGCCGGCCAGCGCCTCGATGCGCTTCAGGACACCGAGATTCTGGACCGGGTGGGTGTCGGCGGCGATGGCGAGGGCCACGGCGCGAACCTTCGCCCGGGCGGTGGCGCCGGCCGGAAGCATCGGCGGCTCGGGGTGCGTTTCCTCCAGCCATTCGAGGATGGCGAGCGACTGGGTGAGCCGGGTGCCGTCGGGCAGTTCGAGGACGGGGACGAGGCCCTGCGGGTTGAGCGCGCGGAACGCCTCGCCGGCCTGCGCGCCGGTGCGCAGATCGACCACGACGGATTCAAAGACGAGGCCCTTCCAGTGCAGGCCGATGCGGACGCGCCAGGCCGCGCCGGAGCGGAAATAGCCATGGAGCCGCATGGCCGCGCGTGTAGCAGCGCGGGGCGGCGAGCGCGAGACTGTCACACAAGCGCAACAGGGTGCGGCCGAACGGCACGGCAACAGCGAAACAATGTTGCAAAATCTGTCCGGACAAGGCCCTGTTGTGCAGCGCACAACAATTCTGGAGGGATTGTCCATGTCGTTTCGTGCCCTGCTCCTCGTCAGCCTTGCGATCCCGGCTGCCCCGGCGCTTGCCCAGGCGACCGCCGAAGCCGAAGCCTCGAGCGAGACCATCATCGTGACCGGCACCCGTCGGGCCGACCGGGTGATCGCCGACAGCCCCGTGCCGGTGGACGTGATCGGCGGCGCCGCGCTGACCCAGACGGGCGTTCCCGAGACGGCGCGCGCGCTTCGCGACCTGGTGCCGAGCTTCAACTTCCCGCAGCCTTCGATCACCGACGGCACCGACGTGATCCGGCCGGCGACGCTGCGCGGCCTGGGGCCGGACCAGACGCTGGTGCTGGTGAACGGCAAGCGGCGGCATGCCTCGGCGCTGCTCAACATCAACGGCTCGGTCGGCCGCGGCACGCAGGCCGTGGACGTGAACAACATCCCCTCGGCCGCGCTGTCCCGCGTCGAGGTGCTGCGCGACGGGGCGGCCGCGCAATATGGCTCGGACGCGATCGCGGGCGTCATCAACTTCCAGCTGAACAATGCCCGCGAGGGCGGGCGCGTCTCGGTGAGCTATGGCGAGTATCGGACCGCGATTTCCGGCGTGAACGAGGTGACGGGGCTGGTGACGCAGCCCGGCCAGACCCCGGTGCTGACGCCCGACGGTGTGCTGGCGCTGAACGACACGGGCCGCAAGCTGCGCGTGAACGACGGCGCGATGCTGACGGTGTCGGGCAACATCGGCCTGCCGCTGGGCTCGGACGGCTATGTGAACATCACGGCCGAATATCGCGACCGCGATCCCACCAACCGCACCGGCTATGACCCGCGGCGGCAATATGTGCTGACCGGCCTGCTCGACAATCGCGAGTTCACCTTCGACCGGCGCTCGCACCGCTATGGCGATGCCAAGACCGAGGATGTGGCCGTTGTCGTCAACATGGGGGTGCCGCTGGACGATCGCGTCGATTTCTACGCCTTTGGCACCTATGCCGAGCGCGACGGGGAGTCCGCCGGCTTCTATCGCCGCGCCAACGACAATCGCAACGTGCTGGCGGCCTATCCCGACGGCTTCCTGCCGCTGATCACGTCGAAGATGAAGGACTATGCGGTGACCGGCGGCCTGAAGGGCCAGTTCGGTGACTGGAACTGGGACCTGTCCATGCAATATGGGCGCAACCAGTTCGACTTCCGGATCGTGAACTCGATCAATGCGTCGCTGGGCATTGCCAGCCCGCGCGAGTTCGATTCGGGCGGGCTTCGCTACAGCCAGTGGGTGAACAACCTCGACATCAGCCGCGACTTCGACCTGGGCGGGATCAGCCGTCTGACGCTCGCGGGCGGGATCGAGTATCGCCGCGAGACCTTCCGCGTGCGGGCGGGCGAACTGGCCTCCTACCAGGCGGGCACGGTGCTGGTGGGCACCAACAACCCGCTGATCACCGGAACCGGCGCGCTGGCCTTCGCCGCGCCCGGCGCGCAGGTGTTCCCGGGCTTCCAGCCGGTGATCGGCGGCGTCAGCGTGACCGGCACCAATGCGCGCGAGAATGTCTCGCTCTACCTCGAGGCGGACGCGGACATCACCGAGCGCTGGAACCTGCAGCTGGCCGGTCGCTACGAGAATTACTCCGACTTCGGCAGCGACTGGAACGGCAAGGCGGCGACCCGTTTCGAGCTGTTCGACGGCTTTGCGGTGCGCGGCGCCGTCTCGACCGGGTTCCGCGCGCCGGGCCTTGCGCAGCAGTTCTTCGCGGCCGCTGCCACCAACAACATCGGCGGCGTGCTGGTGGATGCGGTGACGCTGCCGGTGGACAATCCGGTGGCGCAGGCGCTGGGCTCGGTGCCGCTGAAGGCCGAGACTTCGGTCGGCTGGTCGGCCGGCGCGGTCTTCACCGCGGTTCCGCGCCTGTCGGTGACGGTGGACTATTACCAGATCCAGATCGACGACCGGATCGTGCTGACCGACAATCTCTCGGCGACGCGCGACGCGCTGGGCAACCCCAGCGGCGCCAACCCGGGCCGCGGCATTGCCGAGATCCTGAACGCCGCCGGCTTTACCAACATCTCGGCCGCGCGCTATTTCTTCAACGGGATCGACACGCGCACCCGCGGCTTCGACATCGTCGCGAACTATCGGGTGGACCTGGGCAATGCCGGGCAGCTCGGCCTGACGGCGGCCTACAATTGGACCCAGACGCGCATCAACGGCCGCAACGACACGCCGGGAGCCTTGAACCAGGTGCCCGGCATCGTGCTGTTCGGGCGGCTGGAGTCGCTCCGGATCGAGCGCGGGCAGCCGCGCGACAAGCTGAACCTGGGCCTCGACTATGAGTGGAACTGGCTGGGCGTGACGCTCAGGGGCAACCGCTTCGGCAGCGTGCTCTCGCCCGGGGCCGACCTGTTCAACGACCACTGGATGAGCCCCAAGTTCCTGACCGACCTCGAAATGCGCGCCAAGCCCTGGGGCGGGCTGGAGCTGGCAGTGGGCGCGAACAACCTGTTCGACGTCTATCCGACCCGCGCGCCGACCGGCCAGGGCCGGGATCCGGTGACGGGCGTGACGCGGAACTACAGCCAGAACAATTATTTCCTGCCCTTCTCGAGCTTCTCGCCCTTCGGGTTCAACGGCCGATTCATCTATGGCCGGGTGAGCTACCGCTTCTGACGGCGGCGCGGCTTGCCCCTCGCCCGGAGGCCTGACAGAAATCGGGCCTTCGGGGGGAGGGTGGCGTGCGGGCCTTGCTAGGGATCACCGCCGGGCTGTCGCTGGTGGCGGGGCCGGTCGTGGCGCAGTCGCCGGAGATGGAGCAGGACGCGGAGCGCTACGCGCGCGACGAGCGTTACGACCAGCTGGATCCGCTGCCGCCACAGCGCCAGCCCTGGACGCTGGCGCTATGGCTGCCGGCGAACCTGCGCGCCAACCGCCGGTTCGCCGAGCGGGGCTGGAAGGCTGGCGTGGCGCTGGACCCGGGCGTGGACCTGGTGCTGACCGCCGACGTGCAGCGCAACCGCTCCAACTTCGAGGGGCGGAGCTTCACCAACGTGATCGTGGGGCCGGCGCTGTCGGCCCGGGTGGGCTTCTAGTTGCGGACCTGCGGGCGGAGGATGTAGCGGCCGTCGCGATAGTCGGCGAAGATCTGGCCGACGGCGGGGTGGCCCACGGGCTCGCGGCTGTCATCCGGCAGGAGATTCTGCTGGCTGACATAGGCGACATAGGCGGTTTCGCCATTCTCGGCGAGCAGGTGGTAGAAGGGCTGCTCCTTCGCCGGGCGGATTTCCTCGGGGATGGCTTCCCACCATTCCTGGGTGTTGGCGAATTCCGGATCGACATCGAAGATGACGCCGCGGAAGGGGAAGATCCGGTGACGAACGACGTCTCCGATGCCGAAGCGCGCCTCGGCGATCCGGGGTTGCAGCTGGGGCGGGCGCCCGCTGACGGCGCCGGCCGATGGGGTATCGTGTTTCCTGTCCATCATGATCCGACCTTGTGCCCGATAATATAGGCATGGGCTGAACGGCGCAAAGGGGGATGGCTTGAGTTTACAGGATGTCACGGCTATGGCCGCCGCTTCCCTCGACCGGGCCCGACGATATGCGGAGAGGTGCCAGAGTGGTCGATTGGGGCGGTCTCGAAAACCGTTGTCCGTGCAAGCGGACCGTGGGTTCGAATCCCACCCTCTCCGCCATTATCTTGTAGCGAACCCGAGATGAGGCTCCCGTTGGGGGCCTTTTTCTTTTTTTTTCAAAGGCGCTTAGCCGAGACGCCCGAACCTCGGAGACTGGCCCTGCGCCGAATTTCTGTCTCTGAACAGCCCTCCGTCTCTAACCGACCGAACCTCGTCCGGCCCGGTTCGGCTTCGTGAACACCAGCGTTTCCAACGGGTTTCGCAGTTCGCTCGACAATGCATTCAGCGGGCGTTCTTCCGGTTGGCGTGGCCGCCGCGGAAAAACACGATAGGCATTGCGGAGCGAAATGCGGCGTAGTTACGAGCTTGGTGTGGCAGAGTATATTTTCCGCCCGGAGAGGAAAGCACTCTCTCTGATAGCGGGCAATCGGTGCGCGTTGAGCCGATGGCGTCCGCGCTGCATGTAGCACAGGGGGCTTTATGGTGCTTCGCGTCACATTCGACACTAACGTCTTGGACTTGGCATGTCGGCCCGAGCGGTTCCCAAAAGACCCTCGACAGCCGCAAATGAAAAAGGTCCACAGCGCGCTCGCGAATGGCAAGCTAAAGGGCTTCTATTCGGAGACTATGCTCACCATTGAGGGCATCATGCGCCGTGACCGAGCCGATGTGTTCGCTGCTACCCAGACAGTTATGCATCCGGAAACGAGCCAGATCACCGATTACGCAGACCTGCCGAACGTAATCCAGGAGAAGGTCGGTAGCGGGGATTTGGAAACTATCGCTATGGAATTTCGCGTTGAACAGCCACGCCGAAAGCCGCTGCATCCCGAGGTTCTAGAGCGTGTAAAGGCGGCCAAGACATTAGGCGTGAAAGTATTAAAGGGCGTGCCAAGGATAGGTGCCTATCATCTGACCGACCACGCTGGAGAATACTATCTGGGACGGGGCGAAGGCGATGATCTGAAAGCGTGGATCGACAAGGCTCATGAGGTCGCGCGAGCGATCGAAGCTCGGGGGATAGGCTTCGCTCAGGTGAAAGCGCTGGGTAGGAACATGTCTGCTTCGGACCCAGCATCCGCTTGGTTTCAGTCTCTCGACCAAGCGACCGATGTCCACCAAGAACGCAGTGTAGAGCGAGCGTTCAGCGAGTGGGCTGACGGCGACAGTGTAGCCGTCCATGTCGCTTATGGTATTGATGTTTTCTGCTCGGCGGACGTGGGCAACAGCAACGCCACCAACTCTGTCCTCGACCCGATCCATCGCTCATGGCTTACCGAGACCTACGGCGTTCGCTTTATGACCTTCGAGGATCTCGCAGACAACCTACCGTAAGCTCATTGACGTTTTCACTCACCGTTTCGAGCATAAGCTAACAAGAATGGTCGAGCGCTTCCTTCGTGCCAGAGGCGATATTCTTAGGAGTAAATGGTATCGAATACAGCGTCCATCTGCTCCGCCCACGGCCGATCGGCGACCGAAACAAGGTCGTTCAATGACAGCGCCGGTGGGACGCGCCTGATGACGAGGTGTTCAAGCACCTCGGGTGACAGATAGGCGAGCCGCATTATTCGGCTCACGAACCGGTCGGAGACCTTCTCGGCCGCGGCGATATCCTGAATGGTGGAAGCGGCACCGGATTCCAGCTGCCGCCGCCAGCTCCAAGCGCGAGCGATGGCGCGCAGCACATGAGGATCTTGTAACCGGCCGTCCCGGACCGTCACCTCGTCGGGCGGCAGGATCATCGGCCGCCCGTTGCGTTTGCGGATCGTCAGGGGGATGACGACGCGGATGGTGTTCGTCGAGTCGGTCATGCACAGGCCTCCGTCTGGCGGGGGGCCATCATGTCCCGCAGGACCGAGCCCAGACCCTCATGGCGCAGATCGACGGCGATGCCGTCTTTGCCGACGGTCACCCGCTCGACTAGAAGCTGGACGATGCGGGTTTGCTCCGCCGGATACAGCGCCGCCCAGAGCTGGTCGAACTCGCCGAGCGCCTGGACAACCGCCTTCTGATCGATGGTCGGGCTCTCGTCGCGCAGGGCCTTGATCGTCCGCGCCGCGATCTCGGGCGCGCGGATCATGCGGCGGATTTCGCCGACCACGGCGTCCTCGACCATGCCTGCGGGCAAGCGCAGCGGGCTCGAGGCGTCGCCGGTCGGGCGGTTTCGGATCAGGTCCATGGACGCGTAGTAGCGGTAGAGGCGCGTGCCCTTCTTCGTCGCCGTCGGCGTCATCGCCGTGCCCGTCTCGGTGAAGATGATCCCCTTCAGCAGGGCCGGGGTCTGGCGGCGGGTGTTCTTCGCCCGCAGGCGCGGGCTCTCCTGCAGGATTCTGTGCACCTTGTCCCACAGGGCCTGATCGATGATCGCCTCGTGCTCGCCGGGATAGCTGGTGCCCTTGTGCACGGCTTCCCCGAGGTAGACCCGGTTGTTGATCAGCTTGTAGAGGAAGCCCTTGTCGATCGGCTTGCCGCGCTTGTTCAGCACGCCTTCGGCCGCGAGCGCTTTCGCCAGCGTCGTGGCGGAGCCTAGCCGCACGAACCTCTCGAAGATCATCCGGACCGTCGCGGCCTCGGCCTCGTTGACCACCAGCTTGCGGTCGCGCACGTCGTAGCCCAGTGGGACGTGACCGCCCATCCACATGCCGCGCTTGCGGGATGCCGCGACCTTGTCGCGGATGCGCTCGCCGATCACCTCGCGCTCGAACTGCGCGAAGCTGAGGAGGATGTTCAGGGTCAGGCGGCCCATCGAGGTCGTGGTGTTGAACGACTGCGTGACCGAAACGAAGGTCACCTGATTGCTCTCGAAGATCTCGACCAGCTTGGCGAAGTCCATCAGCGAGCGCGACAGCCGGTCGATCTTGTAGACCACGATCACGTCGATGAGCCCCGCCTCGACGTCCTGAATGAGACGCTTCAAGCCGGGGCGCTCCAGCGTGCCACCGGAGAAGCCGCCATCGTCATAGCGTTCGCGAATGGTGGCCCAGCCTTGCGCCTTCTGGCTCGTCACGAAGGCCTCGCAAGCCTCGCGCTGGGCGTCGAGGCTGTTGAACTCCATGTCGAGCCCTTCCTCGCTCGACTTGCGGGTATAGATGGCGCAGCGCTGGCGGCGC
>JBKBUL010000034.1:0-20709 GCA_046290045.1 Sphingomonadaceae bacterium
GCAGGAAGGTGGTGACGCGGATTCCGCCCGCCGTCGAGGCGCTGCCGCCGCCGATGAGCATCAGCCCCGAGGAGACGAGCAGCGAATCCGCCCCCAGCTCGGCTGGATCGTGGATGGCAAAGCCGCCCGAGCGCAGCATGACCGAGTGGAACAGGGCGCCGATGACCCGCTCGGGGAGCGGCGTGTCGCCAAAGGCGCCGGGACGGCCCCATTCGGCCAGCAGCAGGACGGCCCAGCCGAGGAGCAGCAGGCCGGCGCTGCCCCACAGCGTCAGCTTGGTGTGGATCGACCAGCCCTCGGGCCGGCGCCATTCGTGGCGAAGCTCGTGGAGGACGGGAAAGCCGATACCGCCGAGGATGACGCCGAGCATGAGGGGGACGAGCAGCCAGAGGTCGGTCGCGTGTGGGGCGAGGCCATGCGGCAGGGTCGAGAAGCCGGCGTTGCAGACGGCCGAGACGGCGTGGAACAGCCCGTGCCACAGGGCCTCGCCCCAGCCGAGGCCGAGGCCGAGGTGGAAGCGGAGCGTGAGCCACAGCCACAGCAGGCCCTCGAGCGCGGCCATGGTGACGAGGACGAGGCGAAGCACGGCGCGGACATCGCCGAGATCGAGGCTGCGAAGCTCGGCCGAGGCGAGAAGCTGGCCCGACAGCTTGAGGCGCCGCGTGACGAGGAGCCCGAGCAGCGTGGCGCCGACCATGATTCCGAGCCCGCCCAGCTGGAACAGGGCCAGCAGCACGACATGGCCGAAGGGCGACCAGTAGGACGCGGTATCGACGACCGTGAGGCCGGTGACGCAGAGCGCCGAGGTGGCGGTGAAGAGGGCGACGAGGAGCGGCACGCCGCCCGTCTCGACGGCGGCGCCCGCGCGGCTGACGGGCAGCATGAGGAGCAGCGTTCCGGCCGCGATCCCGACGAGGAAGGCCAGCGGGATGATCCGTTCGGGATGCTGGAGGGCCCGCTGCTGCACGGCCCGCTTCTACGGCCTCGCGGCATCCGCCGAAAGGGCCGGCGGGCAGTGGCGGGCTTCGGCCTCGGCGATGAGGCGGAGCGTCTCGGTCCGGTCGAAGCCGGTGAGCTGGCCGTCGGCTTCCATCGCGGCGGCCTCGAGCGCCTGGCCGTGCGAGAGGCGGGCGGCGCGCACCCAGGTGCGAACCGCCTCGTCGCTGGGGTCGTCCCCGGCGAGCGCCTGCCAGCCGGCGAGCGCGGCCGCGGTCAGCGGAACGGCCGCGCCCGGCTCCCCGGCGGTCACCAGCGTGGAACCGAGGTTCCACTGCTGGCGAAGCAGGCCCCAGCGAAGCCGGCTATCGGTCGGCCAGCGCCGCGCCGCCGCCTCGATCTCCTCGAGCGCCTTCCGGTAGAGGGTGCGCGCCGAGCCGAGATCGCCCAGATAGTAGAGGGCCTCGGCCTCGAGATCGCGGGCCTTGACCTGCCTCAGGATGGCGTGCGGGTCGTCGGCCTCGCCGCCTCCGGCGCGGCGCGCGGCATCGCGCGCGGCCGGATGGTCGCCGGCCCAGCTCGCCACCTCGGCGCGCGCCAGCCACCAGTCACGCGCGAGGTCGGCGGCGGGATCGGCAAGCGCCACGGCTTCGGCCTCGGCGAGCAGGGCCGAGGCCCGGTCGAGGCGGCCATCGCCACCGGCCTGGCGCGCTGCCTCGACCTGGAGGGCGGCGCGCACCCTGGCGGCCGGCGCGCTGCGATCGGCGGCGATCAGCGTCAGCCCCTGGTCGAGCGAGGCGATGGCGGCGGCGCGGTCGCGCAGGCTGGGGCGGTCGATGCCGTTCTGGAGGATGGCGAGGCGCCGATAGCCTTCCGCCACCTCGAGGCGCAGCGCGGCGGGCTGGCTGCGGCTGGCCGAGATGGCGCCGAGCACGCGCACCGCCTCGCGCGCAAGATCCGCGCGCACCTCGACGGTGCCGGGCGGGTTGTCGAGCTGGTCGTTCAGCGCCGCGAGCTGGCCGGTCGCGAGGCGGGTGGCGTCCGCCGTGCGGAGCGCGGCCTCGCGCCGTTCCTCGGCGACGCGGAGGGCGAGCCAGACGGCAAGCGCCGCGACCAGGGCCACGAGCAGGAGCATTGTGGCAAACCATGGGCGGCGCGCGGGGGCGGAGGCCGGTGCAGGGGCAGGGGCAGGGTGCTGGTCGGCGCTGTCGTGCGGGGCCGGCTGGCGGCCGCGCGCCGCCCAGGCGTCCAGCTCGTCGGCGAAGGCGAAGACCGATGCGCGGGACTCGCCGGGCACGCGCTCGACGGGCAGGCCCCGGCTCGACTCCCAGCGCTTGGCGGTGCGCTCGTCCACGCCGAAGTGGCGGCCGATCTCCTTCCAGCCGCGCAGGCGCTGGCGCTGGCGCGCCGGCGCGCCAGCGCATCCGGCGTGCGCGCGGCCGCATCGGCGCCCGAATCCCCCGCACCCTGCATCGCGCACCAGCTTACAGGCCGAAGCCGAAAAGGTCAGCCGCGAAGGGCAGCTGGCTGCCGAGTCCCGATTTGTCCCGACGAGTCCCGAGATGGTCGGTGGCGTTAACGGGGTGCGGTCCGCAGGCTTTCCCTGAAGTCGCCCGGGGGTCGGGCGGCCGATTCAAGGGGCAAGCGACATGAACAGGGCAGCAGGGGTTCGCGCGGGCGCGGCGATCGCCGCGCTGATGGCGACGACGGCAGCGACGGCCGCCCACCAGCCGATCACCGTCTATTCCGAGGCGCGCGGCTTCGCGCAGACGTCGAACGGCGTCACGATCAGCGCCGGCGCCGACGTGTGGTTCCGGAACGGCGCACTGGTCGGCACGCCGACGAGCTTCGGCTCGGGCGGCGGAGCAGCCGCGTGGAACGCCGGGCCGTTTGCGGCGGGCGCAACCGAGGTCTTCGCGACGACGGGCGCCGCCACCGGCTCGAGCCAGGTCTCGACGGTCGCCAGCGCCAGCCTGGAGCGCGGCGAGCTGAAGGCGACGGTGGCCAACCAGCACCTTGCCCCGTTCGGCGGCAACGGCTCGGCGCAGGCGCGCTTCCAGGATGCGATCTGGTTCACCAACAGCAGCGGACAGGCGCTGTCGTTCACGCTGACGATGTCGGTCGACGGGTCGATTGCCGGAAGCGGCAGCGTGGCCAATGGCTTCAGCTTCATCGGGCTGTCGGCCGGCGGGGGTGGAACGTGCAATGCGCTGGGGCAGTGCATCACGCCGAACCCGAGCGGCGCGGGCACCACCTCCTTCGCCATCTACGGCGATTTCGACCAGATGGCGTCGAACAAGCTCAACTTCCGGGACCAGCTGGGCGGCCAGGAGAATGACGACATCCCCTGGTGGAGTTTCGGCTTCGGCGCCGGCCATGATCCGCAGGCGGGGCTCTACGATTACACCAAGTCGATCACGCTCTGGGTGCCGACGGGCGAGACGACCCTGTTCCTCGATGGCTGGCTTCGGCTGACCAACTGCAACCTGAACTTCACCTGCGATTTCGGCAACACGTCCGCCATCCGCTTCGGGGCGATGCCCGAGGGGCTCGGCTGGACCTCGCAGTCGGGCGTGTTCCTCTCGGCGCTCAGCAATGGCGGTGGGGGCGGCGGCACGCCGGGCATTCCCGAACCCGCGACCTGGGCGCTGATGATCGCCGGCTTCGGGCTGGTGGGCGCGGCCGCCCGGCGGCGCCGGGCGCCGCGGGTGCGCACGGCCTGACGGCTTGTGCGCGGGCCGGGCGCGGGCCTAAGGCTCGCGGCCATGGCCCGACTCCTTTCGCTGGTCGCCGCGCTTCTCGCGCTCATTGCAACCCCGGCCCTTGCCGACGCGCCGCCGGGCGAGCTGCCGGACGTCGCCCGGCCGCTCGCCTACCGGATCGATCTCGAGGTCGATCCGGCCGAGCCGCGCTTCCGGGGCACAACCGAGATCGACATCGAGCTGAAGGCGCCGGCCACCCGGCTGTTCCTGCACGGCAATGGCCTTTCCATGGACCGCGCCGAGGCGCTGACCGGGCGGATGGCGCCCAACCGCGCGCGCTACGCGGAGCTCGATCCGACGGGGGTGGCGGAACTCCTGTTCGAGCGGCCGCTCCAGCCCGGGCGCCACAGGCTTCGCTTCCGCTACTCGGCGCCCTTCATGGAATCGGTCGCCGGCCTCTACCGCGCCGAGGTGCAGGGCCGCTGGTATGCCTGGACGCAGTTCCAGGCGATCGACGCGCGGCGCGTCTTCCCCGGCTTCGACGAGCCGCGGCACAAGACCGACTTCACGATCAGCATCACGACGCCTGCGGGCTTGAAGGCCTTCGCCAATGGCGCGGACGCCGGGCAGGATCGCCTGCCGGACGGGCGGGTGCGGCACCGATTCCAGCCGATCGGGCCAATGCCCACCTACCTCGTCGCGCTTGCCGTGGGCGACTTCGACGTGGCCGAGGCGGTGATCCCGCCCAATGCGGTGCGCCGCGAGCCGCTTCCCTTCCGGGTGATCGCGACGAAGGGCCAGAAGGGGCGGATGGGCGTGACGCTCAAGGAGACGCCGGGCCTTCTGGCGCGGCTGGAGGCCTGGTTCGGCCGGCCCCATCCCTGGCCCAAGCTCGACGTCATCGCCTCGCCGACGCACGGCGGGGCGATGGAGAACAACGGCCTCATCGTGTTCGACGACACGGGCCTGCTGCTCGACGACGATGCGCCGCCGGGGCAGCTGCGCGGCTTCGGGATCGTGATGGCGCACGAGCTGGCCCACCAGTGGTTCGGCAATGCCGTCACGCCGCGCTGGTGGGACGACATCTGGCTGAACGAGAGCTTCGCCGAGTGGATGGGCAACGAGATCGCGGAAGCCTGGCGGCCCGACCTCGGCACGCGGGTGGTGCAGATCGCCGGCGCGCTGGAGGCGATGCGCGAGGATTCGCTGGCGCAAGGGCGGCCGATCCGCCAGCCCATCACGCGCAATGCCGACATCAATTCGGCCTTCGATTCGATCACCTACCAGAAGGGCAACCAGGTGGTGCGGATGATGGAGGGCTTCGTGGGGGCTGACGCCTTCCAGCGCGCCGTCCGCCTGCACCTCGATCGCCACTGGAACGGCACCGCCACCTCGGACGACTTCTTCCGCTCGATGGCCGACGGCACCGGCGAGGCGCAGCTGGTGCCGGCCTTCCGCAGCTTCGTCGACCAGCAGGGCGTGCCGCTTGTGAGCTTCGGGCTTTCGAGCCTGCGCGGGCAGGCGATCGCGCAGACGCGCTTCGTGCCGGTGGGCGTGACCGTGCCCGGCGAGACGCGCTGGACCGTGCCGGTCTGCGCATCGTCGGGCGAGGGGCGATCGTGCGCGCTGCTCGCCGAGGCGAGCGGAGTCATGCCGGCGGTGATCGGCACCGCGCCCTGGCTGCACGGCAATTCGGAAGGCCGGGGCTATTACCGCTTCGACCTGCCGGCCGACGGCTGGGCGCGGCTGGTGGCTGCCGGGGCGACCCTGCCGGCGCCCGAGGCGCTGACCGCGGTGGACAGTCTGTGGGCCGGCTTCGAGGCGGGCCGGCGGCCGTTTGCCGCGCTGCTGCCGGCGGCCCGCGCCTTTGCCGCGCACGAGGAGCGGCTGGTCTCGACCTGGCTGCCGGGCCAGATGGTCGATTTCGCCGGCCGCGCCGGGACACCGGCCGACCAAGGCGCGCTCGAGGCCCTGGTGCGCGAGCTGGCGGCGCCCCGGCTGAAGGCGCTGGGCGTGAGCCCGGCGCGCGGCGCCTGGGCCGCCGATGGCGCGGAGCGGCGCCAGCTGCGGCAGCTGTGGACGAGCTATGCCGTCCTCGACGGGCGGGACCCGGGGCTGTCGGCCCGAATGGCCGAGGCGGCCCGGCGCTGGCTGGATGGCGACACGCAAGCGCTCGATCCGGCCTATCGGGTGATCGCGCTTCGCGCCGCGCTGAGGGCCGACCCGGCGCTTGCCGGCCCGCTGTTCGAGCGGGCGGCGCAATCCGACGACCCGCTGTTCCGGCGGCAGGGCTTTGCCGCGCTGGGCGCCGAGGCGCCGGACAGCCTTCTCGACCGGCTGTTCGACACCCGGCTGCAGGCGATCGACCCCGTGGTGATCCTGGGCCAGCGCATGGGGGCACCCCGGCATCGGGCGGCTGCCTTCGCCTGGCTGGAGGCGAACCTCGACCGGCTGAAGCCGAAGCTGGGCGGCCTGCTCGGCCAGTTCACCGCGATCACTGGCAGCCTCTGCACCGAGGCGGACGCGGCGCGCGTGGACGCGCTGTTCCGGCCGCGCATGGCCGACATGGGGCTCGGCGAACTGGATGTCGCCCGGCCGGTCGCCGCCATCCGCCAGTGCGTCGCGCAGAAGGCGCGGCTGAGGCCCGACATGGCCCGGGCGCTCGCCGCCGCGCGATGACGCGCCCGCCCTATCGCGGCATCGGCTGGAACAGCGGCGCGACCTCGGGCGCGGTCTCGAGGCTGGGGCGGAAGGCCGGCGGGGGCAGGGGTCCGCGCGCCCGTTCCCAGGCCGCGCCCAGCTGCAGCAGCCGCGCCTCCGACCAGGCCGGCCCGAGGAAGGAAAGCCCGAGCGGCAGGCCGAGGTGGCGGGCCAAGGGCACGGTGAGATGCGGCGTGCCGGCAACCGCCGCCAGGCCGGGCGCGCCGCCGAACGGCGCCTGGTCGCCATTGACGGCATCGATCTTCCAGGCTGGCGGCGCGGTCGGCGCGAGGAGCGCCTCGACCCGGTGGGTCTTGAAGGCGGCCTCGAGCCAGCCGGCCGCCAGCTTCAGGCTGGTGGCGCGGGCGGCCAGATAGGCGGGATCGTCGAGGCCGGCCGTCGCCTCGGCACGCTCCAGCAGATCCTGCCCGAAGAGGCCAAGCGTCCGGGCCGAGTCAGCCCGGTTGAAGGCGATGACATCGGCAAGCGTCCGGCTGCGGACGGCGGGAGGCGTCGTCGAGAGATAGGTGTTCACCCCAGCCTTGAACTCGCTCAGCAGCACCTGCAACTCGGCCTCGCCGATGGCGCGGCGGTCGGGGACGTCTGCGATGTCCACGAGGATCGCGCCTTCGCGCCGGAGCGTTTCGAGGGCGGCCTCGAAGGCAGAATCGACCGGCGGCGACCAGCCGGTTGCAAAGCGCAGCACGCCGAGGCGAACGCCCTTCAGGCTCGCGCCGGCGAGGCCGGCGGCATAGTCGGTGCGGCGCCGGTCGGCCTCGCGCGTGGCTGGATCAGCCGGGTCGCTTCCGGCGATGACGGTGAGCAGGCGCGCCGTGGTCTCGACATCGATCGCCATCGGGCCGGCCGTGTCCTGGCTGTGGCTGATGGGCACGATCCCGGTGCGGCTGACGAGGCCGACCGTCGGCTTCAGCCCGACGATGCCGTTGACGGCGGCCGGGCAGGTGATGGAGCCGTTGGTCTCGGTGCCGATCGCCGCCGGTGCCACCCCGGCGGCGACCGCCGCCCCCGAGCCCGACGAGGAGCCGCAGGGATTGCGATCGAGCACATGGGGATTGCGGGTCTGGCCGCCGACGCCCGACCAGCCGGAAATGGAGGCCGACGCGCGGAAGTTCGCCCATTCCGACAGATTGGTCTTGCCGAGGATGAGGAGGCCGGCGCGGCGCAGGCGCGCAACCAGGGGCGCGTCGGCCGACCTGAGGTTCGCCAGGAGCGCCCGGCTGCCGGCCGTCGTCACCATGCCGGCGATGTCGATATTGTCCTTGACGAGGACGGGAAGGCCGCAGGGCGCCCGCCGGCCCCGGCAGGCGCGGTCGAGCCGCGCCCGCTCGGCCTCGAGCCCCGGCGCCCAGGCGATCACGCTGTTGGCGGGATCGGGCGGCACGGGCGACGGGGCCGCGGCGGCCGGCGTGGCGAGCGTTCCCGTGACGAGCAGCAGCCAGCAAGCCTTCATCCTGTGCGCCTCCCTTCGGCCACAGGGGGCCGAAGGGGGCGCGGTTCGTCAAGCCGCCAGTTTCGCGGCGACCCCGGCGACATGCTGGCCGAGGAAGCGGGCGCCCTCGAGATCGGTGGCCGACGGCTGGCGGCTGCCGTCCCCGCCGGCCAGCGTGGTGGCCCCCCAGGGCGCGCCGCCGACGATTTCGTCCATCCGCATCTGGCCCCGGAAGCTGTAGGGAAGCCCCACGATCACCATGCCATGGTGGATGAGGGTGGTGAGGATGGAGACGAGCGTCGTTTCCTGCCCGCCGTGCTGGCTGGCCGTGCTGGTGAAGGCGGCTCCCACCTTGCCGACGAGCCTGCCCTGAAACCAGAGGCCGCCCGTCTGGTCCCAGAAGTTCGCCATCTGACTTGCGACCCGGCCGAAGCGGGTGGGCGCGCCGACGATGATGGCATCATGCTCGGCAAGCTCGTCCACCGTGGCGACGGGGATGTCGCTGCCGCGGTAGCCGCTCGCCTTGACGACCGCGTCGGGAACCAGTTCGGGTACGCGGCGAAGCGTCACCTCGGCGCCGGCCGCGCGCGCGCCCTCGGCGACGGCGTTGGCCATGGTCTCGATGTGGCCGTAGCTTGAATAGAAGAGCACCAGGACACGGGTCATCACGATCTCCTGCTTCGGGAAGGGAAAGGGCCCCCGCCGGTGCGGCGGAGGCCGGGTTGATCAACGCGGGGCGTCCACGAGGACGATCTCGCTGTCCTCGATCGCCTCGATCTCGATCTCGGCGACATCGCGGATGGCAACGCCATCGCGCGCCCGGGCCAGCTCACCATTGACCCGGAACGCACCCTCGGCGCCGACGAGATAGCCGACCCGGCCGGGCTCGAAGGCATGACGAGTCCGGGTGCCGGCCTTCAGCGTCGCGCCGAGCACGCGCGCCGGCGCCTGGATGGGAAGCGCGCCCTCGTCGCCGAGGCCCGAGGCGAGCGCCACGAAGCGGCCGGCGCGGTCCCCCCTGGGGAAGGGCTGCGCGCCCCACTGCGGCCTGGCGCCCAGTCGTTCGGGCAGGATCCAGATCTGGAAGATCCGGGTCTCCTCGTCCTCGAGATTATATTCGGCGTGGATCACCCCGGTGCCGGCCGACATCACCTGCACGTCGCCGGCCTCGGTGCGGCCGCGGTTGCCCATCGAATCCTCGTGGGTGATGGCGCCCGAGCGGACATAGGTGATGATCTCCATGTCGCGGTGCGGGTGCGGCGGAAAGCCCGAGCGGGCGGCGATCGCATCGTCGTTCCAGACGCGGATCGCACCCCAGCCCATGCGCGCCGGGTCATGATAGCCGGCAAAGCTGAAATGATGGCGGGCATCGAGCCAGCCATGGTTGGCGTGGCCGAGCGTCTCGAAGGGGCGGATGTCGATCATGGGTCGTCTCCTGCCGGTTGGCGGTGTTGACGCCGATGTGGCGCTTCGACAGGGAAATGAGAACAGAAAGGATCAAAAGACATCGTTTCAGGAACTTCCATTCCCGACGTCGAGGGCTGGGCGGTGTTCGTGGCCGTCGCGGACGCCGGCGGGCTCAACGGCGCGGCGAGGGCGCTGGGGCTGTCGGTGCCGACCGTCTCGCGCGCGCTCAGGCGGCTGGAGGGGCGGCTTGGTGCGGCGCTGTTCCACCGCACCTCGCGGCGGCTGTCGCTGACGGCGCTGGGCGACGAGGCGCTGCCGGCAGCACGCGCCCTTCTGGCCGAGGCCGAGGCGCTGGAGGAGCGGCTGGCCGAGGCGCGCGGCGCGCCCGGCGGGCTGGTGCGGCTGGCAGCCCCCCTCGACTTCGGCCGCGCGCATGTCGCGCCGCTGCTGCCCGGCTTCCTTGCGCGCTGGCCTGACATCCGCATCGCCCTCGACCTCGACGACCGGCGCCACGACATCGTCGCCTCGGGCCATGACATCGTGCTGAGGATCGGCCGGCTTTCCGACTCCAGCCTGATCGCCCGGCGGCTGTGCGCGGTCCGGCTGCTGACGGTGGCGGCGCCTTCGCTGTTCGAGCGGGTGGCGCGGCCACGCCACCCGGCCGACCTCGAGGGGCTTCCGGTGCTGCGCTACGCCAATGCCGACCGCCCGAGCCAGTTCGCCTTCGAGGGGCCGGGCGGGGCCAGCTGGACGGTGACGGTGGACGGGCCGCTGATCGCCAACAATGGCGGGGCGCTGCTGCCGGCGCTGCTGGCGGCCCGGGGGGTGGGCGTGCTGCCGGATTTCCTTGTCGCCGGCCATCTGGCGACGGGTGCCATCGAGCAAGTCCTGCCGGACTGGCGCCCGCCCGATCTCGCCCTGTGGCTGGTGACGCCGCCTTCGCCCCTGCGGCCTCGGCGTGTCCAGCTGCTGATGGATTATCTCGCCGAAGGGTTCGCGCGGCCGCCCTGGGCGACCCCTTGAGCGCGCGCGGCAACCGCCGGCCGGCGTGGATCGACGAGGGCGGTCGCATCGGCCGGCAGCGGCGAGGGGACGCCTGCGACGAGGGCGGCCACATGCTCGGCAAGCAGCGGGGCGAGCGTGAAGCCGCGACCGCCCAGCCCGCCCAGCAGGAAGAGGCCATCGGCGAGCTGCCCGGCGAGCGGCTGGCGATCCGGGCTGGCGGCGCGGATGCCGGCGATGCCCCGGCGCGGGGCGGCGGCGAGGCGTCGGGCGAGATCGGGCTGCTGGCGGGCGAGGCGGGCGAGATTGGCTTCGTCATCCTCGGCGCGCGGCGTGTCGCACAGGTCGTCGCGCTGGTGGGTGGCGCCGACGAGGGTTCCGCCCTGCGGCGTGGGGATCGCATAGGCGCCGCCGGCCAGCGGCACGGGCGGCGGCGCTGCCTCGACAAGCGTGACCTGCCCGCGCACGGGCGCAAGGCGGACGGGGGCGAGCCGGGTATTGGCGGGGCCGGCGGCGAGGCAGACGATATCGGCCTCAGCCAGCATCTGCCCGGCCGGATCGAGGAGGCGCCAGCGGGCCCCGTCGGCCTCCAGCGCCGCGACGGCGCTCGGCTCGGCCGGCGGCGCCCAGGTGGCCAGCAGGCGGGCCGGATCGACGACGAGCGCGTCGCGGAGCCAGAGCGCAGGCGCCTCGGCGCTGGCGCCGGGCGCGAGGCTGCCGGGCTGGTGGTGGCCGCTTGCGATGGTCGCCTCGGCGCGGGCGATCTCGGCGGGGCCGAGCTGGCGCTCGACTCGGCGCGCGACGATGGCCTCCGGCGCCGTGGTTTCGATCAGGGCCACGGCACGGCGGAAGGCCTGGGCGTGGAGGCGGGCGGCGACCGGGCTTCCGGCCTCGAGCCGGGGGGTGACGAGCGCGGCGGGGTTGGTGGAGGCTGACGGACCAGCGGCAAGGAGACGGGCGGGGACGCCGATCCCAGCGAACGCGCGGGCGAGCGACACGCCGGCGATCCCGGCGCCGACGATGGCGACCGTCGGCGCGGGCGGGTCGGCGGCCGTGCCGGGCAGTCGGGCCTCGAGGCGCTGGCGCTTGCCGGCGAAGCCGGGCCGGCGCGCAACGGCGAAGCCCTCGGCCTCGAGCGCGCGGCGGACCGGCCCGGCGACGCACCAGCTGGCCAGCCGCGCGCCCGGCGCCGAGCGGGCGCGGACGAGGGCGATGAGCGCGGGCGACCACATCGCCGGGTTGCGGGCCGGGGCGAAGCCGTCGAGGAACCAGGCGTCGGCCGCGCCCTGCCAGCGCGCCAGCTCCTCGGCCGCATCGCCGATCGCGAGATCGAGGCTGGCGCCGAGCGCCGGCCAGTCGATCCGGTGCCAGCCCTTCGCCTCGGGCCAGCGGGCAAGCAGCGGCCGGGCGAGATCGGCGAGGCCGGCGCGTTCGAGGGCGCGCGCGGCGTCGGCGGCCGGGAGCGGGAAGGCCTCGACCGAGAAGAGATGCAGGGTGGCACCGCAAGGGCGTGTGCGGCGCCACAGGTCGAGCGCGGCCATCAGGCTGGTGCCGGTGCCGAAGCCGGTTTCGGCGAGCGTGAAGCGCCGGCGGCCGGCCCAGGCCTCGGGCAGGCCGCAGCCGGGGAGGAACACGGCCTCGGCTTGGGCGCGCGCGCCGGCGCGTGAGGCATAGACATCGCCGAACCGGTCGGAGACGAGGGTGTTGCCGTCCCAGCGGGCCGCCGGTCCGGTCGCGGCGGACACGCCGGCCATTGGTCAGTCGGCGCGGCGGGCGCGGACGATGGGGACGGGCTCGGCGATCATCTGGCCCTTCATCGCGCCTTCGCCCGCCGTCGGCGAGACGGGGGCGGCAAGGATGGCGCGGACCGCATCCTGGCCTTCCACCACCCGGCCGAAGACGGCGAAGCCTGCATTGTCACCGGGCTGGCCGGGCTGGGCGTCGAGGCTGGGGAAATGGCCCAGCGTGATGAAGAAGTCACCCTGCGCCGTGCCGGGCGTGGTGCGCGCCATGGAGACGGTGAAGTCGCCATGGGCAAGGCCGGTCGCGCTGGTCGGCTCGTGCGGGATGGGGGGGCGGGCGCGCTTCGGGTCGGACCGGATCCCGCCCTGCACGAGGCCGAGGTCAGGCCGGCCGGGGAAGGTGAGCGCGCGGTAGAAGCTGGTGCCGTCGAACCGCCGTTCCTCGACATAGCGGAGGAAGTTGGCCGCGGTGATGGGGGCGCGGGCGCTGTCGAGCTCGATGGTGATCGGGCCGGCCCCGGTTTCGAGGATGACGCGCGGGCCGGCGGGCGCGGGGGTTTCGGCCAGCGCGGGCGCTGCGGCGAGGAGCAGGAGGAGGGCAAGGAGACGAGGCATGGGCCAAGTCTAGAGCGTGGCCAGCAGCTCGTCCACGAAGGCGGGCACAAGCCGCGAGGCCGGGCCGAGGCGGCTTTCGTGGAAGCGGTCCGAGACCTGGCTGGGGTCGAGGTTGAGCTCGAGGCAGCGCGCGCCGGCGTGGCGCGCGACATCGACGAAGCCGGCCGCCGGATAGACATGGCCCGAGGTGCCGATGGCGACGAACAGGTCGGCCCGCATCAGGGCCGAGTCGATCAGGTCCATGTGGTAGGGCATTTCCCCGAACCAGACGATGTCGGGCCTGAGATGGCCGGTGGCCCCGCAGGCCGGGCAGGGCGGGTTGCCCGAAAGCGGCGCGCGCCATTCGCTGCGGCCGTCGCAGGCCCGGCACCAGGCCGAGGCCAGCTCGCCGTGCATGTGCAGGAGCCGCGTCGCGCCGCCGCGCTCGTGCAGGTCATCGACATTCTGGGTGACGATGAGGAGCTCGTGCGGCCACGCGGCGTCGAGCCGGCCGAGGGCCAGATGGGCGGGGTTCGGCTCGACTTCGGCAAGCCGGGCCCGGCGCGCGTCGTAGAAGCGCTGCACGCGCATTGGATCGCGGGCGAAGGCGTGCGGCGTGGCGACATCCTCGACCCGCTCGCCTTCCCACAGCCCATCCGGGCCGCGGAAGGTGGGGACGCCCGATTCCGCCGAGAGACCTGCGCCGGTCAGGATGACGATGCGCTTCACCATCGCCGCCGCCTTGCCAAGCGGCGCGCGGCTTGAAAAGGTGGTGCCCATGATCCGGATCGGAGTGCTGGGCGCCGGGGGGCGCATGGGGCGGGCCGTCATCGACGAGGTGCAGGCCGCACCCGACTGCTGGCTGGCCGGCGGGGTGGAACGCGCCGGCCACCCGGCCTGCGGCCAGGTGATCGGCGAGGGCCTCGTGGTGTGTGCCAATGCCGCGCCGGTCGCCCACAAGGCCGACGTGCTGATCGATTTCTCCAGCCCCGATGCGCTCGACTCGAACCTGCGCGCTGCGCTCGATGGCAATGCCGCGATCCTCGTCGGCACGACGGGGCTGGGTCCCGAGCACCAGGCTGCGATCGACCAGGCGGCGCGCAGCATTGCCGTGCTGCAGGCAGCGAACACCTCGCTCGGCGTGACGCTGCTGGCTGCGCTCGTCGAGCAGGCGGCGCGCGCGCTCGACGCGGGCTGGGACATCGAGATCCTCGACCTGCACCACCGCCACAAGGTGGATGCGCCCTCGGGCACGGCGCTGATGCTGGGCGAAGCGGCGGCCGCCGGGCGCGGCGCGAAGCTGGAGGCGCTGCGCCTGCCGCCGCACGAGACGACCGACGGGCCGAGGCGCGGCGGCGGCATCGGCTTTGCCGCCCTGCGCGCCGGCTCCTCGGCGGGCGAGCATCGGGTCTTGTTCGCCGGCGAGGGGGAGCGGATCGAGCTGGTCCATGTCGCCGAGAGCCGGGCGATCTTTGCGCGCGGCGCCGTTCGCGCGGCGCGCTGGCTCGCGGGGCGCAAGCCCGGCCGCTACCGGATGTCGGACATCTTCGGACTCGCGAACGCGGGCTGACCCGGGCCGGTGGCCAACCCGGCGGAAGCGCGAGGCTTGCGGAGTCGAACTCCGCATGTCACCTTTGCATGGCACGGGAGACGAGCCATGGAACTCTTCGACGTCCTCATCGTCGGCGCAGGCCTGAGCGGGATCGGCGCGGCCTGGCACCTGCGCGACAAGTGCCCGGGGAAGACCTTCGCGATCCTGGAGGCGCGCGACGCCATCGGCGGCACCTGGGACCTGTTCCGCTATCCCGGGATCCGCTCCGACTCGGACATGTTCACGCTGGGCTACAATTTCCGTCCCTGGACGGCGCAGAAGGCGATCGCCGACGGGCCCGACATCCTGGCTTATGTGAACGACACGGCGCGCGAGGCCGGGATCGACCCCCACATCCGCTTCCGCCACAGGGTGATCCGCGCGGACTTCGACAGCGCGGCGGCGCGCTGGACGGTGACGGCCGAGACGCCCGAGGGCGAGCGCCAGTTCGGCTGCCGGCTGCTGCTGATGGCAGCGGGCTATTACAGCTACGAGAATCCGCACAACCCGCCGATCCCCGGCGAGGAACGCTTCGGCGGCACACTGTTCCATGCGCAGCACTGGCCGAAGGATCTCGACCATCGCGGCAAGCGGGTGGTGGTGATCGGCTCGGGGGCAACGGCGGTCACCATCGTGCCCTCGCTTGCGAAGAGCGGGGCGGCGCATGTGACGATGCTGCAGCGCTCGCCGACCTGGATGGTCTCGAGGCCCTCGGAGGACTGGTTCGCGAACCTGCTTCGCAAGCTGCTGCCGCCGATGACGGCCTACAACCTCATCCGCTGGCGCAACACCTTCTGGCAGCAGCTGGTCTTCTGGGGCGCCCGGCGCGACCCCGCCAAGGCGAACCGGCGGATGACCGACCTGTTGCGCAAGGAACTGCCCGAGGAGGTGATCCAGGCGCATTTCCAGCCGCGCTACAATGTGTGGGAGCAGCGGCTGTGCCTGGTGCCCGACAGCGACTTCTTCGAGGCGATGCGGGCCGGCCGCGCCGAGGTGGTGACCGACCGGATCGAATCGATCGACGAGACGGGGATCCGGCTGGAGTCGGGCCGGCATCTCGACGCCGACATCATCGTGAAGGCAACGGGGCTTCGCCTGCAGGTGCTGGGCGGCGCCACGGTCAGCGTCGATGGCGAGGTTGTGAGGCCGGCCGAGCGCTTCGTCTATCGCGGCATGATGCTCGAGGGCGTTCCCAACCTCGTCTATGTGTTCGGCTATTTCAACGCCTCCTGGACGCTTCGCGCCGACCTCACCTGCGAATGGGCCTGCAAGCTGCTGGGCGAGATGGACCGGCGCGGCCTGCCCATCGTGGTGCCGGAGCGCGACCGCGAGATCGAGGAAGAACCGCTGCTGCTGACGTCGGGCTATGTGCAGCGCGGCCAGGGCACCATCCCCAAGCAGGGGGTCGAGGACCCCTGGCGGGACACGCAGGACTATTTCCGCGACCGCAAGGCGATCCGCAGCGACCGGTTCGACGATCCGGCGCTCCGCTTCCGGCCGGCTCGCCAGCCGGCCGCCGCGCCGCTGCTGGCCGAAGCCGCCGAATAGCTCAGGCGGCGGCCTGGACGGGGCCGCCGAGGTCGCTCGCCGGCAGCGGCATCGGCGTGATGACCGGCGGCGCGGCGTCGCGGTAGAGGCTGAACAGCCGCTCGAAATGCTGCTCGGGTGTCGAGATGTGGGTGTGGCGCGCGCCGATGGCGGCCAGCCGGAGCGCGCTCGGATCCCGGTTGAGCAGGCGGCAGGTGGCGTCGCGCGCGGCGAGCGGGTTGCCGGGCTCGTAGAGCTCGGCCCAGGCCGGGTCGGCGGCGTCGGTGCAGCCGCCTTCGGCGGGCAGGATCAGCGGCAGGCCGGCGGCAAGACCCTCGGACGCGACGAGCCCGAAGGTCTCGGCGCGGCTGCCGTGGATCATGGCGTCCGACGAGGCGATGAGGCGGGCGAGATGCTCGCGGTCGCCGATGTGGCCCAGCAGCCGGACATTGCCGGCGGCTTCCGCCGCGCGGGTGACGCGCTCGTTGGCGAAGCCGTTCCCGATCTGGATCATGGCGACGCCCTCGGCCTTGAGCGCGCCGACCGCCTCGAACACGACCGGCCACTGCTTTTCATGGTGGTGGCGGCCGACACCGACGAGCAGCCGCGCCGAGGGCGGCAGGCCGAAGCCGGCGAGCAGCTGGCGGCGAAGCTCGGGGTCGCGCTTGCGGGGGTGGAAGAGCTTCGTGTCGACGCCGAGCGGCACCAGCGTGGAGCCGATCCCCCCATGCCGACGGATCCGCTCGCCGAACCAGCGGCTGCCGACGATGACGCTGTCGTAGCGGCGCGCGGTGCGGGCGAGGTAGCGCCAGTACCAGAAGGCGAGGCCATCGACGGTGTCGGCCTTGAGGAAATCCTGGGTCCAGACCTGGAGGTGGGCGGCGACAGGGTCGGCGTGCATGAACAGCGCCTTGTGCGCGCGGGTCGCGGTGCGGCCTTCCCAGTTGGCGACGATCCAGGCGCCGCGGAAGGGCGAGGAGGCCTCGACCACGTCGGGCTTCAGCTCGTCGAGGAGGCGGTGGACGGGCTTCGCATCCCAGAAGATGTGGTAGCGCGTGTCGACCGGGATCGCCGGCGCCTTCACATAGATCACCTGGCCGCCGTCGCGCGGCTCCACCCGGTTCTCGGGGCCGGGCGCGATCACGCTGACCTTCGCGCCATGGCGGTGGGCGAAGGCCAGCTTGGAATCGATGTAGGTCTTCACGCCGCCCCCCAGCGGGGCGTAGAACTCGGCGACGTCGACGATGTGCATGGGCCCCCCGGGGATTACCGCTGCGCGGTTTCAAGCTCGCTCTGGGGGATGGGCCGGAACCCCAGCCCCCGGAGATAGTTCATGGTGACGGCGGACTCGTTGAGGCCCGGCCCGAACGTCATCGCGACATCGGCAGCCTTGGGCCTCGAGATCCCGACCCGCGGATTGCGGGTGAAGGTGGCGCCGTCGGTGCGGAAGTTGAACTTGCGCACGCCCGAGGGCGAGTGGAAGGCGCCAACCGCATAGGTGCCCGGCCCCGGCAGCGGCACGCACACGCGCGCCGGCCCGCTGGCCGGCACCGGCACGGTGACGCGGTGATAGGCCTTGCCCTCGGCGACGAGCTGGTGATGGTCGCGCATGAAGTCGGCCTCGGTGCCCGGCCACAGCTCGACCCGGAGCGTGCCCTCGCGGCTCTTGAAGCCGTTGACCGTGAGCAGCAGGGCATCCCGCCCGGAACCCGGGCGGCAGGCAGCTGCATCCGGCCCGAGGATCTCGGCCAGCGCAGGCTGCGCGGCCGCCAGCAGGGCCGCCATGCCGAGCATGAGGGACAGAAGGTGACGCATCAGGCACTCCTCACGGCGATGTCGGGGCCGGAGGCGAGAGTCGGCGCATGGCGCACCGCGTCCCCCCGGCTCTCGATGAAGGACGCCCCCGCGTAGGTGATCACATGGCTGACGAGGTGGAGCGCGCCGGCCGCCGCCATGAGCGCCGCCACCTCCGGTGCGGCGTCACCCGTCAGGCTGACGCCGATGGCCGCGAACAGAAGCTCCTTGTTGGGCACGAAGGGCAGGCGCGTGACGACCATGCGCAGCGCGCCGAGCACGATCCAGGTGCCGACCGCCACTTCGGGCAGGGCCAGGATCCAGGCGAGCAGCAGCAGCGACGAGCCGACGAGCAGGCGGGCGCAGTGCAGCAGGAAGACGATTCCATTCTCGCGCCGCGACAGGCTCATGACGTGGCGCGAGAAGAGCAGGATTCCGAGGCTGATCGAGATGACGAAGGCGAAGCCGAGGCCGACCGAGCGCATCGCGTCCCCGTTGAAGGCGGCCTCGACCGCCGGCCCGCCGCCCATCGAGAGCGCGAGCGCCAGCATCAGAAGCGTGGCGGCATTGCCGGCCAGCGCCGAGGTGATGGCGACATCCTTGACGGCGGCCAGCGGCCCGGCGCCCACTTCGCGGGCGCCCAGCGCCTTCTTCGCCCAGACGAAGAGATAGGCATCCCCGGAATAGCCGAACACCGCCTCGTTCAGCACCCGCTTCTTGGAGAAGACCGCGAGCGCGCGGGGCACCAGCGGCCACCAGCGGCGGAAGATGATGTACTCGGTTACCGGGGTCGCCATGTAGCTGAGCCCGACCAGCAGGTAGAACAGCGGGTTGGAGGGCAGCACGGCCAGCACCTCGTGCCAGCCGATGTCGGCAACCGCGCGCGCGAGGTAGGCGAGGATCGCCGCCGAGGCGCCGAGCGACAGCCAGCGCCGGGCTGCCGGCGACAGGCGCACGGCCGCCGCCAGGCGGCGACGGGCGGCCTCGAGGCTGGAGCTGGACGCGGACTCGGCCATGATGAGCCGTGGAGCTAGGGGCGGATTGCGACCGGAAAGGGGCAGCTTCGCGCCGCTTTTGGGCCTGAAGGATGAACGACTGTTGCGCCCGGCCGCCTGTTACCAGGGGATGTCGGCCCCGTCCCAGGCGATGAACCGCCCGGAATCGGCGGCATCCAGCCCCTCGATCACGCGCCACAGATGGGCAGCCGAGACCGAGGGCGGGAACAGCCGGTCGGCCGGCACGTTGCGCTGGAAGGGCTTCGACATGGGCGTGTCCACCGTGCCGGGATGAAGCGCCACGATGGCAGCCGAGGGGTTCTTGCGGGCGAGCTCGACGGAGAGCGTCTTCACCAGCTGGTTGGCCGCTGCCTTGGTGGCGCGGTAGCTGTGCCAGCCGCCCAGCCGGTTGTCGGCGATCGAGCCGACCCGGGCCGTCAGCACCGCGAATGCGGCTGGCCGGTCGGTCGCGAGGCGGGGCAGGAAATGCCGGGCGGCAAGCGCGGGCGCGACCGTGTTGGCCTTGAAGCTCTCGATCATCCAGTCGGGCTCGATCTGCCGCCAGTCGCGCTCGGGGCCGCGGCCGTCGCGGTGCAGCAGGCCGGTTGCGACGATCACATGGGTGAGCCCGTCGCCGGCGGCCTCGGCGGCGCGGGCGAAGCTGTGGGGTTCGTCCACGTCGATCGCCGGGCGCGCCAGGCGCATGACGGCCGCGCCGCGCGCTTCGGCTTCCTCGGCCAGCGCGCGGCCGATGCCGCCCGAGGCGCCGAGGACGACGAGGCGGGACTGGGGGGTGAGGGCTGGCATGGTCTGTCTCTGGGGGCGCGGGGTAGCGCCGCGCGACCGGGGCGGCTAGGCGCTGCGGCGATGTTGCGCGCCCTGTATGGCTGGACGCTGGATCGCTGCGGGCACCCGCATGCGGAGCGCTATCTGGCGGGAATCAGCTTCGCCGAGGCGAGCTTCTTTCCGATTCCGCCCGACGTGCTGCTGGCGCCCATGTGCCTCGCGCGGCCGGAACGCGCCTTCCGCTATGCGGCGATCACGACGCTCGCCTCGGTGGCAGGCGCGCTTCTGGGCTATGCGATCGGCTTCTTCCTGCTGGAGGCCGTGGGCAAGCCGATCCTCGCCTTCTATGGCGCGACACAGGCCTTCGACCGTTTTGCTGCGGACTTCAACGCGCACGGCCTGCTGATCGTGTTCGCGGCCGGGTTCACGCCGCTGCCCTTCAAGGTGATCACCATTGCGGCCGGGGCGACGGCGATGCCGCTGTGGGTGCTGGTGTCGGCCAGCCTGGTGTCGCGCGCGGCGCGCTTCTTCCTGGTGGCGGCCCTGCTGTGGAAGTTCGGCGAGCCGATGAAGCGGATCATCGACCGGCATTTCGCGCTGCTGACGACGGCCTTCACGCTGGCGCTGATCGGCGGATTCGCGGCCGTGGGGCTGCTGGCCGGAAGCTAGACGATGACCGGGCCGGAATCCCGGAAGGCCGAGCTTGTCGAGGCGCTTGGCGCGCACCTGCTGCGGGACGACGCCAGCGGCCTGTGGCGACAGGACCGAGGCGTCTGCCGTTCGGTCAGGCCGCGAGGCGCTCGTGCCCGGGCTGCCCCGCCCCTGTCGACTCGGCCGGCACCCAGTCGCCGCCGGGGCGGTAGCGGGCGGCGATCCGGCCCGCCTCGAGCGCGAAGAGATGCAGCCAGCCCTGGTCGAACAGGGTCGCCACCCCGGGATGGCGGGCCAGCACGCCGAGGATGGCTTCCCTCGGCGCCTCGACCAGCACCGAGAGCCGGAGCGGCGGATGGACCAGCCGCTCGCCATCGTGCACCGCCTGCCAGGGAAGTCCCGCCCGCAGCCGGCCGCCATTGCCCTCGAGCACGCCGATTCCGCCCACCACATTGTGGAGCAGCTTGTTGCCGCTGCCGAACAGGTCGGGCGCGACCGACGAGCCATAATATTGCAGGCTGATCCAGCTGGCGACGACGACGGGCGCAGTCAGGATGAGCTCCAGCGTGCCGAAGCCGGCGTCGCGCTGCCAGTCGTAGCAGTGCAGGAAGGCGCGGCCATCGAGCGACAGGCCCGCGGTCGCCGCGCGCGGTGCCGCGACGAAGGCGGCACAGCCCGCCAGCCCCCATTCGGGCCGAACCTCGGCCCAGTCCCGCGCCCGGCGGGCCAGCGTGGCCGCGCTGGCGCCCGGCAGGCGCGGCGCCCGCTCGGCCCGGGCAAGCGCGCCGACCCCGACGAGCAGGTCAATAGCACACCAGAGGTCATCGCGCCG
>JBKBUL010000035.1:0-20464 GCA_046290045.1 Sphingomonadaceae bacterium
CCCCAGTCGGCCGGCACGGCCGAAAGGCCCGCCTTCAGGCTCTCGGCAAGCCCGTCGCCATGGGCGGCGGCGTGAACCGCCGGCACGCCCGGCAGCGCGGCCGCAACGGCCTGCGCCGATGCCCCCGTCACCAGCAGCAGCGGCAGGCCGGCTGCCTGCGCGGCCGCCGCAGTTCGGGCGACCATCGGAACCCCATCCACCGGAGCCAGCTGCTTCACGCCGCCGAAGCGCCGGCTGGCGCCCCCTGCCAGCAGCAGCGCGCCGACGATCATCCCGCCCCGCCCCAGGGCACGGCCGCGCCCCCGCCCTCCAGAAGCCCGCCGACGCCGAGGCCGGCGAGCCGCGCCGAGTCGAGCGGCAGGCCGGCCGCCCAGCGCTCGAGCACGAGGTCGAGCCCGTTGCGCTTGGGGCTTCGGGCGCACCCCGGAAGGCCGATCACGATCCTGTCCCCCAGCCGCCCCAGCACCAGCAGGTTGCCGGGATCGACCGGCAGGCCGACGCGCACCAGCTCGCCGCCGGCTGCCTCGATCGCCGCCGGCACCACGTCGCGCCGGTCCGACGTGGCGGCCGCGCCGGCCACCAGCACCAGCGGCTCATTCGCCTGACGCAGCGCGGCCGCCAGCGGCGTGACGGCATGCGCGACCGGCGCCGGCCGGGCCATTGCCACGCCCAGCCGGGCGAGCCGCGCCCCGGTCACGCGCGCCGTCTTGTCGGCCGCCTTGCCGCTGGCGTCACCGTCGCAGCCCTGCGTCTGGAGGAGGCGCGCCGAAAGCCCCGGCCGCCACCCCGCAACCGAAAGCGGCCGGGCGGCTGCCAGCAGCGCGGCCATCTCCCCGGCCGGGACCGCATAGGGCATGATCTTGAGCGTCGCGACGAGATCGCCCGCCGCAACCGGCACGTGCGGCGGCAGGGTCGCAAGGCCGGCTGCCTCGCCCGCGCCGTTGAGCGCATCGACTGCACGGGACTCGAAGGCGAGCAGCCCCGGGATCGTCGCCACCAGATCGACCCGACCGTGAACGGGCGGCCGCGCCGCGACCCCCGGCCCGGCAAGTCGCGCGCCCAGCCCGGCAGCCGCCTCCGCTTCGGGCACGTCGCCCGGCTCGAGGCGCGCCGCCCACAGCCGCTCGATCCCGGCCGCGCGGGCCGCAGCCAGCAGTTCTGCATCGACCGGGCTTCCCTTCGCCACCCGCCGCCCGCCGAGCAGGATCGAATGGGCGAGCAGCGCGCCTTCGGCTTGCGCAAGCGGCAGCTCGGCGAAGATCAAGGTCGCGCCCGCCAGGCCGCGACCATCTGCGCCGCGATCGACAGCGCGATCTCGGCCGGGGTGGCAGCGCCGATCGAAAGGCCCGCCGGCCCGTGGATCCGGGCCAGCGCCGCCGTGTCGAAGCCGAGCGCCGCCAGCCGCTCGAGCCGCGCGGCATGCGTCCTCCGGCTGCCGAGCGCGGCGATGTAATAGGCCTCCGAGCGGAGCGCGGCGGCCAGCGCCACATCGTCGAGCTTGGGATCGTGCGTCAGCGTGACGATGGCCGACGCCCGGTCGGGCTTCCAGCCGGCCAAGGCCTCGTCGGGCCAGCGATCGTCCACCTCGAAGCCGGCAAAGCGCGGGCCGGCCGCGAAGGCGCCGCGCGGATCGACGATCAGCACCTCTTGGCCCAACAGCGCCGCCATCGGGGCGAGCGCCTGGGCGATGTGCACGGCGCCGACCAGCATCAGCCGCAAAGGCGGGTCGATCCGCGTCACGAAATCGCCGGCCTCGCCCTCGGCCGCGCGGCCGCTTGCGAAATCGAAGGCGAGGCTGATCGACCGGCCCTCGGCGCGGGCGGCGGCCACCCGGTCGAGAAGGGCCGATGGAAAGCCGCTGTCGTCGAGCGCCTGCACCAGCACGGCGATCTCGCCGCCGCAGGCCAGCCCCACCTCCCACGCCGTCTCGCTTGCGACGCCAAAGGTCAGGAGTTCCCCGCCGCCCGAGGCGATGCGGGCGCGTGCCGCCTCGATCACCGCGCCCTCCACGCAGCCGCCCGACACCGAGCCCTCGAAAAGCCCGTCGTCGCGCACCAGCAACATCGAGCCCGGCCGGCGCGGCGCCGAACCCCAGGTGCGAACGACGGTTGCCAGCGCCAGGCCATGGCCCTCGCCAGCCCAGCTTCGGGCCAGCGCGATCAGCCGGTCGAGATCGTCGGCCATGGGCTCACCCCTGGGCGAGCGCTACCAGCACGGCGACCACCAGCAGGATCAGCCCGCCGATCCAGGCCCAGGCCGGAAGCCCGCGCGCCGGGCTGGTTGCCGCCTCGGCGGCGGCGGCCGTCGCTGCGGCCCGAATGTCGGCAGCCTCGGCCGTGTCCGGCGCGGCGGGGACGGGCCCGGCCCCCTCCAACTCGGCCTTAAAGGCCGTGAAGAAGCTGTCGGCATAGCCCCTGGCCGCGCCCTCCACCAGCCGCGCGCCCAGCTGGGCGAGCTTGCCGCCAACCTGCGACTCCACCCGGTATTCGAGCCGTGTGCCGCCCTCGGGCCGGTCGCTCAGCGAGACTTCGGCACGCCCCTTGGCAAAGCCGGCCACCCCGCCCTTGCCCTCGCCCACCAGCACATAGCGGTTGGGCGGGTCGATCTCCGTCAGCTCGATCGTGCCGGTGAAGCGCGCCTTCACCGGGCCGACGCGCGCTGCCATCGCGCCGGTGAAGCGGTTGTCGTCCTCGCGGGTCAGCGATTCCACGCCCTCGATGCAGCGGGCCAGCACGTCGGGGTCATTCAGGGCAGCCCAGACGGCTTCGCGCTTGGCATTTATGTCATGAGAGCCTGTCATCTGCATCGAATCGGTCCTTTCATGACAGGCCTGCAAGAAACTTGTCCTTGCGTCCCTCCGGCGCTGTGTTAGCGTCCGCCCGATTTGACGCAAGCTTTGGGCTCGGGGGGCCGGGCCACGACGGGGGCGAAAGACGAGACCGGAATGCGCGTTGAACGTCGGGACGGCGGTCATGCGGCAGGGGCGGGAGAGGCGCCCAATCGCGTGAAGGAATCAGCAGCAGCGATCGAGGCAATGGACGGCGCCGGTGACCGGCCGGCCGCCCCCGAGCGCCTGTCGGGCCGGGTGAAGTGGTTCGACATCGGCAAGGGCTTCGGCTTCGTCGCGCCGGATGACGGCGGCGGCGACATCCTCATCCACTACAATCTTCTCGCCCGCCACGGCCGAAAGTCGGTGCCGGAGGGCGCGCGGCTGGTGGTGGACTGCGTAGTGGGCCCGCGCGGCCGGCAGGCATCGGCCATCCTCGATCTCGACCTGACGACGGCGATCGAGGCTGGCCCCGGCGGCCGCGCCGGCCCACGGGGGGGGCGCACCGATCCGCTGGACTTTCTGGAGGAAGCCGGCGATTTCGAGCCCGTTCAGGTCCGCTGGTTCAACCGGACGAAGGGCTATGGCTTCCTCCTGAGGGATGATGGTGTCACGCAGGTCTTCATCCACATGGAAACCGTCCGGCGCGGCGGTCTCGAGACGCTGCTGCCCAACCAGCGCCTGCTCGCCCGCGTGCACGAAGGGCCGCGTGGCGCGCTTGCGGTCGCGCTCCGGGCCGGGGCGGACCGCTAGCTTCCTCGTCGCGCTGGCGCTCGCGGTCGCGCCGGCCGCCACCCCGGCCGTCGGCCGGCCGCCCGCCGCCGAGGCCCCCAGCGAAGCGAAGCCCGGCAAGCCGCAGACGGGTCTCAGGGTCGTCCCGCTCACCATCGAGACGTCGGACGGGCGAACGCACCGCTACCGCGTGGAAGTGGCCGAAACCGCAGCCCAGCAGGCGCATGGCATGATGTTCCGGACGAGCGTTCCCGCCGGCACGGGCATGATCTTCCCGATGCGCCCGCCGCGCCCCGCCGCCTTCTGGATGCAGAACACGCTCGTCAGCCTCGACCTCGTGTTCATCGGCGCCGACGGCCGGGTGCGCAACATCGCCGAGCGCGCCGTTCCGCGCTCGGAAGCGCTGCTCGCCTCGGCCGGCCCGGTCGCCGCCGTGCTCGAACTGGCCGGCGGCGAGGCCGAGCGGATCGGGCTCAGGCCCGGAGACCGCATCCGCTGGCCGGGCTGAAGCCCGCCTTGCAGGGCCCGCCGCGGCAGCCTAAGGCAGGCGCCATGGGCTTCAACCTGTTCACCTGGTGGTCGGGCCAGACCTTCGGCACCTGGGCGAAGACGCTGTTCCGGGGCCGGGAAGTCGGCCGCGATGCCGACGGCAACATCTATTATGAGGATCGGCGCGGCAGCGGCCGCCGCTGGGTGATCTACGCGGCCGACAATGATTCGAGCCGGGTGCCGCCCGAATGGCATCTGTGGCTGCACCACACCCGCGCCGAGCCGCCGAGCCAGGTGCCGCTGCCGGCCAAGGCCTGGGAACGACCCTGGCGGCCGAACCCGACCGGCACGCCGAAGGCCGAGCGGCCGCGCGGCGCGCTGGCCGCCGGGGGGCAGCGGGCGCCGGCGGCCGCCGACTATCGCGCCTGGACACCCGAGGCCTGAGCCGCGAGCCGATCCCGCCATGCCGCAGCTACTGAAGGACCATCTGGGCGAAGCGCTGGCCGGCGTCGCCGTGCTGGCGATTGCAGCGGGCTTCCTCGTCTTCGCGCTCGGCCGAACGGGTCTGGGCGGCGGCGGCACCTACGAGCTGACCGCCCGCTTCCCCAATGCGACGGGCATCTCCGTCGGCTCGGACGTGCGTGTCTCCGGCCTCAAGGTCGGCACGGTGACGGCGCAACGGCTCGACCCGGTGAGCTTCCAGGCGGTCGTGACGCTCGCCGTCAACCGCGGGGTCGAGCTGCCGGCCGACAGTTCGGCCGCCATCACCTCGGAAGGCCTGCTCGGCGGCAGCTACATCGCACTGGTGCCGGGCGGCGATACCGAGCGGCTGGCGCCGGGCGACGAGATCACCGACACGCAGGGCGCGACCGACCTGATGGGGCTGATCGGATCGGTCATCAACCGCAGCGGCGAGCCGGCCCCCGCCCCGGCCGCGCCCGCCACCCCGTGACGGCGCGCGCGGCGATCGCCGCCGGCCTGCTGCTGTCGGCCGGCGCGGCCACCGCCCAGACGAGGCCCGCCCCGCAGGCGCTCCCGGTGGCGCCGCCGGCGGCTGCGCGCCCCGCGGCAGCCGCTGCCGCCGGCGCCGAGGATCGGGTTGCCGTCCTCGCCGCGCTCGACAAGCGGCTCGGCACCACGGCCGAGTTCCGGCTGAAGCCCGGCGAGCGGTTCCGCTTCGGCCGGCTGGAGGGACTCTACCACAGCTGCGAGCGGACCGAGCCGCACGAGCGGCCGCAGTCGGGCGCCTTCGTCCAGCTCACCGAGACGCCGCCGGCCCGGCGCGGCCAGCCGCCCGAAGCGCCCCGGCGCGTCTTCTCGGGCTGGCTGTTCGCGGAATCGCCGTCGCTCAACCCGTTCGTGCACCCCGTCTATGACGTGTGGCTCAAGAGCTGCACGATGCGCTTCCCCGACGGGCCGGCGCCAGCCAGGCGATCGGGCGCAAGCGTCACCTCGGGCGCGCAGCCGAAGGGCAGCGACAGCGGCGCCAGCCGGTCCCGGCCGGCCGCCGAGCCCGCGTCCAGCGCGCCCCAGTCCGCGCCGGCCGCCACCGCGCCCGACAACAGGTGAAGATACTGCTTGCGCGGGATCTCGATCCCGCCGAGCCGCGCCAGATGCGCGGTCAGGAACTGGGTGTCGAGCAGGCGGAAGCCACCCACCGACAGCCGGGCGACCAGATGCGCCAGCGCCGCCTTCGAGGCGTCGGTCACGAGGCTGAACATGCTCTCGCCGAAGAAGGCGCCGCCGATCCTGACGCCATAGAGGCCGCCGACGAGGCGCCCGTCGGCTGTCCAGGTCTCGATCGAATGGGCATGCCCCTCGGCGTGAAGCCGCATATAGGCATCGAAGATGGTGGGATTGATCCAGCTTTCCTCCCGCCCCGGCCGAGTCGCGGCGCAGTGGCGCAGGACGGCCTCGAAGGCGAGATCGCGGCTGTGGCGGAACCGTTCCGCCTTCAGCGCGCGGGCCAGCGAGCGCGAGAGGTGAAAGCCCTCGATCGGCAGGATGCCGCGCCGGCGCGGCTCGACCCAGAAGACATCCTCTGAATCGCGCGTGTCGGCCATGGGAAACAGGCCGGCGCGATAGGCGCGCAGCAGCAGGCCGGTGTCGAGCCGGCGCAGGCTGCCGATGCCGGGCCAGCTGGTCAGTCCGCCCATCCCCGCCTGCCTGCCCTGCCGGCCATCCGAAACCGGTCGCACCGATCCTGCGGCATCCCCAAGCTCCCGCGCTGATGCCAGCGCCCATGCTGCGACCGGGCTGCCGATTTGTCAAAGCCGCTGGTCGGGCGATTGCGGCCGTTCAGCGAGGCGCAACATGGCCCGGGCCAGCGGTTGAAGCGCGCGGGCGGCGATCGCTATCTCCGGCATCTCCGGCGCAACAGGTCAGGAAAGCGCATCGCATGTCGAACTCGGGGCGGAAGCTGAAGGGGCTGGTGCTGCTGCTGGCCGGCGCGATTGGCGGGCTGGCCTTCGCGCTGGCGCTCAACCAGCACAATGGAACGGGAACCGTGGCCGCGCAGGAGGCGGCCGAACAGGCGCGCGCGGCCGGCGGGCCTGGGCTCGATCGCACCGTGCCGACGGGCGCCGCGCAGGTGAACCTGTCGTTCGCGCCGGTGGCGCGGATGGTGCAGCCGGCTGTCGTCAACATCTTCACGGCGCGCGTCGTTCGCCAGCGGCAGGCGATGGATCCCTTCTTCTCGATCTTCCAGACCCAGCCCCGGGTCGAGAATTCGCTGGGCTCGGGCGTGATCGTCGATGCCTCGGGCCTCGTCGTCACCAACAACCATGTGGTCGCCGGCGCCGAGCAGATCATCGTGGCGCTGGCCGACCGGCGCGAATATCCGGCCCGCCTCGTCTTCGCCGAGCCACGCCTCGATCTCGCGCTGCTCCGGATCGATCCCGGCGGCGCGCGCCTGCCCGTCGCACGTCTGGGGGACAGCGACCGGGCGCAGGTGGGTGATCTCGTGCTTGCCATCGGCAACCCGTTCGGCGTGGGGCAGACGGTCACGCAGGGGATCGTCTCGGCAACGGCGCGAACCGGGATCGGCATTTCCGACACGCAATTCTTCATCCAGACGGACGCCGCCATCAACCAGGGCAATTCGGGCGGGGCGCTCGCCAACATGGCGGGCGAGGTGATCGGCATCAACACGGCCATCCTCACCGGCGGGCGCGACGGCGGCTCGATCGGGCTCGGCTTTGCGGTGCCGTCGAACATGGTCCGGATCTTCCTGCGCGCCGCCGAGACCGGGCGCTTCGTGACTGCCTGGATCGGCGCCGAAGGCGAGGCGCTCACCACCGAGACCGCCCAGCAGGCCGGGCTCGAGCGGCCCACGGGCATGCTGGTGACGGGCGTTTCGCCGGGGTCGCCGGCCGCCCGCGCCGGCCTGAGGCCCGGCGACATCGTCTATGCGATCGACGGCAAGGCTGTCCTCGACCCCTCGAGCCTGCGCTACCAGATCGCGACCCAGCCGGTCGGCGAGACGGTGACGCTGACGGTGGTGCGCAACCGGCGCGCCGAGAATCTGCGGCTGCAGCTCGTCGCCCCGCCCGAAACGCCGCCGCGCCAGCTCACCCAGTTGCCGGGGGGCAGCATCTTCGCGGGCATCTCCATCGCCAACCTGTCGCCGGCGCTCGCGCAGGAACTGGGCGCGGGCCTGCCCGAGCGCGGCGTCGTCGTGGTGCAGGTGCCGCGGGAGGCGCCGGCCGCCGTCACCGGCTTCCCGCGGCCGGGCGATCTCATCGAAACGATCAACGGCCAGCCGGTGCGCTCGGTGGAGGATGTCCGCTCGGCGCTCGGCGCCAGCCCGGCCCGAACCCTCTTCGGGCTCAACCGCGGAGGCCAGCGGGTGGAGTGCCTGTTCCAGGCGCCGCGCAGCTTCGGCTGCCGGGCGCTCGCCTGAGCCGACAGAAAAAGGCCCGCCTGCGCGCGTCGCAGGCGGGCCCCTCGGAGGAGCTTGTGAAGGCCGCTCAGGCGACCGCGCCGACGCCCCGGTCTTCCGGCAGGGCGGTGCCGAGACGGGTGCGCCCCGGGCTGCCCGAGCCGGTCGCGAGGCCGGCGAGGCCGAAGAAGGCAAGGCCGACGACCCAGACGGCCGGGTCGCTCATGCCGCCGGCCGCAAGGCCCGAGGCGGCAAGCGCCGGAACAGCCGTGACGCTGGCAACCGTTCCGGCAATGATCATCTTCCTGTTGATCCGCATGACATCCCACTCCCGGTTTGCTTTGTTCCGGCGTGTCTTCGCCGTTGCGTTCGTTATATCCGGTGTCTTGTTCGACGTCTCGACAATGCAGTCCTAACCCCGTGAAAGCAATGGCCCATCTGTTAAGCAATGCAAAGCTTTGGGGCCATTTGGCACCGCGCAAATATTCGTCACAGTTGACAGCGGGAAACGCGCGACAGGCGCAAGGCTGGCCGTTTCCGGCCTAGCCCCGAATTCGACGACATTGATCCGATCAGGCGCGGACGCGCGGAACGGCGGGGCTTCGCCGCATCGACAGGCCGATGAGGCCGAAGCCGGCCAGCAGCAGCGCCCAGCTGCGCGGCTCGGGCACGACGGCTGTGATCACCCGGATGAGGTCGCCGGGGCTCCCCGCTGTCATGCGGACGTTGATCCGCCACGGGTTGAACAGGTCCACCTGCGCGATGTCATTGGCCTCGAGCCCCACCCCGCCGGGCATGTTGTAGGTCGTGCCGGGCGCGCCCAGCAGGCCGTTGGTGGCGAGCAGCGCGGACCGGGTGGTGAGGATGCCGAGCACGCGGCCGTCGAACTCGACCCAGCCATTGACGGTGCGCGACGCCACGGGATCGAAGGCAATGATATGCGAGCTGACCCGCGTGCCGGCCGCGATCGGCGCGCCGATGCTGGGCACCAGCGCCGACGGCAGCACCAGCTTCTGCTTCTCGTTGAAGGCGATGAGGTTCAGGGATTGGAGATTGTTCTGGCCGACGGCGGCCGGCGGCGCGATCAGCTGGAACACCCCGCCCTGGGCCACGGCATTGCCGCTGACCGCCTGACCGATGACGACCGCCGCGCCTGCGGGCGCGGACAAGGCAAGAGACGCGAACAGCATGACGGAGATCCGAGCCAGCCCCATGGCAAGTTCCTTTGCGACCTTCTTGTTGTTCTTCTTGTTGGTTCTGTTCTTGGCCGCACCCGCCCGGAGCCCGGCTCGAACGGTCTAGGATGGTTACCGGGCGTCAATCAAGTCACGAAATGCAATATTTCGTGACAACATGGGCCTCTATGTGCCCTATCGGCAACACAATGGTCAGGACGCCGCGTCGAACTCCAGGATGATGGCATCGACCGCCAGGCTGTCGCCCGGCCTGGCGTGCAGCTTGGCCACGCGGGCAGCCCGCTCGGCGCGAAGCACATTTTCCATCTTCATTGCCTCCACCACCGCAAGCGGCTGGCCGGGCTGCACCGAATCCCCTTCCGCGACATGCAGCGCCACCACCAGCCCCGGCATCGGGCAGAGCAGGTAGCGCGACGTATCGACCGCCGCCTTGGGCAGCATGTGGCGGGCCAGCTCGGCCGCGCGCGGCGTCAGGAAGCGGACCCGGTGCTGCCGGCCCTGCCGGGTCAGCCGGAACCCGGCGCCGTTGCGGTCGAGCTGGGCTGCCGTCGGCTCGCCATCGACAAGCGCCTCGACGACGCCCGAAGGCGGCACCCGCCCGGCCGTCTCGACCCGGTGCACACTGCCGGCAACCCGCACCACCCAGCCGCCGTCCTGTGGGGTGAGCGTCACGGGATGCTGCTCGCCGTCCAGCTCGACCACCCAGTCGGCCGCTGCCGACTCGCCATTGAGCCGGCCATCGACGGCCGCCGCCCGGTGCGCGATCGCCTTGCCGACGACGGCGGCCAGCGCCAGCAGGCGGGGGAGACCTGCCGGATCGAGCGGGGCGCCGGCAAAGCCATCCGGGAATTCCTCGGCGATGAAGCCGGTGGTCACGTTGGTGCCGGCCCGGAAGCGCGGGTGGCGCATCACCGCCGACAGGAAATCAGCATTGTGGCTGATCCCGCGCACCAGGTAGCGGTCGAGCGCGGCTAGCTGCCGCTCGGCCGCTTCGTCGCGCGTCTCCCCATGGGTGATCAGCTTGGCGATCATGGGGTCGTAGAACATCGAGATCTCGCTGCCCTCGACGACCCCCGAATCCACCCGGATACCGGGCATGGCCGGCGGCTCCTGATAATGGGTCAGCCGGCCGATCGAGGGCAGGAAGCCGCGATAGGGATCCTCGGCGTAGAAGCGGGTCTCGATGGCATGGCCGCGGATCGCCAGATCGTCCTGCCCGAAGGCGAGCCGCTCGCCGGCCGCCACGCGGATCATCTGCTCGACGAGGTCAAGCCCGGTGATGCATTCGGTCACCGGATGCTCCACCTGCAGCCGCGTGTTCATCTCGAGGAAGTAGAAGCCCCGGTCGGCACCCGCGATGAACTCGACCGTTCCGGCCGAATGATAGCCCACCTTGCGCGCCAGCTCGACCGCCTGCGCCCCCATGGCGGCGCGCATTTCCGGCGTGACGAAGGGCGAGGGCGCTTCCTCCACCACCTTCTGGTGGCGGCGCTGGATCGAGCAGTCCCGCTCGAACAGGTGGACGATGTTGCCGTGCCGGTCGCCCAGCACCTGGATCTCGATGTGCCGGGGCTGCTCGATGAACTTCTCGATGAAGACGCGATCATCGCCGAAGCTGGCCTTCGCCTCGCGGCGCACGCCATCGAAGCCCTCGCGCAGCTCGGCCTCGCTGTAGGCCAGCCGCATCCCCTTGCCGCCGCCGCCGGCCGAGGCCTTCATCATCACCGGATAGCCGATGTCGGCGGCGATGCGCGCGGCCTCGTCGCCGTCGGCGATCTCGCCGACATGGCCGGGCACCACATTCACGCCGGCGGCCACCGCCAGCTTCTTCGATTCGATCTTGTCGCCCATGGCGGCGATCGCTGCCGACGGCGGGCCGATGAAGACGAGGCCGGCCTCCTCCACGGCCTTCACGAACCAGTCCCGCTCCGAGAGGAAGCCGTAGCCGGGATGGATGGCCTGCGCTCCCGTCGCGCGTGCCGCCTCGATGATCTTCTCGCCGAGCAGATAGGATTGCGCTGCCGGCGGAGGCCCCAGATGGACGGCCTCGTCGGCCATCTCGACATGGAGCGCGGCCGCATCCGCATCGGAATGGACGGCAACCGTGGCAATGCCGAGGCGACGGCAGGTGCGGATCACGCGGCAGGCGATCTCGCCGCGGTTGGCGATCAGGATCTTGTCGAACAGCTTCGAGGTCTTCGCCAACGGGCTCCCCTTCCCGGTCCGGGCCAGTGTCGGCGCCAAAAGGACGCGCCGACGCGCGCCGTCAAGAGGGATGAACCTGACAATCCGGGGAGCGGATCAGGCCTTTTCCAGCGTGCACTGCAGGGGGTGCTGGTGCTGCTTGGCGAAATCCATCACCTGGGTCACCTTTGTCTCGGCGACTTCGTAGGTGAAGATCCCGCACACACCCACCCCGCGCTGGTGGACATGCAGCATCACCCGCGTGGCATCCTCGAGGCTCATGCGGAAGAAGCGCTGGAGCACATGCACGACGAATTCCATCGGCGTGTAATCGTCGTTCAGCATCAGCACCTTGTAGAGCGAGGGCTTGCGCGTCTCGGGCCGCGTGCGGGTGACGACTCCGGTGGCGGCGTCGCGGCCGGCCCCGTCATCGCCGCCATCGCCCGCGCCCGACCCGCCGGTCGGGCCGACCGTCGCTCGCCCGTCGATTGCCATGCCGAGTCTCACCGCGCCGCGTCGTCCCGTCCTGACCGTATCCTCGAGACCGTCGTGCCGGGCGTGCCGGCGCGCACCCGGCCGCCCGCCTGTCGATAGCCGCAGATACCCAATGGCGCCCGACTGGTCAAAGGGGGGCCCCCGGGCCCGGGCGATGCGCCGCAGCCCGACAAGCCGCCCGGCCATTGCCGGAAGCGGGCGCTTCGTTCATGAGCCAGCCAGACTCCTCCCGCCACCACGCCCCAGCCTGTCCGGAGCCGCATCGCTTGACCCGACGACCCGCCCTGATCGCCCTTCTCGTCCTGGCGCTCGCCGCGCCGGGCTGCTCGCTTCTGGGTGGCGAGGGCGGCGGCAAGACCCAAGGCGGCAAGGGGGGCGGGCCGGGCGGCGGACCGGGCGGCCCGGGGGGCGGCCGCGCACCCAGCGTCGTCGTCGGCACCGTCGTTGAGACCGAGATCCAGGATACGCTCGAGGCGGTGGGCACCGCACGCGCCAACGAGCAGGCCGACCTGAACTCGACCGTCACCGAGCGGATCGCGCGCATCAACTTCGCGGATGGGGCCTATGTGCCCAGGGGCGCCGTCATTGCCGAGCTGGTGCGCGACCAGCAGGGCGCGACCCAGCGCGAGGCGCTGGCCCGGCTGACGGAGGCCCAGCTGCAGCTCGAGCGGCTGAAGCAGTTGCAGGGCCAGGGCTTCGCGACCAAGGCCCGGATCGACCAGCAGCAGGCTGCCGTCGACGTGGCCCGCGCCCAGGCGCAGCAGGCCGGCGCCCAGATCTCGGACCGGGTCATCCGCGCGCCCTTCTCGGGCTGGCTGTCGCTGAGACGCGTGTCGCCGGGCGAAGTGGTCAATGCCGGCACCACCATCGTCACCATCGTCGATCACAGCCGCATCAAGCTCGACTTCACCGTGCCCGAAACCTTCGTGCCCGCGCTTCGCCCCGGGCTCGAGATCACCGCGCGCGCCGCCGCCTTCCCGGGCGAGACCTTCCGCGGGCGGGTCGCCTCGGTCGATCCCGTGATCGATCCCGTCACCCGCGCCGCCACGGCGCGCGCCATCCTGCCCAACCCGGATCTTCGCCTGCGGCCCGGCATGCTGATGACGGTGGACGTGAAGTCGCCGCCGCGCACCGCGCTGACCGTGCCGGAACTTGCCGTCATCGGCGAAGGCTCGGGCGCCTTCGTCTGGAAGGTCGGCCCCGACAATGAAGTGGCGCGCACCCCGGTCTCGACCGGCGGGCGCCGCGACGGGCGGATCGAGATCACGCAGGGGCTGGCCGCGGGCGACAGGGTGGTCACCGAAGGCACCGTCAAGATCCGGGGGCCGGGCCCCATCCGGCCGGTCGAGGCCCTGGCGGGCGGCCCCGCGCCCCAGTCGGGCGGTGACGAAGCGGGCGCCGGCGCGCCGGCGCCCGGCAAGGCGGCATGATCCTCTCCGATCTCTCCGTCCGGCGGCCGGTCTTCGCGACCGTGCTGTCGCTGCTGCTCGTCCTCGTCGGGGTCGTCTCCTTCTTCCGCCTGCCGGTGCGCGACCTGCCGGCGATCGAGCCGCCGATCGTCTCGGTGGACACCATCTACCGCGGCGCCAACGCGCAGGTGGTCGAGAACCAGATCACCCAGCTCATCGAGGACCGCATCTCGGGGATCGAGGGGATCGACAGCATCGTCTCGCGCTCGCGCGACGGCCGTTCGGACATCACAATCGAGTTCAACCCCTCGCGCGATATCGACGCGGCCGCCAACGACGTGCGCGACCGCGTGGCGGCGGTGGTCGGCCAGCTTCCGCAGGAGGCGGAACCGCCGCGCATCAGCAAGGTCGATGTCGATGCCCAGCCGATCCTGTGGATGAACCTCATCCACCCGCAATGGACGCCGATGCAGCTCTCCGACTATGCGGACCGGGTCCTCGTGGACCGCTTTGCCGCGGTGAACGGGGTCAGCCGGGTGCAGATCGGCGGCGAGGCGCGGCCGGCCATGCGGATCTGGCTGTCGCGAAACCAGCTGGTCGCCTTCGGCCTGACCACGTCCGACATCGAGCAGGCGCTGCGGCGCCAGAATGTCGAGCTGCCGGCCGGCCGGATCGAAGGCGCGGCCACCAACCTCACCATCCGCGTGAACCGCCAGTTCCGCAGCGTCGCCGACTTCGAGCGCCTGATCGTCGGCCGCGGCCCGGATGGCTACCTCGTGCGGCTGGGCGATGTCGCCCGTGTGAGCCTCGAGCCCGAGAACCGCTACAATTTCTTCCGCTCCAACGGCGAGCAGGCGATCGGGATCGGGATCGTCCGCCAGTCGGGCGCGAACACGCTGCAGGTGGCCCGCGACGTGAAGGCCGAGCTGGAGGCCATCCGGCCCACCCTGCCCGAAGGCATGCAGGTCGCCATCAGCTTCGACAGCTCGCTGTTCATCGACCGCGCCATCCGCAACGTCTGGACGACGCTCGCCGAGGCCGCGCTGCTGGTCGTCGCCGTCATCTTCATCTTCCTGGGCTCGCTGCGTGCCACCCTCATCCCGGCGATCACCGTTCCCATCTGCCTGATCGCGACCTTCGCCGTCCTCTATGTGCTCGGCTATTCGCTCAACCTGCTCACCCTTCTGGCCTTCGTGCTCGCCATCGGCCTCGTCGTCGATGACGCGATCGTCGTGCTCGAGAACATCTACTACCGCATCGAGCAGGGGGATCCGCCGCTGGTCGCCGCCTTCGAGGGCGCGCGGCAGGTCGGCTTCGCCGTCGTCGCCACCACCATCGTCGTCTGCGCCGTCTTCGTGCCGCTCTATTTCATCGCCGGCTCGACCGGGCAGCTGTTCCGCGAGCTGGCCGGCGCGATGATCGGCGCCATCGCCTTCTCCGGCTTCGTCGCGCTGTCGCTCACCCCCATGCTCTGTTCCAAGCTGCTGAAGCGCGAAACCAATCACACGGCCTTCAGCGACTGGTTCGACCGACAGTTCGGTCGCTTCCAGGCGCGCTATGTCCGCCTGCTCGACCGGGTGATCGACCGCCCCTTCCTCGTCGGCGGCACGGCGGTTGCCATCGTCGCCCTGTTCGGCTGGCTTGGCACCACGCTACCATCCGAACTCGCGCCCGAGGAGGACATCGGGAACTTCTCGGTGAACGTGCAGGCCGCCGAAGGCACCGGCTTCGACCGGATGGCGAGCTACATGGAGGGCCTGCAGGACAAGCTGCTGCCCATGGTGGGCGAGGGCCAGCCGGTCCGTCGCATGCTGGTGCGCGCGCCGGGCGGCTTCGGCCAGACCGAGGATTTCGCCAGCGGCTCGATGATCGTCTTCCTCGTGCCCTGGGAGGAGCGCACGGTCAGCACCCGCGAGGTGGTGGACGCGTTCCAGAAGGTCATCAGCCAAGATCCGCGCGTGCGCGGCAATGCGACGACCGGCAACAGCCTGAGCCGGGGCCGCGGCCGGCCGATCCAGCTGGTGATCGCCGGCAGCAGCTTCGAGGAGCTGGTCCAGGCGCGCGACGCCATCTTCAGGGCCGCCGAGGGCAATCCAGGCATCGTCGATCTCGACAGCGATTATCGCGAGACCCGGCCGCAGCTCATCGTCGACATCGACACCACCCGCGCCGGCGATCTCGGGGTCAGCGTCGCCGACATCGGCGCGACGCTGGAGACGATGATGGGCAGCCGCCGCGTCACCACCTTCATCGACCGCGGCGAGGAATATTATGTCGTCCTCCAGGCCGAGGATGCCGACCGGGCGACTCCCGACAACCTCGGCAACATCTTCGTTCGCTCCAGCCGGTCGGGCGAACTGGTGCCGCTCTCGAACCTCGTCACCACGCGCGAGGCCGCCCAGGCCGGCGAGCTGGGGCGCTTCAACAAGCAGCGCGCCATCACCATCCAGGGCAATCTCGGGCCGGGCACCACGCTCGGTCAGGCGCTCGATTTCCTCGAAGGGGTGGCGCTCGAGCAGCCGCAGGTGACGGCGATCGGCCATCGCGGCGAATCGCGCCAGCTCCGGCAGACGGGCTCCTCGCTCTGGGTGGTGCTGGCGCTCACCGTCGTCCTCGTGTTCCTGGTGCTGGCCGCCCAGTTCGAAAGCTTCGTCCACCCGGCCGTCATCATCCTGACGGTGCCCCTGGCCATCGGCGGCGGCCTCTTCGGCCTGTGGGCGACGGGGGGCACGCTCAACCTCTATTCGCAGGTGGGGATCGTCATGCTCGTCGGGCTGGCGGCCAAGAATGGCATCCTCATCGTCGAGTTCGCCAACCAGCTGCGCGACGCCGGCCGCCCCTTCCGCGACGCCATCATGGAAGCCGCCGAGCGGCGCCTTCGCCCCGTGCTGATGACCTCGATCGCAACCGTCGCCGGCGCCGTGCCGCTGATGCTGGCAAGCGGCGCGGGCGCCGGCTCGCGCCACGCCATCGGCGTCGTCGTCGTCTTCGGGGTCAGCATCGCGACGCTCCTGACCCTGTTCGTCATCCCGACCTTCTACGCGGCCTTCGCGCGGCGCACGCGCTCGCCGGAAGCCGTCGCGCGGGAGCTGGAGCGCGAGCGGGCCGCGCGCGCGGCAGAGGGCGGCGCCGACCCCGCCGCGCAGCCGGCCGAATAGCCCCCGGCGGCGCAGGGGGTTCGCAACCGGCGACGAATGCACTATCTGACGGCGCGTCAGCCCAGCGCGCCCGGGACGAAAAGGCCAGCCCATGCAGAACCAGAATCCGCTGTTCGAGGATTTCGCGCGGCTCCTGTCCTCGATGGCCGGCACCATGGCCGGCGCGGGCCGGGAGGCCGAGGCCCGGATGAAGGAGAAACTACGCGAGCTCGTCGGCGGCCTCGACATAGTGAGCCGCGAGGAGTTCGAGGCGGTCAAGGCCATGGCCGCCTCGACGAAGGCCGAGCTCGAGGCGCTGAAGGCGACCCTCGCCGCCGGCACCGGCGCTGACTCCGCCGGGAAACCCGCCCGCCGGGCGGCGAAACCGAAGGCGGACTGACGCCCACATATCCACAGTGAAACCAGCGGTCGTGCCGAGGCGGCGCTTGCAAGCGCCGCGGCACTTCCGCAATATCTGGGGGGTCGATTGCGATCGAGCCCCTACTCGTAGAGGAAAGCCGAATGACCAGCCTGCAGTTCGACATCGGTGCCGAGCCGTCGGCCCCCATCGACACGCTGGAGCATTATTTCGCCAGCCACAACTGGGCCTTCGAGCGCGAGGGCGACGAGGAGATCGTCACGACGGTCAAGGGCAGCTGGTCGGATTATGAGCTTCGCGCCCTGTGGCGCGAGGAGGATCGGGTCCTGCAGTTCATCGCGATGACCGGGATCAACGCGAACGCCGCGCGCGGCGAGGCGGAGGTGAAGGCGCATCTCCACGAGACGCTGGCGCTGGTGAACGAACAGCTGTGGATCGGCCATTTCGAGCTCTGGTCCAGCGACGGGGCGCTGCTGTTCCGCCATGCCGCCCTGCTCGACGGCCCCGAGGATGCAGCCCTGTCGCTGACCCAGGCCCATGCGCTGGTCGATGCCGCCATCGACGAGTGCGAGCGCTTCTACCCGGTGTTCCAGTTCGTGCTGTGGGGCGGGAAGACCCCGCGCGAGGCGCTGGCCGCCGCCATGGTGGAAACCGAAGGCGAAGCCTGAACGTAGCGCCGTCGCGATTTCCGAGTCGCGCTCATTTTATCCGCTTCCGACGCCCGGGCGCGGCGCCCTCCCGGCTTCCCCACCCCTCTGCCGGAATGGCCGCGGCCTGCCGCCTGCTGCACGGCAAAATCGGGCCAGCTCGGGCCAGCGCCTGATGAAAAAGCGATAATCTGCCTGCATGAGAGCTCTGTGTTGCAGTGCATCATCAAAAATGACAGGAATCTGCGTGGCACTCAAATTTTCGGTTGACGGGAACTGAGTGCTACTCTAATTCCGCCTCATCGAATTGAGCGCCACTCGAAAAGCGGCGCCGGCAGCTGAAGGGTCCCACGGTGGGGCCGGCTGCCGACAGGTCAGGGAAAGGATCCGGTCATGCGTGCCATGAAGCTCTCGATCGCCGCCTTCGCCGCCGCCATCGCCGTCTCGGGCGCCCCGGCCGCCGCCAACGCCGATGCCTGCGCCGTCGCGCCGGCCAAGCTCCGGGCGCTCGCCGCCGGCACCGACGCCGCGACGGCCCGCAAGGCCGAGCGCAACATCCAGACCGGCGAAGCGCTGTGCGAAGCCCGCAACCGCGCCGAAGCCACGAAGAAGTTCAACCTCGCGGCCCGCGCGCTGGGCACCGAGCTGGCCGCCGTGCTCGCCACCGACACGACCGCGCTGGCGCAATAAGCCTCCTCCCTCGACGGGCCGCTCCCTCCCCCTCCCCGCGGCCCGCTCGAACCCGAAGGCGGCGGCTCCCCCGGGCCGCCGCCTTCTTGGCTTTCGGCCGCCGACGCCCGCGCGCCTGCAAGGCCGCCGCTTGCATGGCCGGCCCCGGCTCTGCCAGATGCGGCCATGGCTGCCATCCGCCTCGAGACCGATCTCGGAATCGCCCGCCTCCTTCTCGACCGCGCAACCAAGCGCAACGCCATCGACCAGGCCATGTGGGAAGCCATCCCCCGCCTCGTCGCCGATGCCATGGCCGACAGCGGCGTGGACGTTCTGATCCTTAGCTCCACCACGCCGGGCATCTTCTGCGCCGGGGCCGACATCGCCGAGTTTGCCGCCCGCAGCCCCGATCCGGCCTGGCGCGCGGCCAACCAGGCCGCCATCCGCGCCGCCCAGCTCGCCATTGCACGCGCGCCCAAGCCGGTGATCGCCGCCATCGACGGCGATTGCGTGGGCGGCGGCTGCGGCCTCGCGCTTGCCGCCGACATCCGCATTGCCGCGCCGCGCGCGCGCCTCGGGATCACGCCGGCGCGGCTGGGCCTCGTCTATTCCCTCCACGACACCAAGCTGCTCGTCGATCTCGTCGGGCCGGGCCAGGCCAAGCGCATGCTCTTCACGGGCAGCCTGCTCGACGCCGCCGAAGCGCAGCGCATCGGGCTGGTCGAGCAGCTCGCCGAAGACCCGATGCTGGCCGCCGGCGAGCTGGCCCGCGCCCTACAGGCCGCCAGCGGCTTCAGCCAGGCCGGGATCAAGGGCATCATCCGCCGCATCCTCGACGGCGCCACCGACGATGACGAGGCGAGCGCCGCCCTGTTCGATTCGGCCTTCACCGGCGCCGACTTCCGGGAAGGTGTCGCTGCCTTCCTCGAACGGCGCCCGGCCCGCTTCCCCAGCCGGAACGCGCCTGCATGAGGTGGATCGAGGGGGCCGACCAGGGCCTGCTCCTCGTCTGCGACCATGCGTCGAACGCGGTTCCACCCGGCATCGACCTCGGGATCGACCCGGCCCTGCTTCACACCCACATCGCGCTCGACATCGGCGCCGCGGCGCTGACCGAAGCGGTCGCCGCCCGCCTCGGCTGCCCGGCCTGGCTCGCGACGGCCTCGCGCCTCGTCGTCGATGTGAACCGCCCGCCCGAACTGGCGATCCCCGAAGCGTCCGATGGAATCGCCATTCCCGGCAATCGTGACCTGTCGTCAGCCGGCCGCGCCGCCCGGCTGGCGCTTCATTCGGCCTTCCACGCCGGCCTTGCCGCCCGCGTTGCGGCGGCGCACCCGATGCTGGTGTCGATCCACAGCTTCACGCCCGCGCTCGCGACCGACCCGTCCCCGCGCCCCTGGCCCATTGCCATCCTGTGGAACCGGGATTCGCGCGGCGCGGACATCGCGCTCGCGCATCTGAAGGCCCGGGCCGATCTCGGCGGCCCGGTCGGCGCCAACCAGCCCTATTCGGGCAGGGTCCTCAACTACACCATGGATCGCCACGCCGAGGCGAACGGGCTTGTCTATCTCGGCTTCGAGATCCGCCAGGACCTGATCGGCGAGGCAGCCGGGGTGGCGCGCTGGGCCGCAATCGTCGCCGACACCATCCGCGACACGCGGGCCGCACTGTCGTGCTGAGGCTGCTGGTCCGGCTCGTCCTCGGCCTCGTCCTCCTCAGCCTGCTGTGGGTCCTCGCCTATCGCTGGTTCGGCCCGCCCGTCACCTTCATCATGCTGCGCGACCGGCTGGCCGGGGTCGAGGTCAGCCACCGGCCGGTGCCGCTGGAGGCCATTTCGATCAACCTCGCGCGCGCGGTGATTGCCGCCGAGGATGCGAACTTCTGCACGCACAGGGGCTTCGATGTGGACGCAATCGAGAAGGCCATGGCTGCCAACGAGGCTGGCGGCCGCCTGCGCGGGGCTTCCACCATCAGCCAGCAGACGGCCAAGAACGCCTTCCTCTGGCCGGGCCGAACCTGGCTGCGCAAGGGGCTGGAGGCCTGGTTCACCGTGCTGATCGAGGGGCTGTGGGGCAAGGCCCGCATCATGGAAGTCTATCTCAACATCGCCGAATGGGGGCGCGGCATCTACGGGGCCGAGGCCGCCAGCCGCCACTATTTCGGCAAGCCCGCGCGCGACCTCACCCGGGCCGAGGCGGCCCGCCTCGCCGCCATCCTGCCGCAGCCCATCCAGCGCGACGCGGCCAGCCCCGGCCGCTTCACGCGCCGCTATGCCGCCACCATCCAGGCTCGGATGCGCGTGGTGGCGAACGAGGGGCTGGACGCCTGCGTGCGCTGAGCGTCGGGGGTGCCGTCGGACGGGTCCCGCGTTCGCGGGCAAAGCCCGCAAAGCGGGCCCGCCGGCCGGGCGAGCGGCGAGT
>JBKBUL010000036.1:0-7556 GCA_046290045.1 Sphingomonadaceae bacterium
CGCTCCAGGTGCTCCGCCAGCGAAAACAGGCTGCGTGAGTGCATCAAACCTCTCCGTCCAATGCACAGAGTGAATCAGATCATGGCCCCAAACGCGAGGGGTTTTTGCGGGTGTCCAGCTTCCTGCTGCTGGGGGAGACCCCGGGCCTCGAGCGGGACGACGTTGCCGGCCTGTTCCGCATCTATGGCGCGGGGTTTGCAATCATGTGCGCCGTCACCATGGCACTTCACCTGCAGGGCCGGCGGCAGGGAGACCACCCGCGCGGGCTTCGCGGCCGGGCGATCATCTATGCGCTGCTGGCCAGCGCCGGCACCTTGTCGTTGCTGCTCACCTTCAGCCCGAAGGCGGCCACGTTCGCGCCCTGGGTCTATCCGGGGGCCGGGCTGGTCGTCGGGCTGTTCGCTGCGCGCTATCGCTGGGCCGAGGACGCCCGCGCGGTCGACTAACCCTCGGCCGGCTCGGGCGGGACGGGCACGCGCCTCAGCGGCTGGAACTGGCCGAGCTGGCAGCCGGGCGCGCGCAGCCCGGGCCTGACCACGATGATGCTGTCACCCCGGCAGAGCTGGCCCGAGCGGCTGTTGTGGCGGATCGTGGTGCCGAAGTTGAGGTCGGGGCAGGAAAAGGGCAGCTCGTTGCGGAACACGCGGTTGCCCGTCAACTCGAAGTCGATGGTGCGGCTGTCGATCGGCCGGTAGGTGCGAAGCTGGAAGGTGTTGATGCAGTTGACGGGCTGGCCATCGGCGACCCAGACGAACTGCTGCCGGCCTTCCTGGCCAGCGCATCCGGCCAGGAGAAGCACGCCCAGCAGTGCCATCGATCGCATCACAGATCCTCCCCAAGAAGCGCCGAGGCTAATCCCGCCGGCCCGGGGCTGGCAAGGGCTCAGCGCGTGGGTGTGGGCGGGGTGGTGCTGTAATCGTAGAAGCCCCGACCCGACTTGCGGCCGTGCCAGCCGGCCTCGACATAGCGGGTGAGAAGCGGCGCGGGGCGGTACTTGGGATCGCCGGTTGCCTCCTGCATGACCCGCATGATGGCGTGCAGCGTGTCGAGCCCGACGAAGTCTGCCAGCGTCAAGGGGCCCATGGGGTGGTTGGCGCCGAGCCGGAGGCCGGCGTCGATGTCCTCGACGCTGCCCACGCCTTCGCCGAGCGCGAAGATCGCCTCGTTCATCATCGGGCAGAGCACGCGGTTGACGATGAAGGCGGGCGCATCCTCGGCGACGATCGCCGTCTTGCCCAGCGTTTCGATGAAGGCGCGGGCGGCCGCGCGAGTCCCGTCGCTGGTGGCAAGGCCGGGGATGATCTCGACCAGCTTCATGACGGGGACGGGGTTGAAGAAGTGGAGGCCGGTGAAGCGGTCGGGCCGGTCGGTCGAGGCGGCGAGCAGGGTGATCGAGATGGACGAGGTGTTGCTGGCGAGCAGGCAGGATTCGGGCAGCCGGCCGGCGAGATCGGCGAAGATCTTCTGCTTGAGGCCGACATTCTCGGTCGCGGCCTCGATCACCAGCTCGGCCTCGGCAAAGGCATCGGCGCCTTCGGCCGGCTCGATCCGGGCGAGCAGGGCCTCCGCGCCGGCCGCCTCGATCCGGCCCTTGTCCACCTCGCGCGCCAGCGCCTTCGCGATTCCAGCCTTCCCGGCCTCGGCGCGCGCGCGATCCACGTCCGTCAGCGTCACCCGATGTCCCGCGGCGGCCGCGACCTGCGCGATCCCCGCCCCCATCATCCCGGCACCAATGACTCCGACCTGCATGCCCTGCCTTCCTGCCGTTGCGGCCCCGGCGCTAGCCGCGCCGGCGCCGCGCGGCAAGATTTCAGGCCGACAGCGGCCGGAGCCGGCGAAGCGCGCCGCCGACGAGGCCGAAGCCAGCGATCATCAGCGCCCAGCTCGCCGGCTCGGGAATGCCGGCGGCCAGAAGCGAGCTGCCGCGAACGCCGAAGACATAGGCGTAGGTCGGGATCAGGAACTGGCCCTCGGGGCAGGCATCGCCCAGCGCCACCTGGCTGGTGACGCCGCCCAGCCCCGAGGTGCAGACATCGAACTGGACGCCCGCGCCCGTCTGGGTGACCGAGAAATCATTGTCGGTGACGACGACGAAGCTGAAGCCCAGCCCCGGCCCGAGGCGCGGCCCGAAGGCAATGCCCTCCATCTTCTCGGTCAAGGGAACGCCGGCCGCCTCGAGCGCGGCCTGGACATCGAGCCACAGCGTCTTGCTGACGGGGACGACCCCGGCCGGCAGGGCGTTGGAACTGTCGAGGCTGATGCTGGACACATCGGTCGCGCCGGCGAAATCGACGAGCCAGATCCGCTTCGTGCCGGCGGGAAGGCCGGTGTAGGTCGGATCCTCGACGCCCCAGCCGCGGTTGTCACGCTCGAGGAAGAGATATTTGCCGTTGGGAAGCGCGATGATCCCCGACAGCCCGATGTTGCGGCCCTGCGCCGTCGCCCCGAAGGCCGCGCCGGCGGGCAGGCGGGCGTTGATGTCGGCGCGATCCTCGAGCTGGTAGATGAACTGGGCGGTCGCCTCGCCGCTCGCCTTGTCGAACAGCACCACGCGGACGTTGCGGCTGCGGCGGCCGTCGCCGCGCCCGCCATCGACCGCGCCCTCGTTGACCAGCGGATCCTGGAGGACGGCGATCAGCGTCTTGCCGTCGGGCGACATCGCCAGCCCCTCGAAACCGCGATTGTCCTGCCGGCCGTTACGCAGCACGGCGCGGCCATCGACATAGTTGAGGTTTCCAGCGCCGTCGCGCGGCAGCAGGTTGGCCGGCGTGTTGAACTTGCGCACCAGCAGGCCATTTCGGTCGAACTCGTAGAGCGACGGGCCATATTCGTCGGCCACGAAGAAATGGCCGCGCCTGTCGACGACGAGGCCTTCGGAATCGAAGCTGTTGCCGAGCACGCCGGCATTGCCGTTGAGCAGCCGCGGGTTCAGGCCCGACATCGGCGTGCCGTCCCGATCCCTGAACACGACCGTCTTCAGAAGCGTGAAGCCGCCGACGCTGCCGTCCGGGCCAATGTCGAGGCCGAACTGGTGGACGCGCGGCGCGAAATCGATGAGCCCGCCGCCCGGGCCGCGATCGGTGACGCCCCAGTAGGTGCCCGAGCGCCTGTCATACCAGAGGTCCGACCCGATCGAGAGGCGATTGGCCCCGAAGGCGGCGCCGAAACCCGACAGGTCGGTGGCGTCGCCGGCGATGGCGACATTGCCGAGATAGGTGATAGTGGCCGCGGCCGGCTGCGCGGCAAGGACCACCGCCGACAGGATGAGCGTGCGAATCATGGTTAAATCCCCTGTTGCCCAATCGCTCGCTCGCGCTGGTGCATGACAGGCGAATGACGCGTTGCTGAAAGGCGGATGAATATTCCGTGATGCGCCGGCAGGCGAGTGCCGGGCCTCAGTGGCCCTTGCGCGTGGTGCGCTTGCCGACGTCGCGGGCGAAGGCCGTCATCGCCTTGTCGGCGGCGCCGGCGGCGGCTGCATCGACAGTGCCCGCCTCGTGGGTGACGGTGATGGGATCGCGGCCGCGCGGGCGAAGCTCGAGCCGGGCGCGCTTGTCGGCCGGGCCGCCGCGCGCGCCGTCGAGATCGGTGAGGTGCAGTTCCACCCGCGTCAACTCGTCGGCGATGCGCGCCAGCCTGTGACGCACGCTGGCCTCGATCCGGGCGCGGACATCGTCATCGCCGGTAATCGCGTTCGAGGTGTTGAACTGGAATTCCACGCGCACATCCTTTCGTCCCGCCCCGCCGACCGGGTCTATCGGCCGGACTGCGGGCGGGCAAGCTCAGGGCGCGTCGAACAGGCGGTTGAGCCAGGCGGCGAGGCGCAGGCCGCCCTTGGCCAGCTGCTCGTTCAACGTCTGGCGATGGGCAAACACATAGTCCCAGCCGAGCTCGGGCCTCTCGGGGTAGAGGCGGCCGCGGATGGCGACCGCATCATCGACCCATTGTTCGGGATCGGGATCGGACCAGGCGCGAAGCTGGTCGGGCGTGACGCGCCGGTCGAGCCGGGCCGCCCACTCGCTGTACGAGAGCCGCTCATGCTCGATGAGATCGCTGTCCCACAGGGCGTGGAGGTTGGTGGGCTTGCCGAAGAAGCTGACCTTCACGTCATTGCCGCCGCGATCGCCGGGGCGGCCGACATGCAGCGGCTGGGCGAGATCGCCGACGATGTGGATGGCGAAGCGAAGCGCCAGCTGGCGCTCGGCCAGCGGGGCGGCCGGATCGCGGATGGTGGCGGCAAAGCGGGCGAGCGCCGAGAGCGCGTCGCCCTGCGGCGGTGCGCCGACGTCGCGCCAGCGCTTGCCGTCGGGCACGGTCACATAATGCCAGGGGCTTGCCGTCACCCGCCAGAAGGTGCCGGGTGCCGAGCGCATCTCGTCGGGCCAGGTGGAGGCTTCCTCGAGGCTTTCGGTGCCGAGGATCTCGAGAAGGCCGGCGCGCGCCCGGGGGGAGAGATAGGTGTCGGCAAGCGCGCCCGTGATGCGGTGGCCGGTCGGGCCCCAGGCCTGTACGGGGCTGGCGGCAAAGGCGAGGAGCAGAAGGGGAAGAAACCGGCGCATCCTCGGCTTCTCCCCTTCTTTCGCAGCAGCTGGGTGACGGATCAGAGCTTCTGCGTCATCTCGGGGACGAGCTGGAACAGGTCCCCCACGAGGCCGAAATCCGCAACCTGGAAGATGGGGGCTTCCTCGTCCTTGTTGATGGCGACGATGATCTTCGAATCCTTCATGCCCGCCAGATGCTGGATGGCGCCCGAGATCCCGACCGCCACATAGAGTTCGGGTGCCACGATCTTGCCCGTCTGCCCGACCTGATAGTCATTGGGGACATAGCCGGCATCGACCGCGGCGCGCGACGCGCCGACGGCCGCGCCCAGCTTGTCGGCGAGCGGATCGATATACTGGTGGAAGGCCTCGCTCGAGCCGAGCGCGCGCCCGCCAGAGACGATGATCTTGGCGCTGGTGAGCTCGGGCCGCTCCGACGCGGTGAGTTCCGCGCCCTTGAAGGCGGAGAGGCCCGAATCGCCGGTTGCCGCGACCGGCTCGATCGGGGCCGATCCGCCACCGCCAGCCTTGGGAAAGGCGGTGCCGCGCACCGTGATCACCTTTTTCGCATCCGTCGACTGGACGGTCGCGATCGCATTGCCGGCATAGATGGGCCGGGTGAAGGTATCGGCGCTTTCGACCGAGAGGATGTCGGACACCTGGGCCACGTCGAGCAGGGCGGCGACGCGTGGCGCGATGTTCTTGCCGCGCGAGGTGGCCGGCGCCACGAAGGCATCATAGCCGGCCATGAGGCCGGCGACGAGCGGCGCCAGATTCTCAGGGAGAGCGGCTTCGTAGGCGGCATCGTCGGCGAGCAGGACCTTTGACACGCCCGCGATCTTCGAGGCCGCCTCGGCCACGGCGGCGCAGCCCTTGCCTGCGACCAGCACATGCACCTCGCCGCCGGCATGGCCGGCAAGCTGGGTGGCCGCCGTCACCGCCGAGAGCGTCGCGTCCTTCAGCGACGCATTGTCATGTTCGGCCAGAACCAGGATGCTCATGCGATCGCTCCCGCGGTCTTGAGATTCTCGATCAGTTCATCGACGGTCTTCACCTTGATGCCCGCCTGCCGCTTCGGCGGCTCGGTGACCTTCAAGGTCCTGAGGCGCGGCGACAGATCGACGCCATAGTCCGCCGGGGTCTTCTGGGCGATCGGCTTCGACTTCGCCTTCATGATGTTGGGCAGGCTCGCGTAACGCGGCTCGTTGAGGCGGAGGTCGGTAGTGACGACGGCCGGCAGCTTGAGTTCGACCGTCTCGAGGCCGCCATCGACCTCGCGGGTGACGGCCACATGTCCGTCGCCCGGCTCGACCTTCGAGGCAAAGGTGCCCTGCGGCCAGCCGAGAAGCGCCGCGAGCATCTGGCCCGTCTGGTTGGCGTCATCGTCGATCGCCTGCTTGCCGAGAATGACGAGGCCGGGCGCCTCTTCCTCGGCGATCTTCGCCAGGATCTTGGCAACCCCGAGGCTCTCGGTCGTCTCGTCCGTCGTGACCAGGATTCCGCGGTCGGCGCCCATGGCGAGCGCGGTGCGGATCGTCTCCTGCGCCTGCTGCGGGCCGACGGAGACCACGACGATCTCGCTTGCGACGCCCTTTTCCTTGAGGCGAACCGCTTCCTCGACGGCAATCTCGTCGAAGGGGTTCATGCTCATCTTGACGTTGGCGAGTTCGACGCCGGTCTGGTCCGACTTGACCCGCACCTTCACATTGTAATCGACCACCCTTTTCACGGGCACGAGGATCTTCATGGGCTCAATCGCTCCCCAACGAAACTGCCTGGATGCGCGAATGCCATGAACGAGGGCGGGCGGCGGAGTCAACGCGGCCGGTGGCCGCTCAGCCGGCGGCGGGGGCCGTGCCGGCGGCGATGATCCGGTCGACCGCCTCGGAGGCGGCATCGGTGAAGGGTTCGAGCACCAGCGTCGCGCCGGCGCGGGCCAGCCGCTCGCCTTCGCCCGGGTGGGTGGCGGTGACGGCAATCGAGCCGTCGAAGCCATGTTCCTTGAGCGCCTGCACCAGGATCTCGCGCGGGTCGGCGTGGGAGACGCCGGCCGAGGCCGGCTCGCGCACCGTCGAGACCACATGGCTGACCTTCGAAACCGGCAGGTGGGCCAGAAATTCCGGATCGGAGACATCGCCATAGACGGCCGTGCCGCCCGCCGCGCGCCAGCGGGCAAGCGCCGTGGGGTTGAAATCGACACCGATGACCGTGAGCCCCCGCGCCTCCAGTCGGCGGGCGATCTCCGAACCGTAGCGGCCGAGGCCCAGCACGATCGCATCGGCGTTGCGAACGCCTTCGGCCGCGGCTTCGGCATCCTCGCGCGGGGCGGGCCGATCCAGCCGGCGGGCGAGCGGCTCGGCAAGCGCCCAGAGTTCGTGCGACCAGGTGATCATGTAGGTGGAGCAGGCGATGGTGATGAGCCCGACCAGCGTGACGAGGCCCAGGGCTGCTTCATCGACGTGCCCGAGCGCGAGGCCGAGGCCCATGAAGATGAGCGAGAATTCGCTGATCTGCGCCACCGTGAGCCCGGCGAGGAACCCGGTTCGCATGCGAAAGCCCATGGCCGACATGATGACGACCACGATGAGCGGATTGCCGATCAGGACGAAGGCCGAGAAGACGAGGGCGGGAAGCCAGCCGTCGCCGAGGTTCTGGAGGTCGAGCTGGCTGCCGAGCGTGATGAAGAAGAAGAGCAGCAGGAAGTCGCGCAGGGGTGCGAGCCGCGCGGCGATCGCGTCGCGCCAGGGCGTGGAGGCGAGCGCGACGCCGGCGAGCAGGCCGCCCAGTTCCTTGCCGAAGCCGAAGGTTTCCCCGAGCGCGGCCAGAAGGGCGGCGAGCGCGATCGCGAAGCCGAGCAGAAGCTCGGGCGTGCGGGCCAGCCGCGTGGTGAGCGGATCGGCGAGGAAGCGGATGAACAGCAGCACGAGCCCCAGCATGCCGACGCCGGCAAGCAGCACCTGCACGACCTCCCCCGGCCCGGGGGGGGGGGGTGGGGTGAAGGGAGGAGACGGGGAG
>JBKBUL010000036.1:7566-19939 GCA_046290045.1 Sphingomonadaceae bacterium
CACGACCTCCCCCGGCCCGGCGTCGGCGCGCGTGCCGACGCCGACCGCCGAGAGCACGATCATCGCGAAAACGACGACGAGATCCTGGACGATCAGGAAGCCCAGCGCGATGCGGCCGTGCAGGCTGTCGATCTCGCGCTTGTCGGAGAGCAGCTTCACGATGATGATCGTGCTGGAGAAGGTGAGCGCGACCGCGATGTAGAGGCTGGTGACGGCCGGAAAGCCGAGCGCCAGCGCGATGAGGAAGCCGAACAGCGAGGTGAAGAGCACCTGGCCGAGCCCGGTCGCGAGCGCGACCGGCCCCAGCTCGCGCACGAGCTTCACATCGAGCTTCACGCCGACGAGGAACAGGAGGATCGCGATCCCGAGCTGGGCGAGCACCTCGATCTGGTCGTTGGAGCGGGCGATGCCGAGGAAGGCGGGGCCGGCGAGGATGCCGACGACGATGAAGCTGACGATGAGCGGCTGGCGAAGCAGGCTGCCGAGAAAGCCGACGGCCGCCGCCAGCACGAGGAGTGCGGCCACCTCGTTGAACAGCGATGCCTGCGCCCATTCGATCACCGCCGAAGCCCCTCAGCTTGTCCGCCGGCCGCCCCAGTGGCGGCCGAGCGACAGGGTGGCGGCTCAGTTGCCCGTCTGCAAGCGATCGACAAGCTGCTTCACCGTGGGGACGAAGCCATTCGAATAGAAGGGGTCCTGCCCGAACATGTAGGCCGAGTGGCCGGCGAACATCAGCTCATGCTCCGGGTCGGCGCCATGCGCGATCGCCTGCAGCGTCTTCTGGATGCAGAAGCTGCGCGGGTCGGCGAGATGGCCGGTCGTGAAATTGTCATGGTCCTTCCAGCTGGAGAAGGCGCAGTGGGAGAGGCAGCCCATGCAGTCGGCCTGGTCACGGCGGATCTGCTTCGCCTGCTCGGCGCTGACGAAGACGAGGGTGTTGTCGGGTGTCTTGAGCGCGGTGTCGTGGCCAAGGGCCACCCATTCGCGGGCCCGGTTCAGGTCGTCGCGGGTCACATAATAGGTCTTGCGGCCAACCCCGACGTCGAGCGTGAACTGGTGATCGCCGGCCGCCTCGGTCGAGAAGGCGATCTGGCGTTCCGAGCGCGCCTCGAGATCGCGAAGGAAGCTGTTGCGGACCGCGCTGGAATAGAAGCCGGTGGGCGAGAAGCGGTGCAGCAGCACATCGCCTTCCCTGAGGTGCGGCAGCTTCGCCTTCCACACGTCGGGGATGGGGCTTTCCTGGGTGAGGAGCGGCCGGGTGCCGAACTGGAAGGCGATGATGCCAAGCTCGGGATTGTCGATCCAGTGCGCCCAGTCGCGAAGATACCAGACGCCGCCCGCCATCACGATGGGCACGCGATCCGGAAGCCCGCCCTCGCGCATGACGGCGCGAAGCTCCTTCACGCGCGGGTAGGGATCCTGGGGGCTGCGCGGATCCTCGGCGTTGGAGAGGCCATTGTGGCCACCGGCGAGCCAGGGATCCTCGTAGACGACGGCGCCCAGCCACTCGCTCGCCTTGGAATAGGCCCGCTTCCAGAGCGCCCGGAAGGCGCGCGCCGAGGAGATGATGGGATAATAGTGGACGCCGTGGCGCGCGGCGATCTCGGACAGGCGGTAGGGCATGCCGGCCCCGCAGGTCACGCCGTGCAGCAGGCCCTTCGTCTGCTCGAGCACGCCTTCGAGCACCCGCTGCGCGCCGCCCATTTCCCACAGCACGTTGATGTTGAGCGCGCCGCGCCCGGCGCGAAGCTCGTCAGCGGCGATGTCAAATGCGCGGCGCACCTGCTCGACGGCGCCGCGGATCGCATAGGCGACCAGCTCCTCGTGCCGGCCCTCGCGCGTGCGGCTGTGATAGACCTGCGGGATGACATCCCCATGCTCGTCATAGCTGTCGGCATTGACGGCCGACACCGTGCCAAGCCCGCCGGCACGCGCCCAGGCGCCCGAGGAGCGGTGGTTGGTGGCGGACACGCCCTTCCCGCCCTCGACGAGCGGCAGGAAGGTCCGGCCGCCGATGACAAGTTCCGTCAGTGGTTTCAACGCATCTTCCCCTCGGTTCGTCTCTAGCAGCCGGCAGCCGGCGTGGCTGCCCCAAATCGTCGCAGGCCCCTCAGGCCATTGCCGCCGCGAGCACGGCGGCGCGAAGCTCGGGGATGCCGGCCTTCGTCTCGGCGCTGGTGGCGAGGATGTCGGGGTGGGCGGCCGGATGGCCGCGCGCCACGGCGGCGACGCCTTCGAGCGTTGCGGCAAGCGCCGTCGGCTTCACCTTGTCGGCCTTGGTGAGCACCAGCTGGTAGGAGACCGCGGCCTTGTCCATCAGCGCCATGATCTCGCGGTCGACCGGCTTCAGGCCATGGCGGGCATCGACGAGGAGCAGGCAGCGCCTGAGCGTCGGGCGGCCGCGCAGATAGTCGTTGACCAGCCGCGCCCAGGCCCGGACCACCTCCTTCGGCGCCTCGGCATAGCCATAGCCCGGCATGTCCACGAGGCGCAGGATGGGCGGCTCGCCCACGAGGAACAGGTTCAGCTCCTGCGTGCGGCCCGGCGTGTTCGACGTGCGGGCAAGGCCGTTGCGCCCGGTGAGCGCGTTCAGGAGCGAGGACTTGCCGACATTGGAGCGGCCTGCGAACGCGATCTCCGGCAGCGCCGCCTCAGGCAGGATGTCGAGCCGGGGGGCCGACAGCTCGAAGGCGATCGGGCCGGCGAAGAGCCGCCGCGCCGCCTCGAGCCGGTCGCTGGCCGCGGAACCGGCTTCGGTCACTTGGCGGCGGTGGGCGCGGGCGCCGGGGCCGGATATTTCCGGATCAGCACCCACTGCTGGCCGATCGACACGATGTTGTTGACGATCCAGTAGATCTGCAAGCCCGCCGCAAAGGGGGCCATCATGAACATGAAGATCCAGGGCATCCAGGCGAACACCTTGGCCTGGATCGGGTCCATCGGCGCCGGGTTCAGCTTGAACTGCACATACATGGTAATCCCGAGGATGATGGGCAGGATGCCGATCGCGAGGAAGGCCGGCGGAGTCCAGGGGATGAGGCCGAACAGGTTGAGCGGCGTGAGCGGATCGGGGGCGGACAGGTCCCTGATCCACAGGAAGGCCGGCTGGTGGCGGATCTCGACCGAGATCAGGAGCACCTTGTAGAGCGCGTAGAAGATCGGGATCTGGAGCAGGATGGGCAGGCAGCCGGCGAGCGGGTTGATCTTCTCGCGCCGGTAGAGCTCCATCAGTTCATACTGCTGCTTCTGCTTGTCGTCCTTGTAGCGCTCCTGGATCTCCTTCATCTTGGGCGCGAAGACGCGCATCTTGGCCATGCTGGCATATTGCTTGTTGGCGATCGGGAACAGCGCCGTGCGCACGATGAGCGTGAGGCCGATGATGGCGAGCGCATAGTTGCCGAGCACATGGTAGAGCCATTGCAGCAGGCCGAAGATCGGCTGCGCCAGAAACCAGAACCAGCCCCAGGCGAGCGCCATGTCGAACATGGGCACGCCCAACCCGTCGCGCACGGCGTTGAGCAGGCGGACTTCCTTGGCGCCGGCGAACAGGTGGCTGGTGGTGCTGGCGGTGGCGGCGGGCGCCAGCGCGATCGCCGGCTTCACCCAGTCCACCTGGGTGCGGTCACCGTCGGCGGCCGAGAAGCGCGCCTCGATGCGCGCCTTCTGGTCGGGGATGAGGGCGGCGAGCCAGTGCTTGTCGGTGATGCCGAGCCAGCCGCCGGTCGATGCGAAGGTCTGGGGCCCGCGCTCGCGCAGGCGATCATAGCCGACGTCGCGCTCGACCAGCCTGCCGTCGAAGGCGCCGAGCGGACCAACATGGAGGTTGAAGGCGTCGCGGTCGGTGCCGCGCCCGGTGCGGTTCACATAGGCGAAGGGGCGGAGCGAGACCGTCTCCCCGGAGGCGTTCAGCACCCGCTGATCGATGGTGAAGAGGAAATTCTCGTCCACCTTGAGGATGATCTCGAAGACGAGATTGGCCGGGCTGGTCCAGCGCAGCGTCACGGGATTGCCGGGGCTCAGCGTCTGCGCGGATGCCGCCCAGCGCGCGTCTGGCGGCGGGGCGCCGGCGCCGACCCAGCCGAAGCCCGCGAACCAGGCCCTGGGGTCGCCCGAGGGGGCGAACAGGCGGATGGGGGCGGCATCCGGCTTGATGGAGGTCGTGTGGTCGAGGAGGACGAGGTCGTCGATGCGGGCGCCGACGAGGTTGATCGAGCCCCTGAGGCGCGGAGTCTCGATGGCGACCCGCGGGCTTGCCGCGATCAGCTCGGAAAGACTGCGCGGCGGCGTGGCGGGACCGGCGGCGACCGGGGCGGCAGCCGGCCCCGCGTCGGGCAGGAGCGGGCCATCGGCCGTGGGCGCGGGCGCTGCGGGCGCGCCCGGCTGGGCGGCCGGCGCCGTGGCAGCGGGCGGCGGCGCGGGCATGATCCGCTCGACGAGAAAGCTCCAGCCGAACAGCACGAGCGCCGACAGGAGGACGGCGAGGATGAGGTTGCGGTTTTCCTGGCTCACTTGTCCTCGCTGGCGAAACGGATGGCGGGCCACCGGAAGGGCGGCGCCTCGGGCACGGGGTCAGGGCCGGAACCGCCCCAGGGGTGGCAGCGGGCGATCCGCGCGACGGTCAGCCAGAGGCCGGCGACGAGGCCGTGGCGGCGAAGCGCCTCGATCCCGTAGTGCGAGCAGCTGGGGCTGAAGCGGCAGGACGGCGGCAGCACGACCGAGAAGGTCAGCTGCCACAGCCGGAACAGGCCGGCGACGGCGCGGGCGGGAAGATCGGCGAGGCGCATCGCGAGGGCTCAGCCGGTCGCCAGGCGCTCGGCAGCGCGCGCGAGCGCACGGCGGGTGTCGGCCAGGAGATCGGCAAACGGGCGCTCCCTGGCCTCGGGGCGGGCGATGAACACATGGTCGGCGGCGGGAATGGCCGAATCGGCCATGGCGAGACGCGCGACCTCGCGAAGGCGCCGGCGCGCGCGGTTGCGGACCACTGCATTGCCGACCTTGCGCGACACGGTGAAGCCGGCGCGCGGCGCGCCGTCGGCCCGGGGCTTCACGAGAAGGATGAACGACGCCGTCGGCACGCGGACCCCGCTGTTGGCGGCCAGGAAATCGCGGCGCGCGCGGATCCGGCCGATGGGCAGGCCGGCGGCCGGCGTCGCGCCGGGGGCCACGGGATCAGGCGGACAGGACCTTGCGGCCACGGGCACGACGACGGGCCAGCACCTTGCGGCCGCCCGGAGTCGCCATGCGGGCGCGGAAGCCATGCCGGCGTTTGCGAACCAGCCGCGATGGCTGATAGGTGCGCTTCATCGTCTGATCCTCGAAACAGTCAGGGTTGCCGGGCGCCCAAGGGCCCCGGTCAAGAGGGGGCCGCATAGCGAAGCGGGCGCGCAAGGTCAACGCTGCGGCGATGGATGGCTGGCCTGCCATGCGCCCGCTGCGCTAAGGCCGCGCCCATGACCCAGTTCGACCTGACGCCCGACCAGCTGGCCATTCGCGAAGCCGCCGAGCGCTTCACTGCCGCCGAGATCACGCCCCATGCCGCCCAATGGGACGAGACGCACCTGTTCCCGATCGAGACGATCCGCAAGGCGGCCGCGCTCGGCTTCGGCGCCATCTATGTGCGCGAGGAATCGGGCGGGATCGGGCTGGGGCGGCTGGAGGCGGCGCTGGTGATGGAGGCCATGGCCTATGGCTGCCCCTCCACCTCGGCCTTCATCTCGATCCACAACATGGCCGCCTGGATGATCGACTGCTTCGGAAGCGAGGCGGTCAGGTCCGAATTCCTGCCCTCGCTCGTGGGGATGGAGCGGATCGCGAGCTACTGCCTGACGGAGCCCGGCTCCGGCTCGGATGCAGCAGCCCTTCGCACCACGGCCGTGCGCGAGGGCGACCATTATGTCGTCACCGGCTCCAAGGCGTTCATTTCGGGCGGCGGCGTGAACGACCTCTACGTCACGATGGTCAGGACCGGCGAGGCGGGCCCGCGCGGGATCAGCTGCCTCGTCATCGAGAAGGACAGGCCGGGCGTCTCCTTCGGCGCCAACGAGCGCAAGCTCGGCTGGCATTCGCAGCCGACCGCACAGGTCCATTTCGACGGGGTGCGGGTGCCGGTGGCGAACCGGGTTGGCGAGGAGGGCGAGGGTTTCCGCATCGCCATGGCCGGCCTCGATGGCGGGCGGCTCAACATCGGCGCCTGCTCGCTGGGCGGCGCGCAGCGCGCGCTCGACGAGGCCATCGCCCATGTCCGCGAGCGCCGGCAGTTCGGGCGCGCCATCGTCGATTTCCAGGCGACCCAGTTCACGCTGGCCGACATGGAGACCGAGCTTCAGGCAGCGCGCGCCCTGCTCTATCTCGCGGCCGCCAAGGTCTCGGCCGGGGCGGCCGACCGGACGAAGTTCGCGGCCATGGCGAAGCGGCTGGCGACCGACACCGGCTCGAGCGTGGTCGACCGCGCGCTGCAGCTGTTCGGCGGCTATGGCTATCTGATGGACTATCCCGTCGAGCGGCTGTGGCGGGACCTGAGAGTCCACCGGATTCTCGAGGGCACCAACGAGATCATGCGGGTGATCACCGCGCGCGAGCTGCTGCGGCAGACGAACTGACGGGCCTCGAACCGGGCGACAGGGTTTCCACTCGTTGACAGACAGGCGCCCCTGCCCTGTGGCATGGGTGGCGATGGCGGCCTTCGGGCCGGCCCAAGAAGATGAGCGTTCGGGCATCCGCGAAGCGGAGCCACGCGCGCCGAAGGGTTGGATGGGATGCGCAAGTCCTGGATTGCCGGGGCGGCAGCGGCGATCGCTGCGCCCGCCCTGGCGCCGGCCGCGCCCTGGGCGCTGACGCTGGGCGAGACACCGCGCGCGGCGGTTGCGGTGGCCATGGTGGCGGCGCCCGCACCGCCTGTGCCCCTGCCGCTTGCCTTGCCGGACGCCCTCGTCGAAGCGGTGCCGAGGTCGCTTCGCCCGTGCGACTGCCCCATGCTGCTGCCCGGCTTCGGCCCCGAGCCGACAGCCTTCGATCTGCCGGGCGCGGTTCACCCGCTGCTGCTTCCAGACAGCCTGCCGCCGCTTCCCGTGTTCGCGGGCGGCGGCGCGGCACGGCCGCTTCCCGCGCCGGTTCCGGAACCGTCGGCCTGGCTGCTGATGATCTCAGGCTTCGGGCTTGCGGGGCTAGCGCTTCGCAGGCGTGCGCGGACGCCGGCCCCCATGTGAAAAGGGCGGGGTTTCCCCCGCCCTTTCCAGCCCCTGCCGGGCGGCGCTGGCGCGTCAGAACTTGGCGCGCGCGCCCACGAAGAAGAAGCGCCCCACGCCCGAGACCGGGTAGGCGGAGCTGGCAAGGAAGGGCCGGCGGTTCGTCACATTGTTGATGCCGCCATAGACTTCGAAGCCCTCGTTCCATTCGAAGCGGGCCGAGGCGTCATGCACCCAGAAGGGCCGCGCGAGACCGGCCGGGCCGAACTCGCTGTCCACGCGCTCGATCTGGACGGCCGAGGCAACGCCCTGCCGGCCCAGATACTGGGTGCGCCAGGTGAAGCTGAAGCCGCCGTTCGAATAGGTAGCCGAGCCGACGCCCGACCATTCGGGCACCGACAGTTCGCCGAGCGCGGGGTTCACGGCGTCGGAGCGGACGGGGTCGAAGTAGCGGTTCAGCTTCTCGATCCAGTTGGCCGAGACGCGCAGGTCGAGCCGATGGCCGTTGCCGAAGCCGAAGCCATAGGCCGCCGTCATGTCGACGCCCGAGGTTTCGATCCGGGCGAAGTTGATCCGCGTCTGCTGCAGGAAGTTGAGGCCGAGGAAGGTCGGCGAGGCCGGGTTCCGGTTGCGGGTGAACAGGCCGCAGAACTGGTTGGGGAAGGTCGGCAGGTCGTAGCAGGTATTGACGATGTTCTGCGCTGTCACCGCCTCGATCGCGTCGTCGATCTGGATCGAGTAATAGTCGGCCGAAAGCGTGAGGCCGGGCACGAAGCGCGGCTGCACGATCCCGCCCACCGTCCAGGTGCGGGCCTTTTCCTCGCGGAGGTTGGGATTGCCGCCCGAGGTGCCGCCGAAGCGCGCCGTCAGCGGATCGACGAAGCCGACCGGGATGCCATCGGCGCGGCAGTTGTTCAGCCGGTTCTGCGCGAAGGGGTCGTTGGCAGCGATCAGCGCGTCGATGGCCGACTGGGCGCAGGGGTCGGACGGGCGGAAGGTCGTGGCCTGCTGCGGCTCGAACAGCTCGAAGATGTCGGGCGCGCGGATGGCCCGGCTGTAGCCGCCGCGGAAGCGCAGGTCGGGAACCGGTGCCCAGGTGCCGGCGACCTCCCAGGTGAAGGCGCCGCCGACAGTGGAATATTGCGCGTAGCGGGCCGCGCCCTCGACCGACAGCTCGTGGAAGAAGGGCCGGTCCTTGAGGATCGGCAGGCGGACTTCGCCGAACGCCTCCCACACGTCGAAGCGGCCGCTGGAGTTGAACACACGGATCTGGTCGGTGAGACCCAGGTTGACGTTGGCGCCGCCCGAGACGTCGGCGATGTTCTGCCCGCTCGGCAGGATGCCGAGATCCTGGTCGGACTGGCGGCTCGAGGAGCGCTCCTCGCGCCACTCACCGCCGAAGGCGAATTGCACCGCGCCGCCCGGCAGGTTCAGGAACTTCTCCGTGTCGCCCGAGAAGGCGAGGCTGACGACCCACTGCTGCAGGCGCGAGCTCGACCGCTCCTCGGTGGTGATGAAGTCGACAGCTTCCTGGCTGATCGACTGTTCGCCGCGGAACAGGTTGGCCGGCCGGCAGCTGCCGTCGCCGGGGCGGAAGGTGTAGAAGCCGGCAGGCACGACCGGGAACACGTCCGAGCCGGGCGGGATCGCGTTCGGATCGAGGCTGGAGCGGCAGACGATCCGGCCATCGGGGGCGCGAACGGCATCGACGGCTGCGAAGAAGCGGTCGGCCAGCACATAGTTGGAGAAGCGCACCTTGTTGTCGGTGCGGCCGTAGTTGACCGCGAAATCATAGTTGAGATTGTCGGTGAGCGCCCCGCGGAAGCCGCCGACGGCGCGCCAGGTGTCACGGTTGAAGCGCGAGATGCCCGGCCCGAGGTCGAGATTGTCGCGGCTGACCAGTAGGCCGCCGGCATCGTCCGCCTCGGCCTGGAGCACGGCCGGGATGAAGGGGTTGTCGGGCGCGATGAACAGCGTGTCGAAGAAGGTGTTGTAGTTGTTGCGGCTGATCGCGTTGTTCCGGACGTACTTCAGGTCCCAGAAGGCCTCGACCGCCGGCGTGAACTCGTAGCGGCCCTTGAGCACCGCGTAGATCCGCTCCGAGCCGGGGGTGAGCGAGGTGGTGTTGGTGCGCTCGACCGCGCCATCGCCGCCGAACTGGTTGGTGTTGGACGAGATCAGGCCATCCTGGAAGACCTTGACCCCGCCATTGGGCGTCGAGACATAGCAGCCGCCGCCGCCGAACACGACGCGGCCGATGAAGCTCTCGTTGCAGTCGGGAATGCCGTTCCCGTTCACGTCGAGGTTGAAATAGTCGAAGTCGGCCCGGAAGATCAGGCTCGCGCCCGAGGAGATGGCAAAGCGCGGGTCGCGGGCGATCAGGAACTGTGGCGAATTGGCGGCGCGATCGACGAGCGCCTGCTCGGCGGGCGTGATTCCGCCGGGGAAAAGGGTGGCGATCTGCGCGGGCGTCGGGATCAGCGGGCCGAAGGGGAAGCGCGTGTTCGCCGGCCCCGGGCCGCCGATGCGGAAGCGGTTGGCGAAGTTCGGCATGGTCGCCGGGTTGATGTCGCCCCGCTGGAAGCGGCGGTCCGGGTGGGGATAGGTCGTCGAGTTGTTGGCCCGGCCATTGTCGCGGGTGAAGGGCCGGTCACCCATCAACACTTCCTGGTCGTTGGCGTAGCCGGCCGAGAAGGTGATGTTGCCCCGCCCGCCGGCGAAGTTGCGGCCATAGGTGGCGGCCAGCGAGACGCTGTGGCCATCGCCGCGCGAGGAAATGCCCGACTGGCCCTCGATCTGGATGCCCTCGAAGTCCCGCTTCAGCACATAGTTGACGACGCCGGTGACGGCATCCGCGCCATAGACGGCGGACTTGCCGCCGGTGAGCACGTCGATCCGCTCGATGAGGGCGGGCGGGATGGTGGCGACGTCAACCGCCTGCGAGCCGGCGACGCCCGAGACGTGCCGGCGGCCATCGACGAGGACGAGGGTGCGGGCCGAGCCGAGCTGGCGCAGGTTGAGGACGGCCTGGCCGACCCCGCCGATGCCGCGCTCGCGGCTGTCGGCGATGGAGACGGAGGCGAGCAGCGCGGGCAGCTGACGGAGAACCGCCGTCGGATCCGACGTGCCGGCCGCGCGCAGGTCATCGGCCGAGAGCGTCGAGACCGGGATGGGGGCGATCGCATTGGGGTCGCGCGCGATGCGCGAGCCGGTGACGATGATCGTCTCGGTCGTGGTCTCGGCGGCAGCCGTCTCGCCGGGTTGCTGGGCGAAGGCAGGCGCTGCGAGCGCCAGCATCGAGACACCAAGAAGCGCGGCGGTCGGCCGGTCGAAACGCATCGGTCAGTCCCCTTTGACTATGACTGTGACTGTGACAATTTTGTCGTCACTTATGGCCCAAGGGTATCGACCGGGCAGGCGAAGGCAAGGCGGCAGAGGGCCGCGTGATGGCTTCCTTGCGTTTCCGTGACGGCGCTATGGCTTTCCGGCCACAGTCGGCGGCTCGCCGGGCAGCGGATAGGGGGGCGGCGGGATCTCGTCGATGGCGTGGCGAAGCGCCGTCACCCAGCGATCGCCCAGGTCATGATAGTAGGGATCCGACTCCTCGATGCGGGTGATGGTGGCTGCCGACAGGCCGGGGCGCACGACCAGCAGGTCGATCGGCAGCCCGACGCCCAGGTTGGAGCGCATCGTCGAGTTCATCGACAAGAGGCCTATCTTCACCGCCTCGAGGAGCGGCGTGCGATAGTTGAGCATCCGGTCGAGGATGGGTTTCCCATATTTCAGCTCGCCGATCTGGAAATAGGGCGTGTCCATCCCGCACTCGATGAAATTGCCCTCGCCGTAGATCAGGAACAGCCGCGGCGCCCGGCCGTCGATCGAGCCGCCGACCAGCAGGGTGACGCCGATCTCGACTCCTTCCTGCGAGATGGTCTTCTCGATCTCCTTCTTGGCCTCGACCATCGCCTCGCCGACGATCTGCGCGACGCGGAACATGGTGGGCGCAGTCTCGACATATTCCGGCTCCTCGCGGCCGGGCATCTGCACCCCTTCCTGCAGGCGGTTGATGAGCGCCTGGGTGGTGGACAGCGAGCCGGCAGACGCAATGGCGATGATCCGCTTGCCTTCCTCCCCGAAGACGCGGAGCTTGCGATAGACGGAGATATTGTCGATCCCGGCATTGGTGCGGGTGTCGGCGATCATCACCAGCCCCTCCTTCACCAGAAGCCCCATGCAATAGGTCATCGCCCTGCCCCACCCTGTGATGGCTGCGCCGGCCCGGCCTGCTGCTGGGTCTGCCCCTGCGCCTGGCCCTGACGTTGCGGCTGCAATGCCCGGCCGTGAACGCCGACTGCAAGCGATTCGATTCCCCCGCCGCGCCGCGTGCCCCGGACGGGGGCGGCATCGAGGCTGTCGAGACCGACGGCAACGCGCACATGCCCCTCGGTGCCGCAGACGCCATGGGTCGGGTCAAAGCTGACCCAGCCGAGGCCGGGCACATGCGCCTCGGCCCAGGCGTGGGCGGCTTCCTGCTCGGGATGGTCGGGCGCGGCATAATGGCCCGAGACATAGCGGGCCGGCACGCCGAGCCGGCGCGCGGCGGCGATGAAGACCTGGGCAAAATCCTGGCAGACGCCCCGCCCCAGCCGGAAGGCGGTTTCGGCGTCCGTCACGACATCGGTGGTGCCGGGCTCGAAGGCCATGCGGCCGCGCACGTCGAGCATGAGGGCGTGCAGCCGGTCGAGCGGGTCGCGCCCGGCATGGGGCGCGGCCAGCGCCTCGATCGCCGCACCGGCGGACGTGAGCGCGGTCGTGCGGGTGTAGAGGGCGGGCGGCAGCGGCTCGTCGGGCGTGCGGACGATCCCGGCGCAATCGGTGGTGATGACATGGCCGGTCACATGGATGACGAGGTCGGAGACCGGCCGGTCGGCATAGAAGCGATGGACGAGATTGCCATGGCTGTCCCGCCCGGCAAGCAGGCGGCCATCGGCCTCGACATCGACGCGCCAGTTGACGACCTGCTGGCAGTCGCTTTCGCGCGGGGTGAGCTTCAGCAGCTGGACGATCCCGGCCGCCGGCTCGGCGTAGCGGTAGCGCGTGACGTGATCGATGAGTAACTGCATCGTTTCGCCTACCGGCGGGCCTCCCACCGCCCCGCACCCCCGCCCGGCCGCCCACACGTTACCATG
>JBKBUL010000037.1:0-19046 GCA_046290045.1 Sphingomonadaceae bacterium
GAGCCCAACCGACTCCCCAATCCCTCCAAACAGAAAGGGTGTGGCGTGGAAAACCCTCCCTTTCGGTCCTGTCTCCCGCCGCTCGCCGGGCTCGCGCAGGCCGGCCGCGCCTGTGACGAGTCTGCCGGCCAGCGCTGCGCGCTGGCGGCAGCCGTCTGCGGCGTCAGCCCACAATCTCTTCCGGCTTGAAGAAGAAGGCGATCTCGATGGCGGCATTCTCGTCCGAGTCCGAGCCATGCACGCTGTTCGCCTCGATCGATTCCGCCAGTTCGCGGCGGATGGTGCCCGGCTCGGCATTGGCCGGGTTCGTCGCGCCCATCACCCGGCGGTTGAGCGCGACTGCATCCTCGCCCTCCAGCACCTGCACGACGACGGGGCCGGAGGTCATGAAGGCAACGAGATCGTTGAAGAAGGGCCGATCCTTGTGGACGGCATAGAAGCCCTCGGCCTGCTCCTTCGTCATGCGGATCCGCTTGGAGGCGACGACGCGAAGTCCGGCCTCTTCCAGCATCGACGTGACCTTGCCGGTCAGGTTGCGGCGGGTGGCATCGGGCTTGATGATCGAGAAGGTGCGGGTAACGGCCACGTCGGTTTCCTTGGCGGTTTCGGGATTGGCGCGGCCCTTAGCGGCCGATGCCGCAGCGCACAAGCAAGGGGCGAGGCGGCACGCGTCGCGGCCCGCTGCGGCTGACTCGTCGGTCGGGCTTCGGACGACCCTACCGCGGGCCATGCCCGCGGAGCGGGTCGACCGAACCCGCCGGCCGTGGCTCGGCCGAGTCCGGCAGCGATGCCTTTCGGCATCGTGTCGGCCGGCCTCGCCTGCGCCAGAGGTCCTGTAAGCCGGGTTCTGTGCCGGGTTGCCCCGGCGGCGACCATTCCTCTCGGGCGCGTGTCGCCACGCGCCTCCAGCAACCAACCCGCGCGCCTCGGCCGGATCAGGCCTGCGCCCGCCGAGGCGGACGCGCGACGCGCCTATTCGGTCTTGCTCCCGGTGGGGTTTTCCGTGCCGCCGCCGTTGCCGGCGACGCGGTGCGCTCTTGCCGCACCCGTTCGACCTTGCCTTCACCCGCGGCGCTGGCCGGGGCCGGAAGGCGGTGCGCTTTCTGTGGCACTGTCCCTGGGGTCACCCCCGGCGGGCGTTACCCGCCACCGTCGATCCGTGGAGCCCGGACTTTCCTCGGGATCACTCCCGCGGCCGCCCGGACCTCTGGCGCAGCCGACACTTGGCAACGCCGCCCCCGTGGGTCAAGGTCGGGGCCGATCCCACGGCCTGGAAGGACGCGCCCCATGTCAGACGCGCTTCAGCCCCGCGAGGGCAATGATTTCGAGATGAACCGGCCGACAATCATCAGCCTCTTCTACCTCGGCTCCTTCCTCGCCGGCATCACCAGCCTGATTGCCGTCATCCTCGCCTACATCTGGCGGAGCGAGCCGCACGAGGCGTGGGAGGAGAGCCACTACCGCTATCACATCCGCACCTTCTGGATCGGGATCGTCTGGGCGATCGTGGCCACCCTCGGCTCGATCGTCACGCTGTTCCTGCTGGCCTGGGTGCTCTTCCCGCTGGTTGCGGTCTGGTTCGCGGTTCGCGCCGTCAGGGCGCTGCTCGCCGCGCAGAAGCATGAACCCATCCAGAATGTCGAAACCTGGCTCTTCTGAAGGGAGAATTGCCATGACCGGCCCGCGCGATCGCCTCGATGACCGACACGATGATGAAGCCCCCGAGGCGGTGAACCGCGAACAGGCCGACGAGGGCCAGGCGCAGGATTGGGCCGAGGCCGCCCGCAACCCCGGCCCGGCGCTGTCCGACAGCCGCAAGGCCCCCGGCGACCCGACCGACCTGATCCCCGACGACACGCCCGACCTCGTCGACCGGATGACCGAGATGGTCCGCTCCGGCCGGATCGACAGCGACGCCTTCCTCGGCGAGCCGATGCACGACGACGAGGAAGGAATCCTGGGCGATACCGACCCGGGCGACGAGATCGAGGATCTCCCCGAACTCGACGAGTCCCTGTCCGACCTCGATTCCGACTGGGGCGAGGACGACCTCGACGCCTTCCCCGAGCGCTGAAGGCCGCACCGCTTCATCGGCCGGTCTGCGCGCCCAACGGCCGCGTCAGCGGCCGGTCTGGCCTCGCTGCAGCAGCTTCATGTCGGCCAGCACCAGGGCCATCATCGCCTCGGCGACCGGCGCGGCGCGGATGCCCACGCACGGGTCGTGCCGGCCCTTGGTCACGATCTCGGTCGCCTCGCCCGCGCGCGTCACCGTCTCGACCGGGGTCAGGATCGAACTCGTCGGCTTCAGCGCAAGCCGCACGACGATTGGCTGGCCGGTCGAGATTCCGCCCGCCGTGCCGCCGGCGTGGTTGGAAAGAAACTGCGGTGCGCCGTCCGGGCCGGGCCGCATCCGGTCGGCATTGTCCTCGCCGCGAAGCCGCGCCGCCCCGAATCCGTCGCCGATCTCCACGCCCTTCACCGCATTGATCGACATCATCGCCGCCGCCAGCTGCGAATCGAGCTTCATGTAGACCGGGCTGCCCCAGCCGGCCGGCACCCCTTCGGCCACCACTTCGACGATGGCGCCCAGCGAGCTTCCCGCCTTGCGCGCGGCATCGAGCGCGGCCTCCCAGCGCGCCGCCGCCCCCGCATCCGGGCAGAAGAAGGGGTTGCGGTCGATCTCGGCGTCGTCGAAGGCGGCACGGTCGATCGCGTCGCCGCCCAGTTCCACCAGATAGCCGCGGATGCGAACGCCGTCGCCCAGCACCCGGCGCGCCACCGCCCCGGCCGCCACGCGCGCCGCCGTCTCCCGCGCGCTCGATCGCCCGCCGCCGCGCGGGTCGCGAAGGCCGTATTTCGCTTCATAGGCATAGTCGGCATGGCCCGGCCTGTAGGCGCGCGCGACCTCGGCATAGTCCTTCGAGCGCTGGTCCACGTTGCGGATCACCAGGCTGATCGGGGTGCCGGTCGTCCGCCCCTCGTAGGTGCCCGACAGGATCTCGACCGCATCCGGCTCCTGCCGCTGCGTGGTGAAGCGGCTCTGCCCCGGCCGCCGCCGGTCGAGGAAGGGCTGGATGTCCGCTTCGGTCAGCGCCAGCCCCGGCGGGCAGCCATCCACCACCACCCCGATGGCGGGGCCATGGCTCTCCCCCCAGGTGGTGAAGCGGAAAAGCTGGCCGAAGCTGTTCAGGGGCATGGGCGAGTGCATGGCGCATCCCATGCGCGAGGGGAAGGGGCGGGCTGCGGCGCCGCGGGTCGTCGGTCGGGCTCAGGCCTCGCGGGCGCGAGCCAAGCTCGCGCTCTCGCGCGGCCTGCCCCGCCGGCCGCGCCTACGCCGAGTCAGGGCATAGCGCTTGCGCGCTATTCCTTGCCGGCTACGGCGATGTCCGGCGCATCCTCGGCCTTCATGCCCACCACATGATAGCCGCCGTCCACGTGCACATTCTCGCCCGTCACGCCCGAGCCGAGGTCGGAGAGCAGGAACAGGGCCGCACCGGCCACATCGTCGAGGGTGATGTTCCGCCTGAGCGGCGAGTTCAGCTCGTTCCATTTCAGGATGTAGCGGAAGTCGCCGATGCCGCTCGCCGCCAGCGTCTTGACCGGCCCTGCCGACAGCGCGTTCACGCGGATCCCGTCCTTGCCCAGGTCCTCGGCGAGATAGCGCACGCTCGCCTCCAGCGCCGCCTTCGCCACCCCCATCACATTGTAGTGCGGCACCACCTTCTCGGCGCCATAATAGGTCAGCGTCAGCATCGAGCCGCCCGGCCCCATCATCGCCGCCGCCCGCCGGGCGACGGCCGTGAAGCTGTAGGCCGAGATGTCGAGGCTCATGCGGAAATTCTCGCGGCTGGTGTCGATGTAGCGGCCGCGCAGCTCATTCTTGTCGGAATAGCCGATGGCGTGGACCAGGAAATCGAGCCCGCCCCACGCCGCCTTCAGCCCCTCGAACAGCGCGTCGATGGAATCGTCCGAGGCGACGTCGCACTCGAAGAGCAGCGGCACGCCCAGCGTCTCGGCGAGCGGCCGCACCCGCTTCTCCAGCGCTTCCCCCTGGTAGCTGAAGGCCAGCGTCGCGCCCTCGGCCGCCAGCTTGCGGGCAATGCCCCAGGCGAGCGAGCGATCATTGGCAACGCCCATCACCAGCCCGCGCCGGCCTGCCATCACGCCCATGCTCACTCCTCCGCCTTGTCCGTCCCGCCATGCGCCAGCGCCTTCAGCCGGGCGCGCCAGCGCGCGGCTGTTTCGGCCACCTCGCGCGGCTTCGCAAGGGCGGCGTTGGTCTCCGCGCCCGCCACAACGGCAAAGCCGATGATGTAGAAGAACAGCATCGCCAGCATCACGCCGGCAAGGGCACCATAGGTCAGCGAGAAGTTGACCGCGTTCGCCATCATCGGCCCGATCAGCGCGGTCGTCCCCGCCCACACCAGCGTCACCATCAGCGGCCCCGGCCAGGTGCGCACCCCCCGCGCCTTCACGCTCCTCGGCGTCAGCGTGTGGAACAGCGCCCACAGCGCCAGGAACACGGCCGCCATCCCCGTCACCTGCTGGATGTCGAGCAGGCTCACGATCCGCATCGTCACCCCCATGTAGGGCGCAACCGTCGCCAGCATCGCCTCCACCACGACCCGCCCGACGAAGCCCACGAGAATGAGCGCCAGCGCGGCAAGCGTGATCGCGACCGACAGCAGGCGCTCCAGCCAGAAGGGATGGTCGGCCGGCGCCTCGTGCGCGCGCCGGAGCATGTCGCGAAGCGTGCCGATGAAGCCCGAGGTGGTCCACAGGGCGATCAGCACGCCCGCCGCAAGCGCCGTGCCCGAGCGCGCCGAGACCACTTCGTCCAGCACCGGCGCAATCAGCTTCGCGACATCGGCCGGAAGCGTGCGCAGGAACTGCTCGATCGCCTGCTGCCCAGCTTCCGTCCGGCCGAGCGAGGCGGAGAAGGCATGGACCAGGACGACGGCGGGAAACAGGGTGACGAGGCTCAGATAGGCGAGGTTGCCGGCGTGGATGAACCCGTCGGTCAGCGTCCGGTCGGCGATCCGCCAGACCGCGGCTGCGGCGGCGAAGCTGCGATTGCCAAGCTCGGTCGCGCGCGCGGCCAGCCGCTGCTTCAGCGGCGGCTGCGCCTCGCTGGCCACCGGGCGGCGCGCCTCAGCCGGAGCCGGCCCGCGCGCCGAGGAAGGCGGCAAGCTCGGGGTCGACGGGCACGTCCACCAGCACCCGCGCCAAGAGATCGCCGCGGCTGCCGTCCTTCTTCGTCCAGCCCTTTCCCTTCAACCTGAGCAACCGGCCCGAGGTCGTGCCGGGCGCGATCTTCGCCTTCACCTCCCCGTCGGGCGTCGCCACCCGCTGCTCGCCGCCCAGCACCGCGACCGACAGCGGCACCATCACGTCGGTGCGGAGGTCGCCGGCGCCATCGCGGGTGAAGCGGGGGTCGGTCTGCACGGCAAGCGTCACGATGGCATCGCCCGGCCCCGCCGGCCCCGCCTCCCCCTGGCCCGCCAGCCGAAGCTGCTGGCCATCCTCCACGCCCTTCGGAATCTGGAGGTCGATGGTCTTGCCGTTGGCGAGCGTCAGGCGCACCTTCCGGGCGAGCGCCGCGTCGGCAAACGGCACCGACAGGCGATAGGCGACATCGGCGCCCTTGCGCGGCGGCGGGCGGAAGCCGCCGAACCCGCCGCGCCCCGTCGCGCGGCCGAACAGCTCCTCGAAGAGATCAGCAGCATCGCCGCCCACCTCGAACTCGGGCCCCGGCCGGCCCGAGTTGGCGCCCCCCGGCCGGCTGCCGCGGAACCCGCCGAAGCCGCCGCCAAACCCGCCCGGCATCTTCGGATTGCCCTGCTCGTCGATCTCGCCCCGGTCATACTGGCCGCGCTTTGCTTCGTCCGAGAGGATGTCATAGGCGGCCGTCACCTGCTTGAACCGCTCGACGGCCCTGGGATTGTCCTTATTCTGGTCGGGGTGAAGCTCCTTCGCGAGCTTGCGATAGGCGCGCTTGATCGCCGCCTGGTCCGCGGTCCGCGGCACGCCGAGCACCTGGTAGAGATCCGCCATCCGCTGTCGAGCCGCCCCTTGCGCCGGTGAACTGTTGCCTTTTTGCAACAGTTCATATAGCGACCCGCTGCGTCCCCGGCAAGGCTTGCGCCCGCTGCGCCGCCGCCCTAGCCGCGGGCGCCATGGATGACCCCATCGCCCGCTTCGCCGCCTGGTATGCCGAGGCCGAGGCGCATGAGCCGAACGACCCCAACGCCTGCACCCTCTCGACCGTCGATCCCGATGCCCCCGGCGGCCCTGCGCCCGATGGGCGCATCGTGCTGATGAAGGGCTTCGATGCAGCCGGCTTCTCATTCTACACCAACCGGCTGTCCGTGAAGGGCCGACAGCTTGCCCGTGCGCCGGCCGCCGCGCTCACCTTCCACTGGAAGTCGCTTCGCCGGCAGGTGCGGATCCGCGGGACCGTCTTGCTTCTCGATGACGCGACGAGCGACGCCTATTTCGCGACCCGCCCGCGCGAGAGCCAGCTGTCGGCCTGGGCCTCGCTGCAATCCGCGCCGCTCGACCGGCGCGAGACGTTCGAGGCCCGTCTCGCCGAGCTTGCCGCACGCTATCCCGCCGATGTACCGCGCCCGCCGCACTGGGGCGGCTATCGCCTCGCGCCGTCCGCCATCGAATATTGGGAAGACCGGCCCGGCCGGCAGCATCACCGGGAGCTCTACCAGCGCGACGGCGCGGGCTGGCGGATGACGCTCCTCTATCCCTGAACCGGCTCGCCGCGCACCGCCGCGCCGAGGAAGGCCGCCACCCGCGCCTTCCCGGCTTCGTCCATGTGCAGGCCCATCTTGGTCCGCCGCCACAGCACATCCTCGGCCGTCCGCGCCCATTCCCGGTCGCGCATGTGCTGAAGCTCGGCCTCGAACAGCCCGCCGAGATTGTCGCCCAGCCCGGCCTCTAGCATGGCCTCGGTCTCGGTGCCCCACAGGCGGGCCATCCGGTCGAGGATGGCAGGGTCATAGAGGGGATGGCGCGCCTTCAGCTGCACCAGCCAGTCGGCGAAATCCTGCGCCGCCGTGCCGCAGGTGCGGGGAACGTCGCCGCCGGGCAGCGGCGCATCGTGCGTCCAGCGCGTCGTCTGCGGGAACAGCTGCGACAGCACCGCCTCGGCAAGCAGGCGATAGGTGGTGAGCTTGCCGCCCACCACGGTCATCGCCTGCTCGCCATGCATCACCAGCTTCCAGTCGCGCGTCGTCTCGCGCGCGCCCTTGCCCTCCTCCAGCACCAGCGGGCGGACGCCGGCGAAGCGGTGGACGATGTCGGACGGGGCCAGGGGCTTCGCAAGGCTGCGGTTCACCGCGTCCAGCAGATAGGCTTCCTCGGCCGGCTGGAGCTCGTGTGCGGCCGGATCCTCGACCGGGGTCTCGGTCGTGCCGATCAGGCTGAACTGCCCCTCGTAGGGGATCACGAAGACGATCCGCCCATCGGGCTGCTGCAGCATCCAGGCGTCCGCCGTGCGGTTCACCTTGCGGGTCACGATATGCCCGCCCTGCACCAGCAGCAGCTTCGGCGCATCGTTCACGCCAAGGATGTCGGCCGCCACCCGCCCGGCCCAGGGCCCTGCGGCGTTCACCAGCCGGCGCGTTGCCAGTTCCAGGCCCGAGGCGGTCGTCACCGCCCAGCCGCCGTCGATCCGCCGCGCCGAAACGACGGGATCGCGCACCCTGACCTCAGCACCCCGCGCCGCCGCGTCGCGCGCGTTCAGGATCACGAGGCGCGCGTCATCCACCCAGCCGTCCCAGTAGCGGAAGGCGCGGGTCAGGTGGGCGGCAAAGGCCGGGCCGGCGGCGTCCTGCCGGAGCGCGAAGGCCGACGAGCCGGGCACCTCGCGCCGCCGGGCGAGATGGTCGTAGAGGAAGAGGCCGGCGCGGATCATCCAGCGGGGCCTCAGGTGCGGCTCGTGCGGCAGGATGAAGGGCATGGGCCAGCTGATGTGCGGCGCGTTCCTCAAGATGACCTCGCGCTCGATCAGCGCCTTTCGAACGAGATCGAAGGCCATGAACTCGAGGTAGCGAAGCCCGCCGTGCACCAGCTTCGTCGAGGCGGACGAGGTCGCGCCGCCGAGGTCGCCGGCCTCGACGAGGGCAACCTTCAGCCCGCGCCCGGCGGCATCGCGGGCAATGCCTGCGCCATTGATCCCGCCGCCGATGACGAGAAGGTCGAGGAAGTCGTCCGCGCTCATGGAAGGCGTGCCCCTAGCCGAGCCGACCCCCGGCCGGAAGGCCCCTCTGCCACAAGCAAGAGGCGGCGGCTCCGGCCCGGCTCGGCTAACAGGGGCTCCAAGGAGGATCCCATGCCGCTGACCCCGGAATTGAGACGCGGTTTCTACGAGACCATGTGTCTCTCCCGCGCCTTCGACGATGCCATGATCGCCCTCTACTGGGAGGGGAAGCTTCCCATCTTCCAGTTCGGCGCCGGGCCGCTTCCGGGCGAGCTTCACTGCTCGAACGGTGCCGAGCCCGTGGGGGCCGGCGTCTGCGCCGCGCTCGGGCCCGACGACATGATCACCGCCGACCATCGGCCGCACCATGTGGCGGTCGCCCGCGGGGTGGATCTGATGCGCATGTCGGCCGAGCTGCTCGGCAAGAAGCCCGGCCTCTCGCAGGGCAAGGGCGGCCACATGCACATCTACGATCCGGCCGTGAACTTCGCCTCCTCGGGCATCATCGCCGAGGGGATGGCGCCGGCCGCCGGCATGGCGCTCGCCCGGCGCCTTCAGAAGAAGCCCGGCGTGGCCGTCGCCTTCATCGGCGAAGGCGCGGCGAACCAGGGCGCCTTCCACGAGGTGCTGAACATGGTGGGGCTGTGGAAGCTGCCGGTCATCACCGTCGTCCAGGACAATGAATGGGGGGTCTCCACCGCCAAGTCGGAATCGACGGCGATCGAGCGCAACTCGGACCGGGCGAGCGCCTATGGGCTGGCCGGCGAGTTCGTGGCGACGAACGACCCCGACGACATCTACGAGGCGACGGTCCGTGCCGTCGCGCGCGCCCGCGCCGGCGAGGGCGGCACCATCCTCGAGCTGAAGACGGCGCGCCTCCAGGGCCATTTCATGGGCGACCAGCAGGCCTACATCCCTGAGCAGATGAAGCAGACCGACCCGCTGCCGGTCTATCGCGAGAAGCTGATCCGCGACGGCGTGCTGACGGCAGACGAAGCCGACTCGATCGAGGCGGCCGCGAAAGCGCGCATGGCGAAGGCCATGCAGTTCGCCAAGGACGCGCCCTACCCCGACCCGTCGGAAGCCTTCGACCACGTCTTCGCCAACGCCGGAGAGCCCGCATGAGCCGCATCCTCACCATGAGCCGCGCCGGCCGCGAGGCGCTCGACTGGGAGATGGAGCGCCGGCCCGAGATCTTCTGCATGGGCGAGGACGTGTTCAAGTTCGGCGGGATCTTCGGCACGATGGATGGCTTCGGCGCCAAATATGGCCCCGAGCGGGTGATCTCGACGCCCATCTCCGAGACCGGCTTCATCGGCATGGCCGCCGGCGCGGCCATGGCCGGCATGCACCCGGTGGTCGATCTCGCCTACATCGACTTCATCGGGGTCTGCTACAATGTGCTGCTGAACACCGCGTCCAAGACGCACTATATGTCGGGCGGCAGCGTGAAGGTGCCGATGACGCTGCTGATCGGCACCGGCGGCGGCTACAACAATGCCGCCCAGCATTCGCAGTGCCTGCACGCAACCGTCGCCCACATCCCCGGCGCCAAGGTCGTCTATCCGTCGAACGCCTATGACGCGAAGGGCATGCTGCACACGGCGCTGCGAGACGAGAATTTCGTCATCTTCCTGACCCACAAGGGAACCGCCGGCGTCGGCTGGATGGGAACCCCCATCAAGTCCACGCTGTCCGAAGTCCCCGAGGAGCCCTACACCGTCCCCTTCGGCAAGGTGAAGGTCTACCGCGAGGGCAGCGATGTCACGATCACCGGCCTCGGCATGAGCGTTCACGAGGCGCTCAAGGCCGCCGACGAGCTGGCGAAGGAAGGCATTTCGGCCGAAGTGGTCGATCTGCGCTCGCTGGTCCCCCTCGACCGCGACGGCATCTTCGCAAGCGTCGCCAAGACGGGCCGCCTCGTCGTCACCGACGAGGATTACATGAGCTACGGCGTCTCGGGCGAAGTGATCGCCACCGTCGTCGAGCGGGATCCCACGGTGCTGAAGAAGCCGCCGATCCGGGTGACCACGCCCGACATTCCCATTCCCTTCTCGCGGCCGCTCGAGCAGGCGATCCTGCCGCTCGCCGGCCGCATCGCGGACGCCGCCCGGAGGCTGATGGCATGACGACCGAAGTTGCGATCCCCGCCGACCTCTGGGACGAGGACGACAAGACCGGTTCGATCGTGCTGTGGCTCTACGCCGATGGGGCGAGCGTGAAGCAGGGCGACATCATCGCCGAAGTGCTGGTCGAGAAGGTCACGCTCGAGCTGGAAGCGCCGGCGAGCGGCACGCTCCGAATCCGGGTCGAGCCGGAGGTGGTGGTGAACAAGGGCGATGTCGTGGCGGTGATCGAATGAGCGACGCCGGCCGCAGCCTCAATTTCGGGCGCGGCGGGTGACGGCACCGCTGCGCTTCACCGGCATCCGCGGCGTCATCGCGCGGCGCATGCTGGAGTCGCTCCAGACGACCGCGCAGCTCAGCTTCTTCGCCGATGCCGACGCGGCCGCGCTCACGGAAGCGCGCGGCTGGTGGAAGGAAGCGGGCGTCAAGGTCGGCTACGAGGACCTGGTGATTGCGGCGCTCGCGCGAATCCTCCCCGATTTCCCGCTGTTCAACGCGCACGAGGTGGATGGCGCCGTCGTGCCCCAGGCCGAAATCAATGTCGGAGTCGCGATCGCCCTTCCGGGCGCGCTCGTCGTCCCCTGCGTCTTCGATTGCGCGACGAAATCCCTGCCCGACATCGCTGCCGAGCGCGCCAGCCTCGTCGAGCGAGCCCCGCTCAACAAGCTGACGGTCCGGGAGATGTCGGGCGGCACCATCTCCATCTCCAACCTCGGCCTCACGCGCGTGCGCCACTTCACGCCGGTGCTCAACCGCCCGCAGACGGCGATCGTCGGCCTGGGGCGGATCGGCGGCGACGGGCTGATGGGCCTGTCGCTCACCGTCGATCACCGCGCCATCGACGGGCAGCCGGCCGGCGAGTTCCTGACCGCGCTGTGCGAGGCGCTGGAAGGCCCGCAACCCACGCCCTGACAGGAGAAAGCCCATGGATCTGCAACTCGCCGGCCAGAAGGCCCTCATCATCGGCGGCACCCGCGGGATCGGCCGCGCGACCGCGCGCCTGCTCGCCGCAGAGGGGGTCACGGTCGCCTTCTGCGGGCGCGGTGCGGCCGCGGCCGAGGCGCTCGCCGCCGAAATCCCCGGCTCGATCGGCTTTGCCGCCGACGCCGGCGGCGACGGCGCCGCCTTCCGCCAGGCGCTTGCCGACGCGATCGGCAGGCTCGGCGGGCTCGACATCCTCGTCACCTGCCAGACGGCCTCGGGCATGAAGTTCGACGAGGCGGGCTTCCGCGAGAATTTCGAGGTGGACCTGATCGGCACCTACCGCGCCATCGAGGTGGCGCTGCCGCACCTGAAGCAGAGCCGCAACGGCAATGTCATCAACATCGCCTCGATCGCCGCGCTCGAGGAGTTCGGCGGCCCGCAGACCTTCAACTCGATCAAGACTGCGACCATCGTCTATCTGCACCAGCTGGCGCACGCCCATGCGCCGGTGCGCTTCAACACCGTCAGCCCCGGCCCCATCTACGAGAAGGAAGGCCCCTGGGGCTATGTCGAGGCGAACATGCCCGAGGTGTTCGGCCAAGTGCGCGAATCGATCCCCATGAAGCGCTACGGCCTGCCCGAGGAAGTGGCCGCCGCCATCGCCTTCCTCGCCTCTCCGCGCGCCGGCTTCATTAGCGGCACCAACCTCGTGATCGACGGCGCCGCCAAGAAGGCCGTGCAGTTCTAGGGCCGAATGCGGCTGCGGCCATGGCTAGGCCATGGCCCGCAGACTCGCCGAAGGCCCGGCCGGCGGGGCAGGCCGCTCCGGCGGCTCTGCCGCCGGAAGGCCTGAACCCGTCCGACGACTCATGCCGAAGGCGGTCGGCACGATGCCGATTGGCATCGTTGCCGGACTCGCCGAAGGCCCGGCCCCCTGCTTTCGCAGGGGCAGGCGGCGGGGCGGCCCGCGACCTGGCGTCGCGCCGCACCCTTTCATCCGCTCCGCGGTTGAAAGGCCCAGCCGCCCGGGGCACCCGCGCGGGGTCAATCTGCCGGAGTCCCCATGCTCAGACCTGCCCTCCTCGTCCTGCTGCTGTCCGTCGCCCCCGCCGCGCTTGCCCAGCCGGCCGCGCCCGCACAGCCCGCAACCGCGCAGGCCGCGCCCTTCGCGCTCGATCCGCTCCCCTATGCCGTCGATGCGCTGGAACCGGTGATCGACCGCGAGACGATGCAGCTCCACCATGGCCGCCACCACCAGGCCTATGTCGATGCGCTGAATCGGGCCGTCGCCGCCGATCCGGCGCTTCGCAACCTGGGGCTCGAGGCGATGCTGGCCCGGGTCTCCACCCTGCCCAAGGCCATCCGCGACAATGGCGGCGGCCACTGGAACCATCGATTCTTCTGGTCGATCATGGCGCCGCCCGGGGCCGGCGGCCAGCCGTCACCCGCGCTGCTGGCGGCCATCGAGCGCGATTTCGGCAGCCTTGAGAAGATGCAGGCCGCCTTCCGCCAGGCGGGGCTCGGCCAGTTCGGCTCGGGCTGGGCCTGGCTCATCGTCCGGCCCGATGGGCGCCTTGCGGTCACCGCGACGCCCAACCAGGACAATCCGCTTATGGATGTCGTGCCGGACTCCGGCCGTGGCCAGCCGATCCTCGGCAACGACGTGTGGGAGCACGCCTATTACCTCGGCTACCGCAACCGCCGCGGCGACTATCTCGACCGCTGGTGGGAGGTGGTGAACTGGAAGCTGGTGAACGCGCTCTACGAGCAGGCCACGCGACCGGCCGCTGCCCGGCGGGGACGGGCCGGATCCAGATAGGCGCGCAGCGGGCGCTGGTGCGGGGGCCGCTCCGACCTGATTAACGCTCGGCGTCCGCGTCGTGCTGTTCGCGCGGAAGAGGTGGGCCGCGAAGGTCCGGGTTGCCCGGGCGTGGCGGATCACATGGCCGATCCGGTCGGGCTGCTGTTGTCCGCGCGCGCCGCCGGCATCGCCGTGAGCCGGCCGCCACTCAGGCCGCCCTGCCAGACCGCCGAAGGGCGAGCCACCCGGGGCAACGTTTGGACTCGTAGCCTGCCCTCATTGCTCGAACACCCGGATTGTGGTACACTTATACCTCGCCGGTGGCAGCGAAGGCGCATCAGGCCCGGCATCTGGAGGGCAAGACATTATCATTCGGAACAGCCTTGCTGCGGGCCTGCTCGCGGCCGGTTTGGCACTGGCGCCCGCGCAGGCCGCCCAGGACTTCACGGCAAACCTCGTTTCGGTCGTTGCCAGCGGGCCGGGAAGCTGGTCCTATTCGGTCGGCGGCTGGGGCGGCGGCGGAATCGTTTCGGGCATCTTCACCGGCACGGACCTCGATCTCGACGGCCAGCTCAGCAGCTTCGCGGGCGAAGTCACCGGCTTCACCATGAGCTACAGCAGCGGCTCGATCGAGGCGCCCTTTTCGCTCAGCTTCGCGGATCTCTACGGGCTCGTCTATGATCTGGACGGCGGCTCCTTGGGCGACGGCACCACGCTTGCCGTCGAAGGCATTGGCGCACTTGGCAGCGGCACCGGTTTCATCATCGGGCCGGGGCCGTACGCCGTCTGCGGCACGGGCCAGACCTGCGGCGTCATCGAGGGGCCGGCGGCAGGCGCCATCCCCGAGCCGATGAGCTGGGTGATGCTGATCGCCGGCTTCGGCCTCGTGGGCGGCGTGCTCCGCGGCAGGCAGCCGGTGACCGCCTAGACTCCCAGCTTCGCCCGGCTTTCCGCGTCCGACCAGTCCCGGTCGCCGGCGTAGCGCCAGATCTCGCGCCCGTCCGGGCCGTAGAGGATCGTGATCGGAAGGCCTTTCGCCTCGATCTCGAAGCCGAACTTCATGCCCGATTCGAGGCGGGTCGAAAGGTTCGGGTAGCGCTCGGCGGTGAAGGCTGGCGCCACCTTGCGCCAGCCCTCGCGATCCTGGCTGATGGGCACCACCACCAGCCGGCCCTTTGTCTCGGCCGCCAGCCGGTCCAGCGTCGGCAGCTCCTTGAGGCAGGGCGCGCACCAGGTCGCCCAGAGGTTCACCAACACCGGCTGGCCGGGATTGGCGGCGCGGATGTCGGCGAGCGTCTCGGTCCTGCCGTCGGGCCCCGTCTCCAGCGGCAGGTCGGGCGCGGGCGTGCCCGCGCGCGCGGTATCGAAGAAGCCGGTGGGGCGCGCCGGGGCATCGGCGGGCGCTGCTTGCGGGTCGGGCGCTTCGGCCTTAGGGCTCGGCGCGCCGCCGCAGGCGGCAACGAGGGTCAGGGACAGAAGGATCGCTGGGCGCGGCATGGCAGGCTCCGAAGACAAGGCACGTGCGCCCGCCGAAGGCCCGGCGGCCCGCAACGCCCTGTGGGGCGGCCGCTTCGCCGGCGGACCGGCGGCGGTGATGGCCGCGATAAATGCCTCCATCCCGGTGGACAAGCGGCTGTGGCGGCAGGACATCCGCGCCTCCATCGCGCATGCCCGGATGCTGGGCGCAACCGGGATCGTCGAAGCGGGCATCGCCGACCGGCTGGTCGAGGGCCTCGAGGCGATCGCTGCCGACTTCGAGGCGCAGGGCGTGCCCGAGGATCCGGCGCTCGAGGACATCCACATGACCGTCGAGGCGAAGCTCGCCGAGCGCATCGGGCCGGACGCCGGCCGCCTCCACACCGCGCGCAGCCGCAACGACCAGGTGGCGACCGACTTTCGCCTCTGGGTGCGCGACGCGATCGACGGCCATCTCGCCGCCATCCGCGACCTTGCCACCGTGCTCGCCACCCGAGCGCTCGCCGAGCACGCCACCATCCTGCCCGGCTTCACCCATCTCCAGGTCGCCCAGCCGGTCACGCTCGGCCATCATCTGATGGCCTATGTGGAAATGCTCCGGCGCGACCATGGCCGCTTCCGCGATGCCCGGGCGCGGCTCAACCAGTGCCCGCTCGGCTCGGCGGCGCTTGCAGGCACGGGCTTTCCCGTCGATCGGGCGATGGTGGCCTCGGCGCTCGGCTTCGACTCGCCAACCGCCAATTCGCTCGATTCCGTCTCCGACCGGGATTTCGCGATCGAATATCTTTCGGCCGCCAGCCAGTGCACGCTCCACCTCTCGCGCCTTGCCGAGGAACTCATCCTCTGGGCAAGCCAGCCCTTCGGCTGGGTCGAGCTTCCCGATGACTGGTCCACCGGCTCGTCCATCATGCCGCAGAAGCGCAACCCGGACGCCGCCGAGCTGGTGCGCGGCCATTCGGGCCGGATCCTCGGGCTGATGGCCGGCCTCATGGTCACGATGAAGGGCCTGCCGCTCGCCTATTCCAAGGACATGCAGGACGACAAGGCGCCCACCTTCGAGGCGCACGACCTGCTCGAACTCAGCCTCGCGGCGATGGCCGGCATGATGGGCGCCATCCGCTTCCGGCCCGATCGCATGCGCGCCAGCGCGGCGACCGGCCATTCGACCGCAACCGATCTCGCCGACTGGCTGGTCCGCGAGGCCGGCCTTCCCTTCCGCGAGGCGCATCACCTGACGGGCCGCGCCGTCCGCACCGCCGAGGCGGCCGGCGTCCAGCTCGCCGATCTGTCGGCCGAGGCGCTCGCGGCCGTCGATCCGCGCATCGGCCCCGGCGCGAAGGCCGTGCTCGCGGTCGAGGCCAGCGTCGCCAGCCGCACCAGCCCCGGCGGCACCGCGCCCGCGCGGGTTCGCGCCGCCGCCGAAGCCGCGCTTGCGGAGATCCCCGCATGGTGACGCGCCTCGCGCCCGCGCTGCTGCTGCTGTTCGCGGCCGCCTGCGGCTACAAGGGGCCCGTCACCCGCCTCGAGCCGCCCGACCCCGCGCTCTCGCGCGAGGCGCTCGCCAAGGCGCGCGAGGCCGAGCGGGCACAGGTGGCCGGCGGCCTCACCCCGGCGGCGGACGCGCGGCCCGTCCGCGTCGATGACCTGCAGGTGAAGCTCGACGTCCGCCCCGAGGACAGTTTCAGCCTCCCGCCCGAAGGCACGCGGGGCGCCCGCATCCCGGCCTTCCCCGGCGATCCCGCGCCCGAGCGGCCCGACTGATGGACCATTTCGAGCTTCGAGGCGGCGTGCTCCACGCCGAGGATGTGCCGCTGCCGGCGCTCGCCGAGGCGGTCGGCACGCCCGCCTATGTCTATTCGGCGGCCACGCTGCGCCGCCACGCGCGGGTGGTGAAGGCCGCGCTGTCGGTGCTCGACGACCCGCTCGTCGCCTTCGCGGTCAAGGCCAACCCCAATGTCGCCGTGCTGCGCCTGCTCGCGAGGGAAGGCCTCGGCGCCGATGTCGTCTCCGAAGGCGAGATGCGCCGCGCGCTGGCGGCCGGGGTTCCGGCGTCGTGCATCGTCTTCTCGGGCGTCGGCAAGACCGATTCCGAGCTCGCGGCCGCGCTCGCCGAGGGCATCTACCAGATCAACGTCGAAAGCGAGAGCGAGCTTCGCCGCCTGTCCGCCATCGCCACGGCGCTCGGGCAGGAGGCGGCCGTGGCGCTCCGGGTCAACCCCGATGTCGATGCCGGAACGCTGCCCAAGATCTCGACCGGCAAGGCCGAGAACAAGTTCGGGATCCCACTGCCGCGCATCCCCGATCTCTATGCCGAGGCGGCTCGCCTGCGCGGCATCCGGCCGGTCGGCATCGCCGCCCATATCGGCAGCCAGCTGCTCTCGCTCGACCCGCTGGAGGCCGCCTACCGCCGGCTGGGCGACCTGGTCGTGGAGCTTCGCCGGCAGGGCCTCGCGGTCGAGCGGGTCGATCTCGGCGGGGGGCTGGGCATCCCCTACGATCCCGCCCTGCCACCACCACCCGAGCCGGCCGCCTGGGGCGCAATGGTCGCGCGCGTGACGGCTGGCTGGGGGGTTCGCCTCATCTTCGAGCCGGGCCGCCTCATCGCCGGCAACGCCGGGCTGCTGCTCGCCCGCGTCATCACCGTGAAGTCGGGCGCGACGAAGCGGTTCGTGGTGCTGGATGCCGCCATGAACGACCTCATCCGCCCCACCCTCTACGGCGTCTATCACGACATCCGCGCCGTCATCCCCCGGCCGGGCCGGGAGATCGTCAGCCTCGTCGGCCCGGTGTGCGAGACGGGGGACAGTTTCGCCGAGGACCGGCCGATGACTCCGCTTTGCGAAGGCGATCTCGTCGCGCTGATGACGGCCGGGGCCTATGGCGCCACCATGGCCTCCACCTACAATTCAAGGCCGCTGGTGCCCGAAGTGCTGGTCGATGGCGATCGCTTCGCCGTCATCCGCCCGCGCCAGACGATCGACGAGCTGATCGCGGCCGACCGCATTCCCGACTGGCTGGAGGCCCCATGACCCACCTTCCCGTGAAAGTCGCCGTCTTTCCCGTGGGCGGCATGGGCACGCGCTTCCTGCCGGCCACCAAGGCGGTGCCCAAGGAAATGCTGCCCGTCGTCGACCGGCCGCTGCTGCAATATGCCGTGGACGAGGCGCTGGCGGCCGGAATCGAGATGTTCGTGTTCGTGACGGCGCGCGGCAAGGCGCCGCTCGAGGATTATTTCGACGTCGCCTCCGAGCTGGTCTCGAACCTGAAGCAGGCCGGCAAGCACGCCCAGCTCGCCGCCCTCGACGGCACCCAGCTCATCCCCGGCCAGATCGCCTATGTGCGCCAGCAGGCGCCGCTCGGCCTCGGCCATGCGGTCTGGTGCGCGCGCGGAATCACCCGGCGCCAGCCCTTCGCCGTGCTCCTGCCCGACGAGCTGCTCTGGGCGCCCGAGGCGCCGTGCCTCAGGCAGATGGTCGATCTCTACGAGGCGAAGGGCGGGAATGTCATCGCGGTGATGGAGGTGCCGGCCGACCAGGTGGACCGCTACGGCATCGTCGATCCCGGCGAGACCGACGGCCTCGTCACCGAGGTCCGCGGCCTCGTCGAGAAGCCGAAGCGCCACCTCGCCCCCTCGCGGCTGGCCGCCGTCGGCCGCTACATCCTGCAGCCCGAGGTGATGGACATCCTCCAGGAAGGCAAGCGCGGCGCCGGCAACGAGATCCAGCTGACCGACGCCATGGCCCAGCTGATCGGCCGCCAGCCCTTCCATGCGCTGACCTTCACCGGTGAGCGGCACGACTGCGGCGACAAGGCCGGCCATGTCATCGCCAACATCGCGCTCGCGCTCGAACGGCCCGATATCGGCCCCGACGTTCGCCGCTGGCTGGAAGCGCGGTTCGCTGGCTGATGGAAAGCCTGCCGCTGTTCCACCGCCTCGCCGGCCGGCCGGTGCTGGTGGTCGGCACGGGTGACGCGGCTGACGCCAAGCGGCGACTGGTGATCGAGGCGGGCGGCGTGCCCGTGACCGAGCCGGGGCCGGACGTGCGGCTTGCCTTCGTGGCGCTGGAAACGGGCGCCGAGGCCGAGGCCGAGCGCCTCAGGGCCCTGGGCCTGCTGGTGAATGTCGTCGATCGCCCCGGTCTGAGCGACGTCACCGTCCCCGCCCTCGTCGATCGCGCACCCGTGACGGTCGCCGTCGGCACCGGCGGCGCCTCGGCCAGTCTTGCGAAGGCGCTCAAGGAACGGCTCGAGCTGCTGCTGCCGCCCGGCCTCGGCGCGCTGGCCCGCGCAATCCGGGCCGCGCGCAGCGAGGTGGCCGACCGGCACCCAAGCGTCGCCGCGCGCCGCGCCTTCTGGGCCGCCCTGCTCGAGCCCGGCGGCCCGCTCGACCCGCTCGCCGACATCGGCGATCCGCAGAAAGCCATTGCGAGCGCGCTCGCCGGCCCGTCCCCCGCCCCCCCGCCCGTGCAGGTCGACGAGATCCGCCTCGGCCCGGCCGGCGCCGAGG
>JBKBUL010000038.1:0-19030 GCA_046290045.1 Sphingomonadaceae bacterium
CATAGACCGTCTGGTAATCCACCCGGTCGCGCGCGTCGATCGCGCGGCGCCGCGCGATGTAGGGCGGCAGCGGCATGGTGCCGGCGCGCTCGAGCGCGACCTCGAGCGGCTCCTCGCTCTCGAACCGCCACTCGACTTCCCCGCCGTCGCCCTTCCCGACGACAATGCCGGCAAGGCCCGCACCGAAGTCCACCCGGTCGCCCGGCTTCAGCCGGCGCGCGTTGCGCACGAAGGCGAGCCACGCCGACGGCCCGAGGCGCTGGTGCAGCGTCACTTCGATTGCCGCCGTGCCCTTCCGACCGAACAGCTGCGCCGGGATCACCCGCGTGTCGTTCATCACCAGCACGTCGCCCGGCCGCAACAGCCGCGGCAGGTCGCGAATGACATGATCGGAACGTCCGCCGGGCGTCACCCTGAGCAGTCGGGCCGAATCCCGCGGCGAGGCGGGCCTCAGCGCGATCCGGTCCTCGGGCAGGTCGAAATCGAAATCGTCGGTTCGCATGTGCCCGGCCGGGCCGGCTTCAGGGCTTGGGCGGAAACAGCTTGGCGGCCTCGGCAGCCAGCGGATCGACGGCGGGTGCTGGCGCCGGAAAGGCCGGTGGCGGCCTGTTGTCGGCCCCGATCGAGGCCTGGAGGATCCGGCTTGGCGCCTGCGGGGGCTCTCCGCGCTCGATCGCGTCCACCCACTGCATGCCCGAGATCACCCGGCCGAAGACGGTGTATTTCCGGTCAAGGCGAAGCACGGGCTGGAAGACGATGAAGAATTGCGAGTTGGCGCTGTCGGGCTCGTCGGTCCGCGCCATGGAGACGGCACCGCGCACATGCGGCAGCTCGTTGAACTCGGCCTTGAGGTCGGGCAGGTCGGAGCCGCCCTGCCCCGTGCCCGTCGGGTCGCCCGTCTGCGCCATGAAGCCGTCGATCACCCGGTGGAAGACCACGCCATTGTAGAAGCCGCGGCGAACGAGCGTGCGGATGCGCTCGACATGGGCGGGGGCGACATCGGGGCGAAGCAGGATCGTGACCCGCCCGCCGGTCGAGAGGTCAAGATAGAGGATGTTCTCCGGGTCGGCCGCCGGGAGCGACGGGGACGCGATCACCTGCGTGCCGGGCGGTGCTTGCGGGGGCGGCGCGGCCTCGTGGGGAAGCTGCGCGAGCGCCGGGCCGGCGACCAGCAGCAGGGCGGCAAGCAGCGCGCGGATCATGGGCGCTTCCTTCCGACCGCCCGGCTTGCGAAGGGCTGAACGGGATCAGCCACGGCCGTTCGCCGCGATCCGGGCGCGCACGTCGGCGGCAACGGCCGGCGTCACGAACTTGTCGATGGCCCCGCCAAAGGCGGCGATTTCCTTCACCAGCCTCGACGCGATCGGCTGCAGCGCGACATCGGCCATCAGGAACACCGTCTCGATGGCGCTGTTCAGCTGCTGGTTCATGCCGGCCATCTGGAACTCATATTCGAAGTCGGCAACCGCCCTCAGGCCCCGGATGATCACGGAGGCCCCCTGCGCTTCGGCAAAGTGCATCAGCAGCGCATCGAAGGCGACCACCTGGACATTCGCGATCGCCGCCGTCTCGCGGCGCACATGCGCGACGCGCTCCTCCAGCGTGAACAGCGGTGACTTGGAGGGGTTGGTCGCAACACCGATGATCAGGCGATCCACCAGCTTCGCGCCGCGGGCGATGATGTCCATGTGCCCCAGCGTGATGGGGTCGAAGGTGCCGGGATAGACTCCGGTGCGCACGCTTAGCGATCCCGCTCGATCGCGAAGCGCGCGATGGCGCGAAGGAGGTCGGCCTCGGCGCCGAAGCCCTGCAGATGGTGGATGGCCTGGTCGATCAGCATCTCGGCCTGGCTGCGGGCGCGCTCGACGCCCAGCAGGGATACGAAGGTGGACTTGCCGGCGGCCCCGTCCTTCCTGAGCGCCTTGCCGGCAACCTCTTCATCGCCCTCCACATCGAGGAGATCGTCGGCGATCTGGAAGGCAAGGCCCAGGTCGCGCGCATAGCCCTTGAGCTTCAGCCGGATGGCATCGCCCACCTTGCCCATGATCGCGCCGGCCTCCACCGCAAAGCCGATCAGCGCGCCGGTCTTCAGCTGCTGCAGACGGGTGGTCGTGGCCAGGTCGAACGTCTCGGTCTCGGCGACGAGATCCATCATCTGCCCGCCGGCCATCCCGGCCGGCCCGGAGGCCCGCGCCAGCTCCAGCACCAGTTCCGAGCGCACGAAGGGATCCTCGTGGGTTGCCTCGTCGGCCAGAAGCTCGAAGGCAATCGCGAACAGGCTGTCGCCCGTCAGCACCGCGGTCGCCTCGTCGAAGGCCCTGTGCACCGTCGGCTTGCCGCGCCTGAGGTCGTCATCGTCCATGCAGGGCAGATCGTCATGGACCAGGCTATAGACATGCACCGCCTCGATCGCGAGCGCGACCCTCAGCGCCCGTTCGCGATCGACGTGGAAGAGGTCGCAGCTCGCCACCACCAGCAGCGGCCGCATCCGCTTGCCACCCCCCATCACGGCGTGGCGCATCCCCTCGTAGAGGCGCGCCCGCGCGTCGCCCGGCACCGCGAGCAGCCGATCGAAGCGGCTGTCCATGGCTTCGGCGATGGCGTCGAGCGCCGGCTTCAGGCTGAGACTGGAGGGCGTCATGCGGCGCGGATCATGCCTCGAACGGGGCTTCGCCCACCGGGCGCCCCTCGGGGTCGAGCTGAAGTTCGGCGATCCGCGCTTCCGCGGCCGACAGCTTGCCTTCGCAATGGGCCTTCAGCTTCTGCGCCTCGGCATAGAGCGTGATCGCATCCTCGAGCGGCGCGTCCCCGCTTTCGAGCTGGCGAACGATCGCCTCCAGCCGCTGCAGCGCTGCCTCGAAGCTCAGCCCGGAAATCTCGTCGTCGCCCGGCATTCACCCTCCCGCCCTCGAGCGCCCTTTGGACGGGGTATCAGAGCCGGTCAAGCGCGCCGCAGGAAGGGCAGCATCCGCGCGAGCACCTCGTCGCGGTCGAGGACATGATGCTTCAGCGCGCCGGCGACATGCAGCGCCAGCAGCCCCGCGCCCGCGAAGGCCAGAAGTTCGTGCGCCTCATAGGCGGCGCCGGCGACCGCCTTCGAAGGCCCGACGGGCACATGCGGCCAGTCAAGGAGGCCGAACCAGCGGATCGTTGCCATTTCGCCCCCGGCCGAGACCATCAGCCAGCCCGCCAGCGGCACCAGCAGCATCAGTGCGTAGAAGCCGACATGGATCGCCCGCGCGAGCCAGCGCTCGGTTGCCGTCATGTGATCGGGCAGCGCCGGCACGCCCTGGCCCAACCGCAGGGCGAGGCGCACGAAGGTCAGCACGAGGATGAGCAGCCCCGAGCTCATGTGCAGCTGGAGCAGCCGCTCGCCGGTCGCCCGCTTCGCCGCGTCGGCTGATTCGGCAAAGCCGTCGAGCAGCAGGCCGCCGGCGAAATTGCCGACGAGGAGCAGGGCCATCAGCCAGTGAAGCCAGATGGCGGCGTGGCTGTACCGGCTGCGGCTTGCCACCGCCCTTGCCTCAGGCGGCTGCGACACCGGGGTTCATCTGCGCGAACAGCTCGCGCATCTGCGACAGCGAGAAGAGATGGGCATAGACCAGGCCCATCATGCCATTCTGCACCATCTTGCGCGCCTGGTCGCCGCGGATGTTCTGCAGCTTCTGCTCGTCCACCATGCGGAAGCCCGCGAAGGTCGCCGGCTGGTCCATGCCCGGCAGCTGGATCTGCGCCTGGCCTTCCATCAGAAGGCCGAGCTTCGTCACCTCGTCCATGAAGGCCTTGGTCCGCGCGATCGACTGCTCGAACTGCTCGCAGAAGGCGAGGATGTTCTTCGTCACCTCGCTCGGCTGCTTGTCGTCGTCGAACAGCTTGTCCGGCGCCTCCTCCGAGATGGCGCCGGCGGTGTCGTCGAGCACGAGGCTCAGCACGTCGGCGTCCGGCTGCAGCCGCGCCAGCATGAAGGGATAGCGGCGGACATAGGCCGGAATATAGGCCCCCTGGCGCCAGGCGCCCGCTTCGTCCACGAACAGGTTCTCGCCCTCCTTCAGGCCAACGAGCGCCAGCGGCACGCTTTCCGCCCCATCCGAGAAGACGATCGGATAGCTGCGCTGCGCCAGCACGAATTCATCGACCGTCAGCGGGATCGCATGGGTCGCGCGGGCAAAGCTCAGCTCGGTGCGGGTGACGAGCCCGTGCGCCGCGTGGAGATCGGAGGTCAGCGGAATCAGGTTCTTGTAGAAAAGCGGCAGCTGGGCCTGGGGCTGGGTGGCCATGATGGCTCCTGATGTGGGGTGGCGCGCGGACGCGGGCCGGTCGGCGGCGCGTCTAGCGTGGCGGTGCCGGCCATGCAAGGCAAGCCGGGCGACCGGGCGCGTCAGGCGACGAGCTTGCCCGGGTTCATCAGTCCGGCGGGATCCAGCGCCGCCTTGATGGCCCGCATCGCCGCCAGCTTGGCCGGATCGGCCAGCCGCGCGAGTTCGCCTGCCTTCAGCGTGCCGATCCCATGCTCGGCCGATATGGATCCGCGATGGCGCGCCACGAGATCGTGCAGCAGCCGTCGCGCCTCCTCGCCTTCCCGCGAAAGCCAGGCCTTGCTCTCGGCGTCGGGCGGGGGCCGCAGGTTCCAGTGCAGATTGCCGTCCCCCAGATGCCCGAACACGAGCGGCCGCGCACCAGGATGCGTGCGGCGAAACAGATCGACGGCCTCGGCATGAAAGGCCGGCACATCGGCCACGGCGACCGCAATGTCGTTCTTGACTGCCCCGCCCTCGCGCTTCTCGGCCTCGGGGATGGTCTCGCGCAGGTGCCAGAAGGCCTGCGACTGGGCGACCGACGCGGCGACCACCGCATCCTCGGCAACGCCGCCGGCCAGCGCCTCGGCCAGCAAGTCCGACAGGCGCGCCGCAGACGCTTCCACCTCGACGAGCACATGGGCCCCGTGCCGGCCGGCGAGCGGCGCCCGGAGGCCGGGAGCATGGGCAAGGACGACGTCGAGCGCCTCGGGCGAGATCAGCTCGAAGCTCTCGACACGCTCGCCGAGCGCGGCGCGCAGCCTCTCGAGCAGGCGAAGCGCAGCGGCCGTATCGGCAAGCCCGACCCAGGCGGTCGCCTGCTCGGCCATGGCCGGCGCGAGGCGCACGGCCACCCGGGTCACGATCCCCAGCGTGCCCTCGGCGCCGATCAGCAGCTGCTTCAGATCATAGCCGCTATTGTCCTTGCGCAGCGCCGAGAGCTGGTCGAGCCGGCTGCCGTCGGGCAGCACGGCCTCCAGCCCCAGCACCAGCGCGCGCATCGTCCCGTGACGAAGCACCTGGGTGCCCCCCGCGTTGGTCGAAACGAGCCCGCCCAGCGTCGCGCTTCCCTTGGCCCCCAGCGACAGTGGAAACCGACATCCGGCCCGGCTGGCCGCGACGTGAACGTCAGCGAGGATCGCACCAGCGCCGGCCACGAGCGACAGGCCGGCCGGATCGATTGCCTCAATGGCCGACAGCCGGCGGGTGGACAGGATGGCGACCGGCTGCGCCTGCCGGTCCGCCGGTTCGGGAACACCGCCGCCGACAAGACCGGTATTGCCGCCCTGCGGCACCAAGCCTACGCCATGGCGATTGGCCGCGCGGACGATCGCTTCCACATCGGCCGTGTCGCGCGGCAGCAGCAGCGCAATTGCATCGCCGGTCTTGGCGCCGCGCCAGTCGGTCAGATGGGGGGCCAGATCGGCCGGATCGGTTCGGACGACCTCGGCAGGCAGGTCGGCCAGGAAGGCGTCAGCCGCGGGCATGGCAGCCGGTCAGCTCTTGGCCAGCCGGTCGATCTTCTCCTGGAGCGCCGCCAGCTGCTCCTTCAATGCCTTCACATCCTCGGCCGTGCTGCTGTCGGCCGGTGGCGCGGCAGGGCGCGGCATCTGGCCCGCACCCGCCCACATGTCGGCGGCGGCCTTCATCATCGCCATGTTCTGCCGGGCCAGCGCCTCGAACGGGTTTGAGCCGCCGCCCATCATCCCCATCATCGTCTGCCGGACCTGCTCCTGGTTGCGGCGGAACGCTTCCATCGAAGCCTCCAGATAATGCGGCACCATCGCCTGCATCTGGTCCCCGTAGAGCGCGATCAGCTGCCGCAGGAAACTGACGGGCAGCAGGGTGGTGCCGCGGGTTTCCTCCTCGACGATGATCTGGGTGAGCACGCTGTGGGTGATGTCGTCGCCGGTTCGGGCGTCCACCACCTTGAACTCGCGCCCGGCGCGGGTCATCTGCGAAAGATGGTCGAGCGTGATGTAGCTCGAGCTTTCGGTGTCATAGAGGCGCCGGTTGGCGTATTTCTTGATGATGATGGGGGCCTCGGCGGCCTCGCTGCTCTGGGGGCTCGGCATGGGTCTCGGCTTTCATCGATGCGGTCGGGCGCGCGCGCACGCCCCATGCCGCGCACCTAGCATGTGCAGCATGGCCCCGCCAACCCGTGTGGCATTGCAGCATGGCTGAGCACGGCCGAGGGCCCCATCCCCTGCCCCTGTTCCTGGCGCTTGCCGCGCGCACGGCCGGGCCCGACCGGCAGCGGCTCGCCGACATCCTCGCAGGGTTGCGCATCTACCAGCAGGCGGCGTTGCCGCCCGAGATGCCTCCCTGCCCGCTGGTCGCCCGCTGCGGCGGCGTGATGCTTCGGCATGTCGGCGGGCCGCCGGATGCGCCGGCAACGGTCGTCATCCCGTCGCTCATCAACGCGCCCGTAGTCCTCGATCTCGCCGAAGGCCGTTCGCTCGTCCGCTATCTCGCCTCGCAGGGCCACCGGGTGCTCCTTGTCGACTGGGGGCCGATGCGACGCAGCGAGCGACGGCTCGGCCTTGCCGGGCTGGTGTCCGTTCGGCTGCTGCCGCTGCTTGCCCGGCTGGAGGGACCGCTTCGCCTCGTCGGCTACTGCCTGGGCGGCACGCTGGCGCTCGCCGCCGGCCAGCTGCTGGGCGCCCGGCTCGAGCGGCTCGCGCTCATCGCCTCGCCGTGGCATTTCGATGGCTTTCCCGATCAGGCCCGGCGCAATGCGCTGGAAAGCTGGCGGGCGATCCGCCTCATCGGTGACCGGCTGGGCGCGGTTCCCGTCTCGCTTCTGAACCCGCTGTTCTGGAGCCTCGACGAGGCCGCCGTCGTCGAGAAGTTCGCCCGGCTCGGCCGCCGACCGCCCGGCGACCCGCACATCGGCTGGTTCGCCGCCGTCGAGGACTGGGCGAATAGCGGCGCGCCGCTCACTCGAGCGGCCGCGCGCGACCTGTTCCTGTCTGGGTTCGGCGCCGACCGCATCGGCCGGGGGGAGTGGCGGGTCGGCGGCGAAGCCATCCGGCCCGATGCCATTCGGGCGGCCCTGTTCGAGGCGGGCGCCACGCGCGACCGGATCGTGCCCCAGGCCGCGCGCCTGCGCCGCCCGGTCGATGCGCGAATCGATGTCCCGTCCGGGCATGTGGGGATGGTGGTGGGCGGCGGCGCGCGCGCCGGACTCTGGGAACCGCTTTCAAACTGGCTGCACGGGGCCTAGAGGCAGGGCCACGAGTCACGCCCTTTCAAGGAGAGCCCTTCCATGACCGATGTTGTGATCGTTGCCGCGCGCCGCACGCCCGTCGGCAGTTTCATGGGCAGTTTCGGGTCGGTTCCGGCGCATGAGCTGGGCCGGACGGCCATCATGGCTGCCCTGGCCGACGCCAAGGTGGAAGGTGCGGACATCGGCGAGGTGATCCTGGGCCAGGTGCTCACTGCTGGACAGGGGCAGAACCCGGCGCGCCAGGCCTCGATGGCGGCTGGGATCCCGCAGGACGTGCCGGCCTGGGGCGTAAACCAGGTGTGCGGCTCGGGGCTTCGCGCCGTGGCGCTCGCCGCCCAGGCGATCCGCAACGGCGATGCCGACATCATGGTGGCCGGCGGGCAGGAGAACATGTCGCTCAGCCCGCACGCCCAGGCGCTGCGCGGCGGCCAGAAGATGGGCGCCGTCGAGCTCGTCGATACCATGATCAAGGATGGCCTGTGGGACGCCTTCAACGGCTATCACATGGGGGTCACCGCCGAGAATCTGGCCGAGCGCTACCAGATCGGGCGCGCGGCGCAGGATGCCTTCGCAACCGCCTCGCAGAACAAGGCCGAGGCCGCGCGCAAGGCCGGGCGCTTCGCCGCCGAGATCGCCCCGGTGACGGTGAAGGGCCGCAAGGGCGACATGGTCGTCGACCAGGACGAATATATCCGCGAGGGCGCCACCATCGAGGCGATGGCGGGCCTGAAGCCCGCCTTCAAGAAGGACGGCACCGTCACTGCCGCCAACGCCTCGGGCCTCAACGACGGCGCGGCCGCGCTGGTGCTGATGTCGGCGGCCGAAGCCGCGCGGCGCGGGGCCCCCGTCCTCGCAACCGTCAAGAGCTGGGCGTCGTGCGGGGTGGATCCGGCCTATATGGGGATTGGCCCGGTGCCGGCCTCGCGCAAGGCGCTGGAAAAGGCCGGCTGGTCGGTTGGCGATCTCGACCTCGTCGAGGCGAACGAGGCTTTTGCCGCGCAGGCGCTCGCCGTGGGGCAGGAACTGGGGCTCGACCCGGAGAAGCTCAATGTGAACGGCGGCGCGATCGCCATCGGCCACCCGATCGGTGCCTCGGGCGCGCGGATCCTCGTGACCCTGCTGCACGAGATGGTGCGACGGGACGCGAAGAAGGGCCTTGCGACGCTGTGCATCGGGGGCGGCATGGGAATCGCGCTCACGGTCGAGCGCTGAGGGGCCGGATGCCGGCTGATCGGCACATGACGGCAGGCGAAGCGGCGGCCGATGCTGTCGCCTTTCCGCGCGCGCGTGCGCTCAGGCCGCTGAAGCCCGGCGAGGGGGAGACGATCCTCTGGCAGGGGCGCCCCGCCATGCTGGCCAGGAAGCTGATGGCGCTGCTCGGGTTCCTCGGGTTGCTGGGCCTGCTCACCTGGTTCGCGGTCGAACTGATGCGCCCGCACCTCGGCGGCTCGCCCTTTGCCGGCCGGCCCGATCAGAATGCCCTGCCCCTGGTGCTGGCCATGGTGGCCGGCGTGCTGCTGATCATCGCGCTTCCGGTCTGGCTGCGCTCCAACGCGCGGGCCCGGGCGCGCTACATGCTGACCAACCGGCGGGCGCTGGTCTGGCTGGGGGACCGGATCGTCGGGGAAGCGATCCTGTTCGGGGCGGACATGCGCGTGACCGACCAGGAGGTCAGCTTCGAGACGGGCAGCCTCTACCTCGACTGGCGCCTGCGCGACGAGGGCGTCGACCGGGTCCGGTTCGAGCAGATCGGCGAGGCCCGGGCGGTCGCGGAACTGGCCGAGGCGCAGGGCGCCCGGTGGATCGACCGGCCTGCCGACCCGCCGACCGACGCGGCCGACGCCTCAGGCAGCTGAGCTGGGCCGCGCCCTCAGGCGCGCATGATAGGCGGCCAGGTTGGGCAGATCCGGCCCCGGCTTCAGATCGACCCATTTGGCGAAGTCGAGGCAGGCAAGCGTCGTGATGTCGGCAATGGTGAAACGGTCGAGGGCCAGCCAGTCGCGCCCCTCGAGATGCCGGTCGAGCGCTTCCATCCAGTGCCGCGCCAGCATGCGGCCGCGCTCGGCAAGCGCGGGAATTTGCGGCGTTTCGGGCCCGCTGCCGGGCACGCTGCGGGCGGCAAAGGCCGGATGGGTGTTGCGAAAGGCTGCAGCGAGGTTGAACATCCCGTCGAACTCCGACCGGCGACCCCACCGCTCGACTTCGGCCTGCTCGAGCGGGTCGAGGCCGAACAGGTTGGGCTCGGGATGGAGCCCCTCGATGTAGCGACAGATGGCGACCGACTCGTCGAGGATCCGGCCGTCATCGAGCAGCAGGGTCGGCACCACGCCGCGCGGGTTGATGGCGAGATAGTCGGGCCGCAGATTGTCGCCCGCCTGGATGTCGATCTCGATCCGCTCGATCTCCACCCCCTTCTCGGCCAGGAACATCCGGACGCGCCGCGGATTGGGCGCGAACTTCATGTCGTAGAGCTTCATCTTTCCTTCTCCCGTCCGCTTCGCTATAGGGCGCGCGCCATGGGTGCCAAGCTCGAGCATCGGGGAATGCGACGCGGCTGACCGCCGCGTGCCCCCATGTGCGCGGCGGGCGGGTGGCTGGCGGCCATCCGGCAGGGCGTCAGGCCCTTTCACAGTCCCGAAACGCATGACCTGCATGGGCTTCACCACATGGATTTCCTCTCGCCTGAGTCCGTTCCGCCGGCCGAGATCGAGGCCCTGCTCGACCTCTGCTTCGGCCCGGCCCGCCAGCTTCGCACGGCGGCCCTGCTGCGCCGGAGCGCCGAGCCGATTCCGGAGGCCGGCTATGTCGCCATCGATCAGGGCCGGCTGGTCGGCAGCATCGCGGCGCATCGGCTGAACTGGGTTCATCCCCGCCGCGCCCGGCCCATCGCGCTCATCGGCCCGGTCGTCTCCCACCCCGAGCGGCGGGGTGAGCGCATCGGCATGCGCCTCATGGACCTGGCGCTTGCCGAGATTGACCGGCTCGGCCTTGCCGCCTGCCTCATCGGCGATGAACCCTATTACGGCCGCTGGGGCTTCTCGGCCCGGCACACGGGCGACTGGCTCCTGCCCGGCCCGGTCGATCGCGCCCGGCTGCTGCTGCGGGCGCCCGAGCCGCGCCTGTTCGCCGGGGCCGCCCGCCTCGAGGCCGCCCGTGACGTGACCGAGGGTGAAAGCCGGGCGGCTTCTTGACCGGGCGCGAACCCGCCGCCACATCGCGCGCATGGGTGCCGAACGCCAGCCGACGGCCGAGCCGATCCGGCCCGAGGGGCCCGATCTCGCGCGCCTGAGCCTCGACGAGATCGCCCGCGCTGTCGCCGATCGCCGCCTGCCGCCGGTCGACCAGTGGAACCCGGCCCATTGTGGCCATTCCGACATGCGGATCGCGCGCGACGGCACCTGGTTCCATGCGGGCACCCCGATCGGTCGCGCCGCCCTCGTTCGCCTCTTCTCGACCATCCTTCGCCGCGAGCCGGACGGCCGCTTCGTCCTGGTCACGCCGGTCGAGAAGCTCGACATCGAGGTCGAGGACGCGCCCTTCATCGCCGTCGAGGCGACGAGCGAGGGCGAAGGCCCGGATCGCCGTCTCGCGTTCCGCCTCAACACCGACGAGGTGGTGATCGCCGGCCCCGACCATCCGCTCCGGGTCGAGACCGCTGCTGACGGCACGCCGCGGCCCTACCTCCATGTGCGCGGGCCGCACGAGCGGCCGCTGGAGGCGCTGGTCAATCGGCCGGTCTTTTACCAGCTTGCCGACCTCGCGCTCGCCGAACGGGTGGCGGAGGGCCCGCCCGGCCTGTGGAGCGACGGCGCCTTCTTTCCCTTCGATGCCGGCTGACACGCGCGTCACCGAGCATGTGCGCCGGCGGCTTGCTGCTGGCGGCACCGTGCGGCTGACAGGCGATTCCGGCTTTGTCTCGGGCAGTCACGCGCCACCCGTCCCCGCCGCCGTGCTGGTGCCGATCGTGCTCCGCCCCGAGCCCGGCCTGCTGCTCACGATGCGCACCGGCCATCTGCGCCAGCATGCCGGCCAGGTCGCCTTTCCCGGCGGGCGGATCGACCCGGACGATGACGGGCCGGTGGCGGCCGCGCTGCGCGAGGCGCACGAGGAAATCGGGCTGGAAGCCGGCGCGGTCGAAGTCCTCGGCCTGTCGGACCCCTATCGCACCGGCACGGGCTACGAGGTGCGCCCCGTCGTCGGCGCCATCCCGCCCGATCTCGCGCTCGCGCCCAATCCGAACGAGGTCGCCGACCTGTTCGAGGTTCCGCTCGACCATGCGCTCGATCCCCGCAACCACCAGCTGCGCGAGGCCGAATGGCAGGGCCGCCGCCGGCGATTCTACGCGATCGAGTGGCGCGACCGGCTGATCTGGGGGGCGACGGCGGGCATGCTGGTCAATCTCTCGGCGCGCCTGAGATGACCCGGCTCGATCCCGAGGCCTGGCTCGGTCGGCCGGGCTTTCGCCGGCTGCTGTCCGCGCTCGACGCCGAGATGGGCCGAACCCGCCTCGTCGGCGGTGTCGTGCGGGACAGCCTGCTTGGCCTTCCCGTCTCGGACATCGACCTTGCAACCACGCTGTCGCCTGAGGCAGTGACCGAGCGGCTGGAGGCCGCCAATATTCGGGCGGTGCCGACGGGCCTTGCGCACGGAACCGTCACGGCGGTGGCGGGTGGCACGCCCTATGAGGTGACGACACTTCGCCGCGATGTGGCAACCGATGGCCGCCACGCGGAGGTCGCCTTCACCGACGACTGGCTGGCCGATGCCCAGCGCCGCGACTTCACCATCAACGCCCTCTACGCCGACCCCCTGACCGGCGAGGTGATCGATCTCGTCGGCGGCCTTCCTGATCTCGAGGCCCGGCGCGTGCGCTTCATCGGCCACCCGCTCACCCGGATCGCCGAGGATCATCTGCGGATCCTGCGCTTCTTCCGCTTCTCGGCGCGCTTCTCGGCCACGCTCGACCGGCAAGGGCTGGCAGCCTGCGCGGCCCGCGCCAATAACCTGATGGCGCTCTCGCGCGAGCGGATCCGGGACGAGCTTCTGAAGCTGCTCGCCCTGCCGGACCCGGCGCCGACCATCGCCGCCATGGTGAGCCACGGGATCCTGGCCCCGGTCCTGCCCGAAATCGCCGCCGGCCGCCTCGCGGACCTCTCCGCGCTCATTGCGGCCGAGGCGCAGGCGCGCGTCGCGCCCGATGGCCTCCGGCGTCTGGCAGCCCTCCTCCCGCCCGACCCGGCGCTTGCCACCGAGATCGGCAACCGTCTGCGCCTGTCGAACCTCGAGAAGGGCCGCCTGCTCCATGCCGCGACCCGAACGCCCGTGCCGGCGGATCCGCGCGCGCTCGCTTACCGGCTGGGCGCGGCTGCCACGCTCGACCGCCTGCTTCTCACCGGCGACCCCCGCGCCGCGCACTGGGCCGGCCCCTTGAGCCAGTACAGGCGCCCAAGGCTGCCCGTCTCGGGCAAGGATCTCATCGCCATGGGCCTCGCGCCCGGCCCGGCCGTCTCGCGCCGGCTGGCGGAGGTGGAAGAACGCTGGATCGCTGCCGGCTTTCCCGCCGACCGGGCCTCGACGCTTGCGATCGCGCGCGACGTGCTGGGCATCAGCTAGAGCCGTTCAGCCGATCCGCAGCGGCCCATGTTCGAGGTGGGGCAGCACATGGCGCGCGAAGAGATCGCACTCGGCCGCATGCGGATAGCCTGACAGGATGAAGGCCTCGATCCCTTCCGCCTGATAGGCCTTCAGCTTGGCCAGCACCTGGTCGGGCGTGCCGACGATCGCAGCGCCGCAGCCGGAGCGCGCCCGGCCGATCCCCGTCCACAGATGGTCCTCGACGAAGCCCTCGTCGCCGGCGGCCGCGCGCAGCTCGGCCTGGCGGCGAACGCCGACCGACTGGCTATCGAGCGACTTCGAGCGGATCGCCTCGCCCGTCTCGGCATCGAGCCTCGACAGCAGCCGCGCGGCATAGGCCCGGGCCTCGGCCTCGGTCTCGCGGACGATCACATGGCAGCGATAGCCGAACTTCAGCGTCCGCCCGTGCGCTGCCGCCCGGCGGCGCATGTCGGCGATGATCTCGCGCACCGCCGGCATCGTGTCGGGCCACATCAGATAGACATCGGCCGCCTTCGCAGCCGCCTCGCGCGCGTCGTCGGACAGGCCGCCGAAATAGAGCGGCGGGCACTTGCCCGAGAGCGTCGAGATCCGCGGCGGATCGAGCTTCAGCGTCCAGAATTCGCCCTGGTGGTCGAGCGGCTGGCCATTCAGCAGCGCCTTCAGGATCTGCATCAGCTCGACGGTGCGCTGGTAGCGCGGCGCCGATGCCAGCGTCTCGCCCGGCATCTCGGAGGAGATGATGTTGACGGTCAGCCGCCCGCCCATCATCCGGTCGAGGGTTGCAAGCTGGCGGGCAAGCTGCGGCGGCCAGGCCTCGCCCACCCGGACGGCGAGCAGCATCCGGATGGTCCGCGTGAGCGGCGCCATCGCCGCGGCGAAGGCGGTCGAGTCGATCCCCAGCGCATAGCCCGAGGGCAGCAGCACATTGTCGAACCCGCCCTTCTCGGCCGTCAGCACGATGTTGCGGCAGTGCTCGAAGCTCGACTTCAGCGCCGGATCCGGCACGCCCAGAAACTCATAGTCATCGTCGCACAGCGCCGAGAACCAGCTGACCTCGCACCCCATCGTCACGCGCCTTTCCATCGTCTCCTAGGGCAGCTTCTCGCCCATGCCCGCCTGCAGGATCTCGTACCATTGGGCGCGGGTGAAGCGCACCTTCAGTGCCTCTCGCGCTTCCGCGATTCGCGCCTCGGTCTGGGTGCCGACGATCGGGATCGGCCGGGCCGGGTGCGCGCCAACGAAGGCATAGGCAACCGCCGTGCGCGAAACCCCCTGCTCGGCCGCGATCCGGTCCATCGCGGCCGCTGTTGCTGCGGCCCTCGGATCGGCCGGGTTCGCAGCCCCCAGCCGGCCCTGGCCCAGCGGCGACCAGGCCAGCACGGCAAGCCCCATCTGCATCGCCTGGTCAAAGGTGCCGTCAAACAATGGTCTCGTCGCCAGCGCCGAGAATTCGGGCTGGATCGAGGCGAGCGGCACCTCGAGATAGGAGGTGAGCGCCGCCACCTGCGCCGGCGTGAAGTTGGAAACGCCCACGGCCCGCGCGCGCCCCGAGGCGACAATGCGATCCAGCGCTTCGGCCACCTCGGCCGGATGCGCCAGCAGGTCGGGCCGGTGAATCTGCCACAGATCGACATGATCGACGCCGAGGCGCTTCAGCGAGGCATCCACGGCCTGTTCGACATAGGCCGAGGAGCTGTCGTAGGGCACGCCCATCCGGATCCCGCCCTTGGTCGCCAGCAGCATCCGGCCGCGAAGCGAAGGCTCGGCCGCGAACACCCGGCCCAGCAATGCTTCGGCTGCGCCGAACGGCTCGCCATTGTCGGGCCCATAGATGTCGGCGGTGTCGAAGAAGGTGATTCCGGCATCGAGCGCGGCGTGGACGAGCCGCGCGGCGGCCGCCACATCGTCCCCCTTGAAGCGCCACATGCCCCATGCGAGGGGCGAGGATGAGAGGCCCGTGGCGCCCAGCGGCACGGGATCGGTCGAAAGGCCCAGCGTGTCCATGACCGCCGGGATGGCAGAAGAAGGACGGGAATGGGAGAGCTTATTCGCTACGGGCTCGTCGGCACGGGCATGATGGGGATCGAGCATATCCAGAATCTGCTGATCACGCCGGGCACCGAGCTGGTGGCCATCGCCGATCCGGTCGAGACCTCGCGCGGCTGGGCGAAGGCCGCGCTCGGCGGCCGGCCGGTCCGCGAGTATCAGACGGCGGCCGAACTCGCCGCGGCCGGCGGCCTCGATGCCGTCATCGTCGCCTCGCCCAACCACACCCACCGCGCGGTGCTCGAGCCGCTGTTCGATGCCGGCCTGCACATCCTGTGCGAGAAGCCGCTGGCGACCACCGTGCCGGACTGCCGCTGGATCGTTGACCAGGCGGCGCGAACGGACCGCATCTTCTGGACGGCCATGGAGTATCGCTTCATGCCCCCCGTCGCCGAATTCATCCGCGAGGTGCACGAGCACAAGGTGGGTCGTCTCAGGATGCTCTCCATCCGCGAGCATCGCTTTCCGTTCCTGGTGAAGGTGGGGGACTGGAACCGATTTTCGGCCAACACGGGTGGCACCATGGTCGAGAAATGCTGCCACTTCTTCGACCTGATGCGCCTTATCGTGAAGGCCGAGCCGGTGCGCGTCTATTGCTCGGGCGCCATGGACGTGAACCATCTCGGCGAGCGCTATGAACAGGGCGTGCCCGACATCATCGACAACAGCTACACCGTCGTCGATTTCGACAATGGCGTGCGCGCGATGCTCGACCTGTGCATGTTCGCCGACGGCGCCGAGCAGCAGGAAGAGATCACCGCCGTGGGCGGCGAAGCGCGGCTCGACGTGTTCATCCCCTCGGGCGAGATCGTCTTCAGCCCGCGCGTGGGTTTCATGAACCCGAAGCGGGTGGCGCGCCGCACGGTCGAAGTGGACGAAGCGGCGCTGAAGGCCGGCTCCCACCATGGCTCCACCTGGTACGAGCACCAGGAATTCGCCCGCTCGGTCCGCACCGGCCACCCGCCGCAGGTCAGCGCGCACGATGGCCTGATGGCAGTGGCCATGGGCGCCGCAGCCGAGCTCTCGGCGCGCGAGAAGCGGGCCGTCGAGATGCGGGAGCTGCTCGCCGGCTGAATATCCGCCTGTGGCGGCCATGTGACAGATGGATGAAAATGCGCCCGGATCGGCGATCCGGGTGATTGCCTTCGCCTCCCGCCCGGCGCACAGCCGCGCGACGACGACGGGCGCATCAACAGCCCGCGCACCTTGGGGACCAGATCATGCGCGCATTCATCCTGATGGGGACGGCCATCGCCCTTCTTGCAACGCCGGCTGTGGCCCAGCAGGTCGTCTCGGACGCGCCGAGCGATCCACTCGCCGACATCGTCGTCACCGCCCAGAAGCGCGAGGAACGCCTCCAGGACGTGCCCGTCGCCGTCTCGGTGCTGTCGGGCTCGATGCTCGAGGCGCAGGGCGGCGCGACGCTCGAGAATGCGCAATATCTCATCCCGACGCTCAACTTCCGCAAGTCGGGCACCACGCTGAACCAGGCGCTGTTCCTGCGCGGGGTCGGCACGATCAACTTCTCGATTGCAGCCGAACCCTCGGTCGCCGCCGTGCTCGATGGCGTCGTGCTTCAGCGCGCCGGCGAAGGCTTCGGCGATCTCGTGGACATCGAGCGGATCGAGGTGCTGCGCGGCCCGCAGGGAACCCTGTTCGGCAAGAACGCCTCGGCCGGTGTCGTCAACATCGTCACCCGCCGCCCGACCGACCGGTTCGAGGGCTATGCCGAAGGCAGCTTCTTCTTCGACAACGGCAATGAATATCGCCTGCGCGGCGGCATCAACATCCCCTTCACCCCGGATGTTCGCGGCCGCTTCACCGCCTTCTGGGGCGAGTATGAAGGCAACTACTTCAACACCTTCACCGGCAAGCGCGTGAACGGCTATGATCGCTGGGGCCTGCGCGGCACCATCGAGGCCGACATCGCGCCAGGGGCGACGCTCAGATTCATCGGCGACTATCGCCGAGCCAATGACGATTGCTGCGCGGAGTCGATCGGCCAGCAGCCCACCAACAATGCCCGCTTCATCCTTCCGGCCGACAGCTTCCGCGGCAACCGCTCGACGACGGTTGCCCAGAACCTCGTGACGGCGACGAAGGAGGAAAGCTGGGGGCTTTCGATGCAGGCGGACATCGATGCCGGCAACCTCGGCACGGTGACCTCGATCACCGCCTTCCGCAAGTGGAAGAACACCGAGATCCGCGACGGCGACTGGATCTCGGCGCCGATCGTCGGCGTGCCGCAACTGCATGACGACGGCCCGCAAAGCTCCGACACCTTCAGCCAGGAGCTGAGGCTCGCCTCGCCGACGGGCCAGATGATCGAATATGTGGTGGGCGCCTATTATTCGAAGGCGACCAACCGCCGGGTTTTCACGCGCAATGTGATCCTCTGCAACACACCGCCGACGCCGGTGGTCGGAATCGTCCGCTGTGGCGAGACGGGCTCCGGCCCGGTGACTTTCCCGTCGGGCTCGGCCGATTTCGGCTCGAAGTTCGACAACCTCGCCTTCTTCGGCCAGGCAAGCTGGAACATCAACGAGATGTTCACGCTGATCGGCGGCCTGCGCTACACCTATGACGTGCTGTCGGTGGATCACATCCGCCGCACCACGCTGGCCGGGCCGGGCATCCAGCCGAACTTCGACCAGGGCGTGTTCGCCGGCACCGGATCGAACGGCATCCCCTTCCGTGCCAAGACCTCCAACGACAACTGGTCCGGCCGCCTCGGCGCGCAGGTTCGCCTCAACGACAATCACATGCTCTACGGAACCTACGCCCGGGGCTACAAGGGGCCGGCCTACAACATCTTCTTCAACCTGACGGCCATCGGCACCAATGTCATCGCGCCCGAGACGGTCGACAGCTTCGAGGTCGGCCTCAAGAACACGCTGCTTGACGGGCGCGTGGTGCTGAACCTCGCCGGCTTCTACGCCAAGTACGAGAATTACCAGGCCAACAATCCCGACATCGTCGCGGGGGTGGTCGTCACCCGCCTCACCAATGCCGGCGAGGTCTCGACCCGCGGATTCGAGCTCGACCTGCTCGCCCGCCCGACCGACACGCTCTCGGTGTCGGGCGGCCTCGCCTACACCGACGCCCGGGTGGACAGTTTCCGCCTGCCGCCGGGCGGCAACCCCACACAGGTCATCCCGTCGGGCACCCCGCTCGCCAATGCGCCGAAGTGGAAGGCGAGCCTGGCGGCCGACAATCGCTTCCCGCTGGGCGGGGTTGACCTCATCGTCGGCGGGGCGCTGGCCTACCAGTCCTCGCAGCTGTCCGAGTTCAGCGCGAACCCGGCGGTTCGGGCTGCCACCACCATCGGCGGCTATGCGATCGTGGATGCAAGCGTCGCGGTCGCCGACCCGGATGACCGCTTCCGGCTGACCTTCCAGGTGCGCAACCTGTTCGACGAACAGTTCGCCGCCTCGATCACCTCGGGCGGGCCCGGTGGCAGCTTCCGCTACATCATTCCCCGTGAATCCGGCCGCTTCTTCGGGCTGACGGGCCGGGTGAACCTCGGCCGCTGAACCGGCTTCAGGGCCGTTGCGCCGCGGCACCCCCGCGCGCGACGGCCCTGACAAGCAGGACATCGTCCACCCGGAATGCATGGGTCCAGGCGCCCGCCCGCGTCGCGGCCTCGACAACCGCGCCCTCGATCCTGAGCGCCAGCACGCCCTCGACCTCGACCCCATCGCGCAGGCGGATCTCCAGCGCTTCGGCCCAGCCGATCGCAAGCGCCGCCCAGACGAAGGCCAGAAAGCAACGGGGTGCGCCCACCTCGGGCGCGTCGGGAAGCTCGGGCCGGGCCGTGCCGGAAAGGTTCATCCAACCCCCCCCA
>JBKBUL010000039.1:0-18810 GCA_046290045.1 Sphingomonadaceae bacterium
CTCAGCTTCCCCTCCACCGCCCGGCTCGACCCGGCGCTCGGGTCGAAGGCGGTCGTCACCGGCAACCCCGTTCGCGAGGCCATTCTTGCCGCCCGCGACGCGCCCTTTTCCGCGCCTCGGCCGGGCCAGCCCTTCCGCCTGCTGGTCGTCGGCGGCAGCCAGGGCGCCCGGATCCTGGCCGAGCGGGTGCCGGCCGCCGCCCAGCGCCTGCCCGAGGCCGAGCGCCGCCGCCTTGCCGTCGTGCAGCAGTGCCGGCCGGAGGATCTGTCCGCCGTGCTCGAGGCGTGGCGCGGCGCCGGAATCGAGGCCGACTGCCGGCCCTATCTCGAGGACATGCCCGAGCAGCTGGCGTCGGCGCATCTCGTCGTCGCGCGCGCCGGCGCCTCGACGGTCGCCGAGCTTGCCGCGATCGGCCGCCCCTCGATCCTGATCCCCTTTGCGGCGGCCGCCGACGATCACCAGTCGGCCAATGCCGCCGCCCTCGTGGCCGCCGGCGGCGCGGTCGCGCTGGCCGAGGGCGATGCGTCGCCGGCCGCCCTTGCCGGCGCGATCCGCGGCTTTCTCGACAGCCCGGAGGCGCTGGAGGGGGCGGCAGCCGCCGCGCGCGGGGTGGGCGTGCCCGATGCCGCCCGACGCCTTGCCGACCTCGTCGAGCATGAGGTGCGCGCGCTCGCCGGGTTGCGGCCGGAGGGGCGGGCATGAGCCGCTTCACCACCGAGGTCGGGCCGATCCACTTCGTGGGCATCGGCGGCATCGGCATGTCGGGCATCGCCGAGGTCATGAAGAACCTCGGCTTTGCCGTCCAGGGCTCCGACATCGCCGAGAGCTACGTGGTCCAGGGCCTGCGCGCGAAGGGTATCCCGGTCGCCATCGGCCACCGCGCCGAGAATCTGGGGGAGGCCGCCGTCGTCGTCGTCTCGACGGCGATCCGGCCGGGCAACCCCGAGGTCGATCTCGCGCTCGAGCGGCGGATTCCCGTGGTCCGCCGCGCGGAGATGCTGGCTGAGCTCATGCGCTTGAAGTCCACCGTCTGCGTCGCCGGCACGCACGGCAAGACGACGACGACCTCGATGGTGGCCGCCCTCCTCGATGCCGGTGGGCTCGACCCCACGGTCATCAACGGCGGGATCATCAACAGCTATGGCTCCAACGCCCGGCTGGGCGCGGGCGAGTGGATGGTGGTCGAGGCCGACGAGAGCGACGGCAGCTTCCTCAGGCTGCCGCCCACCTTCGCCATCGTCACCAACATCGATCCCGAGCATCTCGACCATTATGGCGAGTTCGAGGTGGCGAAGGCCGCCTTCCGCCAGTTCGTGCAGAAGGTGCCCTTCTACGGCGCCGCCATCCTCTGCCTCGATCATCCGGAAGTGCAGGCGATGATCCCGGCCGTGTCCGACCGGCGGATCGTGACCTACGGTTTCGCCGGCCAGGCCGATGTGCGCGGCGACAATGTGGTGGCGATTCCCGGCGGCAACCGCTTCGACGTGACGCTCAGAAGTCCCGGCCATCCCGAGCGCCGCTACGAGGGCCTCGAGCTTCCCATGCCCGGCCGGCACAATGTGCTGAACGCGCTCGCCGCCGTCGCCGTTGCCGACCAGCTCGGCATGTCCGAGGCCGACATCCGTGCCGGCTTCGCCCGCTTCTCGGGCGTGAAGCGCCGCTTCACCAGGGTGGGCGAGGTGCCGATGGCCGGCGGCGCGCCGGCCACCGTGATCGACGATTATGGCCATCACCCGGTCGAGGTGAAGGCCGTGCTCGCCGCCGCGCGGGAAGGTGCGGCCGGGCGCGTCATCGCCATCGTCCAGCCGCACCGCTTCACCCGCCTGCGCGACCTGTTCGACCAGTGGATCACCGCCTTCAACGATGCCGACACGGTGGTGCTCGCCCCTGTCTATCCGGCCGGCGAGGCGCCGATCGAGGGGGTGAGCCACGAGGCGCTGGCCGAGGCGCTGAAGCGCGCCGGCCACCGCCAGGTGCTGACGGTCTCCGGCGAGGCCGGGCTTGCGCCGGCGCTCGCGCCGCTCGTCGGGCCGGGCGACCAGCTCATCTGCCTCGGCGCGGGCGACATCACGAAATGGGCGGCAGCCCTGCCTGCCCGGCTCGCCGAGGCCCGCGCATGATGGCGCTCGCCGAACGCCCGCTCGCGTCCATGCCGTCCGTGCGCGGCCGGCTGACGGCCGGCGCGCCGCTCGCGCCGCTCACCTGGTTCCGCACCGGCGGCCCGGCCGACTGGCTGTTCGAGCCGGCCGACGCCGAGGATCTCGCTGCCTTCCTCGCGGCGCTTCCGCCCGAGGTGCCGGTGATGGCGCTCGGGCTCGGCTCCAACCTCATCGTCCGCGACGGCGGCGTGCCCGGCGTCGTGGTGCGCCTCGGCAAGGCCTTCGCGGGGGTCCGGCAGCTCGATGCCGTCACGCTCGCCTGTGGCGGCGGCGCCTCGGGAATCGCGGTTGCCTCGACCGCGCGCGACGCCGGCATCGCGGGTCTCGAGTTCCTGCGCGGAATCCCCGGCACGGTCGGCGGATTCGTTCGCATGAACGGCGGCGCCTATGGCCGCGAGGTTTCCGACGTGCTGGTCACCGCCGATCTGATGCTCCGCTCGGGCGAGCGGGTCATGCTTCCCGCTGCGGCGCTGGGCTTTGCCTACCGCCATTCGGACCTTCCGGCCGACGCCATCGTGATTGCCGCCACGCTTCGCGGCGCGCCGGGTGCGCCGGCCGACATCCAGGCCGAGATGGACCGGATCGCCGCCGCGCGCGAGGAAAGCCAGCCGCTTCGCACCCGCACCGGCGGCTCCACCTTCCGCAATCCGACCGGCCACAAGGCCTGGCAGCTGGTGGATGCGGCCGGCTGCCGCGGCCTGAGATTCGGCGGCGCGCAGGTCTCGGAAAAGCACACCAACTTCCTCCTCAACACGGGCGACGCCACCTCGGCCGAGATCGAGGCGCTGGGCGAGGAGGTGCGCCGCCGGGTGAAGGCGGCTTCGGGCATCGAGCTCGAGTGGGAGATCGAGCGCGTCGGGCGGCCGTCGCCCGACGGAATGGGCAGGTCCCGGCCATGCGGGTGACGGTCCTCATGGGCGGCTGGTCCGCCGAACGGGCGGTCAGCCTGGTCTCGGGCGCCGGCGTCGCCGCAGCGGCGCGGGCGCTGGGGCATGACGTCACCGAGCTCGACATGGGCGAGTCGCCGGCCGCCGGCGCGACCCTTGCCGACCGGCTGCTGGCCACAAGGCCCGATGTCGTGTTCAACGCGCTCCATGGCACGCCCGGCGAGGATGGCACGGTGCAGGGCCTCATGGATCTGCTCGGCCTGCGCTACACCCATTCGGGCGTGGCCGCCTCGGCGATCGCCATCGACAAGCAGCTGACCAAGCGCCTGCTGGTGCCGGCCGGCGTGCGCATGCCGGACGGCCGGGTGGTCTCCAGCGAGAGCCTGTTCGAAGCCGATCCGCTGCCGCGGCCCTATGTGCTGAAACCCGTGAACGAGGGCTCCTCGGTCGGGGTCGCGATCGTGACGGCAGACGGCAATCTCGGCCAGCCGATCGCGCGTGGTTCGCAGGGTCCGTGGCAGCATTATGCCGAGCTTCTGGCCGAGCCCTTCGTCGCCGGCCTCGAGCTGACGGTCGCGGTGCTGGAAGGCGCGGACGGCGAGCCCGAGTCGCTCGCCGTCACCGAGCTGAAACCTGCATCTGGCTTCTATGATTACGACGCCAAATATACCGAGGGGCTGACGGTGCACATCTGCCCGGCCGAGATCGACCCTGCCGTCGCGTCTCGCGCGCTCGGGCAGGCCGCGCTCGCCCACCGGCTGCTGGGGTGCCGGGGCGTCTCGCGCGCCGACTTCCGCTTCGATCCTGCGGCCGGCGAAGCCGGGCTCTACCTCCTCGAGGTCAACACCCAGCCGGGGATGACGCCCTTGAGCCTCGTGCCCGAGCAGGCCCGGCATCGTGGCCTCGCTTATGAAGGGCTCGTCGGCCGCCTGATCGAGAGGGCGCTCGCATGAGTCGCGGGGCCCGCACCCGCCGTCCGCCCGCGCCGCAGGTCGCGGTTGCCGTGCCGATGGCTCCCGATCGGCTGTGGCGCCTGCTGATCGGCGGGTTCCTGTTGCTGGGGCTGATGGCCGCGCTCGTCTGGGCGCTCGCCGCCGACCTGCCGCGCCGCGCTGCCGAGGCCCTCGCAACCGCCAGCGCCGAGGCCGGGTTCGTGGTGGCGCAGGTCCGGCTCGAGGGAGTCGCCAACCAGCCCCGCCTCGAGGTCTATGAGGCGGTGCTCGACGGCGGCTCGGATTCGATGCTGACGCTCGACCTCGAGGCGATCCGGGCCCGGCTGCTGGCGCTTCCCTGGGTCAAGGATGCCGAGGTGCGCCGCCGCTGGCCCGACCGGCTGGAGGTGCGCCTCCTCGAGCGGGCGCCCGCGGCGCTCTGGCAGCATCAGGGCCGGATGCGGCTGATCGATTCCGAAGGCGTGGTGCTGCCCGCCGACGATCTCAAGCCCTTTGCGAAGCTGCCGCTGCTGGTCGGCGCCGACGCGCCGGCCCATGCGCCCCAGCTTCTGAAGCTGCTCGCCGATCACCCGCCGATCGCCGGGCGGCTGACGGCCGCGATCCTGGTCGGCGGCCGCCGCTGGGATCTCCGCATGACGACGGGCGAGACGATCGCGCTCCCCGAGGGCGAGGCCGCGACGGTCGCGCTGATGCGCTTCGTCGATCTCGATCGCGACACGCCGCTGCTCGGGCGCGGCTTCCGCCGGTTCGACCTGCGCGTGCCCGACCGGATGATCGTGCGCGTCGAGACCGAGACCGGCCAGCTGCCCAGGCCCCGCCTCGCGCCGCCGCCATCGGCCGCGCCCGCGCCGCCCGGTGCCGCGGCCGGCCCGGCCGGCGGCCTGCCGGTCGAGCGGGCCCGCCCACATGCCGGACAGGGGGTCGCCTGATGGCCGTTGCCGTGCTCAGCCCCTCGCAGCTCCTGAAGCCCCGCGCCGAGCGGGTGCTGGCCGCCATCGACGTCGGCACCTCGAAGGTGGCCGCCCTCATTGCCATGGCCGATGGCGAGTCGCCGCCGCGCGTCATCGGCGCCGGCGTCCGCGCGTCCAACGGCCTGCGGCGCGGCCTCGTTGCCGACATGGGCCGCACCGAGCAGGCGATCCGCGCGGCGATGATGCAGGCCGAGAAGGCCGCCGGCGTCGAGATCGAGAGCGTGATCGTGAACCTGTCGGCTGGCCAGCTCGACAGCGATGTCACCTCGGTCGAGATCGACATCGCCGGGCACCGGATCACCGACGCCGACATGAACGCGCTGCTTGCGGCCGGCCGCGCCCGCATCGACGAGACCATCGGCAAGGCCGGACGCTCGACCCTTCATGCCGAGCCGACCCTCTACACCATCGACGGCCTCGAGGGCGTGATGAACCCGCGCGGCTTCCATGCCGACCGCCTCGCGGTCGACATCCATGTGCTGACGGCGGCCACGCCGCCCTGCCGCAACCTCGACCTCGCCGTCCGCCAGGCGCATCTCGATGTCGAATCCATCGTCGCCTCGGGCGTGGCCAGCTCACTCAGCATCCTCAACGAGGAGGAGCGCGAGCTCGGCGTGGCGCTCGTCGAGATGGGGGCCGGCGTGACGACGGTGGCCGTCCACGGCGGCGGCATGCTGGCGGGCCTCGTCTCGCTGCCGATGGGCGCGGCCGACATCACCGCCGACATCGCCGCCAGCTTCGCGACGAAGCGCAGCGTCGCCGAGCGGCTGAAGACCCTGTCGGGCGCGGCGACGGCCGCCCCGCGCGACAATCACGACCTGATCGACGTGCCGCCGCTCGATTCCGAGGACGGGCAGGACATCCGCCGGGTGCCGCGCGCCGAGCTGATCGCGGTGATCCGCGCCCGGCTCGACCACATCTTCGGCGAGGTGGACCGGGCGCTGAAGGAGCTGGGCTTCACCGGCCCGGCCGGCCGCCAGGTGGTGCTGACGGGCGGCGGCGCCGAGCTGCGCGGGGTCGCCGACTTCGCGCAGGGGGCTCTTGCCCGCAATGTCCGCATCGGCCGGCCGCGCGGGCTCGCCGGCCTGCCCGAGGCGCAGTCCACGGCCGCCTTTGCGACGCTGGCCGGCCTCATCCTGCACGGCGCCACGCCCCGGCTCGATCTCGCGCGGCTGCCGGTCAGCGAGGCGCGCGGAAAAAGTCGCCAGGCGCCGCGTTCCACCTTCCACCGCCTCATCGAAACCCTTAAACGCCAGATCTGACGAGGGAGACCCCCATGCCTTTCGATTTCGTGCAACCCAGTCTCGTTGAACTGAAGCCGCGCATCAGCGTGATCGGGGTCGGGGGAGCCGGCGGAAACGCCGTCGCCAACATGATCAACGATGGGCTGGAAGGCGTCGACTTCGTCGTCGCCAACACGGACGCGCAGGCGCTTGCCCTGTCGCCGGCCACCACGCGGATCCAGCTCGGCCTCAAGATCACGCAAGGGTTGGGCGCCGGCGCCCGGCCCGAGATCGGCGCGGCCGCCGCCGAGGAAGCGCTCGACCAGATCGACCAGGTGCTCGACGGCGTGCACATGTGCTTCATCACCGCCGGCATGGGCGGCGGCACCGGCACCGGCGCGGCGCCGGTCGTCGCAAGGGCTGCGCGCGAGCGCGGCGTGCTGACCGTGGGCGTCGTCACCAAGCCCTTCGCCTTCGAGGGGCTGAAGCGCATGCGCGCCGCCGAGGAGGGGATCGCCGAGCTGCAGCGGCACGTCGATACGCTGATTGTGATCCCCAACCAGAACCTGTTCCTGATTGCCAACCAGCAGACGACCTTCAAGCAGGCCTTCGCCATGGCCGACCAGGTTCTGAACCAGGGCGTGCGCGGCATCACCGACCTCATGATGCTGCCCGGCCTCATCAACCTCGATTTCGCCGACGTCCGCACCGTCATGAGCGAAATGGGCAAGGCCATGATGGGCACCGGCGAGGCCGAGGGCGACCGTCGCGCCATCGAGGCGGCCGAGAAGGCGATCTCCAACCCGCTGCTCGACGAAGTCAGCCTGCGCGGCGCCAAGGCGGTCATCATCAACATCACCGGCGGCGACGATCTCGGCCTCATGGAAGTGGAGGAAGCCGCCCAGCACATCCGCGAGATGGTCGATCCCGATGCCAACATCATCGTCGGCTCGGCCTTCAACGATGGCCTCAATGGCCGGATGCGGGTCAGCGTGGTGGCGACGGGCATCGAATCCGCGAAGGCCGCCGCGCAGCCGCAGCCGCAGCCGATCCGGCAGGCGGCGGCCGGCGGCCTGTTCGGCACCCGCGTGTCGCTGCCGCCGGCGGCACCCGGCGCCGGGGAAATCGCGCCCGCAACCGCCGGCACCGACACGCCGCCCGAGCCGACCCCGCCCGCCGGCGGCCCCGGCGGTGGCGGGGGCGGCGGCATCCGCCCCGAAGGCGCGCCGCAGACCTCGCCGGCCGGGGGCCCCATGGCGGCCGGCGTGTTCGGAACGCCGGGCGGGATCTTCCGGCCAGCCGCCTCGGCCGGGGCTGCGCCCGAAGCGGCCGCCGAGGAGCTCGACGAGGACATCCTCGATCTCGACGAGCCGCTGCCGCCCGACACGCGCGACGCGGTCGACGCCCAGGCTGACGAGCTTGAGGAGACCTCGCCGGTGATCGCCGAGCTGCCGCTTGCCCCGCCGCCGGCGCCCGAGCCGGCGCCGGTCGCCGAGGCAGCGCCGGCCGAGCCGGTCCGCCGCCAGACCCTGTTCGAGCGGATGATGGATCTCGCCCGCAAGCCCAAGGCCGAGGAAGCGCCGCCCGCGACGCTCGCCCCCGAGCCCGAGCCGGCTGAAGACCAGGAAACCCGAATTCCCGCCTTCATGCGCAAGCAACGGAACTAGGCCGAAGGCGGCTGCGGACATGGCAATGCCATGGCCCGCAGACCCGCCGAAGGCCCGGCCCCCTGCTTTCGCAGGGGCGGGCGGCGGGGCAGGCCGCTCCGGTGGCTTTGCGGCCCGTCCGATCTCGCCTAAGGCCGTCCCCATGAACGCCGGTTTCGACCAGCTCGTGGCCGACGCCCCCTATGGCCGGGTGATCGAACTGTCGCCGCTGGTTCGCCGGGTGCTGGCCCGCAACCCCTCGCCCTTCACCTTCACCGGCACCGGCACCTACATCGTCGGCCGCGGCGAGGTCGCGATCATCGACCCCGGCCCGGCCGACCCGGCGCACATCGCGGCGGTGGCCGAGGCGGTCACGGGCGAGACGGTGCGCGTTCACCTCGTCACCCACACCCATCTCGATCATTCGCCGGCTGCCGGGCCCTTGAAGGCGCGGGTCGGCGGGCGGATCGGCGGCTGCGCACCCCTGTCGCTGGCCGACGATGGCCCGCGCGCGGATGCCGGCTTCGATCCCGACTATGCCCCCGAGTTCGTGCTTGCCGATGGCGAGGCGGTCGAGGGGCCGGGCTGGCGGCTGGAGGCGGTCGCCACGCCGGGCCACACCTCGAACCATCTCTGCTTCGCGCTGCCGCAGGAAGGCGCGCTGTTCACCGGTGACCATGTGATGGGCTGGTCGACGACGGTGGTGGCCCCGCCCGACGGCGACATGGCGGCCTATATGGCCAGCCTCGAGAAGCTGGCCGCCCGGCCGCAGGATCGCGTCTATTACCCCACCCATGGCGAGCCGGTGCGCGAGCCGCAGCGCTGGGCGCGGCACCTAGCGCTCCACCGCCGGCAGCGCGAGGCGCAGATCCTCGCCGAGCTGGAATCCGGCCCGCGCGCGATCCCGGCGCTGGTCGAGCGGATGTACGCCACGGTCGATCGCCGGCTCTGGCCGGCGGCCGGGCGAAGCGTGCTCGCGCATCTCCTCGATCTCGAATCGCGCGGGCGGGTCGCCCGGCAGGAGGGGGCGCAGCAATGGCGCCTCGCGTGAAGACCCTGCTGGCCTGGCTCGGGGCGGCGACCCTGCTCGGCGGGCTGGCGGCCCTGGCCGCGGGGCCGGAGCGGCGGGCGGCCGCCTGCGTCGCCGTCGGCCTGTGCCAGGCGCAGCCCGATCTCCAGGGCATGCTGGCCGCGATCCGGCAGGAACAGGCGCTCCTCGTGATGACGGCGCGCCTCGTCGAGCCCATCACCTCGGCGCGGGAGACGACGCTCGGCCCGATCACCGTCGCCACCACCCGCCAGACGGCAATCCTCCCGGCGACCGTCAGCTACCGGCTGGAGCTGGCAGCGATCGGGGAGGGCGACGTCAAATGGGACGAGACGGCGCGGGTGCTGACCGTCTGGCGGCCGGCCGTCGCGATCGGGGAACCCGCCATCCACTGGGACAAGGCGCAGACCTACAGCGACGAGGGCTGGGCGACGGTGACGACCGGCGTTCTCGAGCGACTGCGCGAGGACAATCAGAAGAAGGCCCCGGCCGAGTTCCGGGCGCTCGCGCGGCAGCCCGAGCTGCTCGCCATGGCGAACGAGGCTGCCGACCGGGCGCTGGAGGCGACCTACCGGATCCCGCTTGCGGCCGCCGGCTTCCCGGACGCGAAGGTGGTGGTTCGCCCCCAGCCGCGCGGCTGATCGACGCGCCGGCCCGCCTTGCACCGCTTCCGGCGCATCGCCATAAGCGGCGCCTCGTTCGAACCATTGCGCCACAACAGCTTGGGATCAGGCCCTTCATGACAGACCGAAAGGGGCTCGCGGGCGCGGGCATCGCGCTGCTGATGGCGGCGGGCCCGGCCCATGCGGCCGACAGCGATCTCGAACTGTGGCTGAATGCGACCGTCTCGACGAACCTGTCGAAGCACAACGGGCTCGATTTCGAAGCCGTGCAGCGCTTCCGCGATTCGTCCCGCGGGCGCCCCGATACCTATTTCGCCCGGCTGTGGCTGCGCCACCGGGCAAGCGACAGCATTCGCCTTGCCTTCGGCGCCGAGCGGCGGGTGAACGACGGGGCCGCCAACGAGACCCGGCTCAGCCAGCAGGCGACCGGTGCGTGGGGCATCTGGCGCGCCCGCCTCCGGCTCGAGCAGCGGTTCCTCGACGGCACCGAGCGGGCCAGCGTCCGCATCCGCCCGCGCCTCGGCGTGGACGTGCCCCTCGACGCGGATGGCCGTGTCGCCGGCTTCGCCGATGCCGAGGCCTTCTTCACCCTGGCCCCGACCTCGCCCGGCGGCACCACAGGTCTGACCGGCCTTCGCACCCAGCTCGGCCTCACCTACGATGCGAGCGACCGCGTCAGCCTGAGCCTCGCCTGGCTCCGCCAGCAGGACATCAACCGCGGCCGGGCGGACACCATCGGGCACGCCCCCGCGATCGGGGTCCGGATCGGCCTCTGACGCCGGCTTGAAGCGCGCGCACCAAGCGGGCATCCTGCCCGCCATGCGCGTGCTTGCTGCTCTCCTGCTTCTCGGCCTCGCTGCCCCGGCCGCCGCCGAGCCAACCCCCATTCACGTCCGCGTGCTGTCCCAGGGGGCGAAGTTCGTCGGCTCCAGCATGGGCGGCGTCGAGATCGTCATCCGCGACGCCGAGACCCGCGCCATCCTCGCCCAGGGCACGGTCGTGGGCGACACGGGCGACACCAAGCGGATCATGGGCGGCGGCCCGCGCGACCATGTCCGCCACAGCGAGGGCTCGGCCGTCTTCCGCGCCAGCGTCGATCTTGCCGAGCCGCGCCTTCTCGAGGTGTCGGCCCGCGGCCCGCTCGCGCAGGCGCAGTCGGCCGTCACCGTCACCAGCCAGATGTGGGTGGTTCCGGGGCGCGGCGTGACCGCGGGTGACGGCTGGCTCCTCGAACTGCCCGGCCTGGTGACGGACGTGGTCGAGCCGGCGGCCCACCGCGTGCTTGCGCCGGGCACGCGTCAGCAGCGCATCGCCGTCGATGTCGCCATGATGTGCGGCTGCCCGATCACGCCCGGCGGCCTGTGGGATGCCGCCCGGTTCGAGGTAACCGCGCATGTCCGGCGGGGCGGCGGCCCCGTCACCCGCCTGCCCCTGCCCTATGCCGGGCGCACCGGCCATTTCGCGGCCGACCTGCCGCTCGAGGGGTCGGGCGCCCATGTCGTGACGGTGACCGCCTACGACCGGCAAACGGGCGCGACCGGGGTCGATCGCACCAGCTTCATCCTGCCCTGAAGGGGGGGCTCAGGCCCGCTCCACCCGGTTGCTGCCGGCGCCCACCCGGAAGCTGGCGTGGGTCTTCAGCCGGCCGCCCGGCGCGCGCACCGTGTCCACCACCTTCATCTCCGCCGTCCAGGCCTCGGGCGTCGCCGTCATCACCGAGTAGCCGCGCTGGTCGAACACATCGACGAGGCCGGGATTGCGGCGGCGGATCTCGGCATGTTCGGCGCGCTCGCCCGGCCCGTCCCCGCCCGAGGTGATGGACGTCGTCACGAACTCGACGGCTGCGGCCGGCGTGCGCGACGGATCGGCCCCGGTCGGGCGGACATGGCCCACCCAGTGCTGATGCTCGTCCCCGGTCAGCACGACGAGGTTGGGCACGCCCGACAGGCGCTTGAGCAGCCGGTCGCGCGGGGCCGCATAGCCCGCCCAGCTGTCCGGGTTGATGCCGCGCGCCGCCTGCCGGCCGCGGTCGAGGTCCATCATCATCACCTGCTGCAACAGGGCGTTCCAGCGCCCGGGCCGGCGGGTGAGGCCGCCGACCAGCCAGTCCTCCTGCGCGCGGCCCAGCACCTCGGCCTTCGGGTCGTTCACCTCGGGGCAGAAGCTGCCGAAGCGGTCGCCGCAGGGCTGGCTGCTGCGATAGCTGCGGGTGTTCAGCATCCGGGCGTCCAGCAGCTGCCCGAAGCGATAGTGGCGCCACGGGCCCGACTGTCCGGCCGGGCCCGGAAGCGCGTCGGCGCGCACCGGCATGAACTCGTACCAGGCCTGCATCGCCGCCGCGCGGCGAAGCCGGAACAGCTCGGGCGGGGTGCCGTCGGGCGCGATGTCGGACACCCAGTTGTTGACGACCTCGTGATCGTCGAAGCTCATGAGAAACGGGTGGGCGGCGTGGGCATTCTGGAGGTCGAGGTCCGCGCGGATCAGCATGTAGCGGCGGCGATAGTCGTCGAGGGAATAGGTCGTCGGCCCGTCGTGGCGGCGAACGGTCGGCACCTGCAGGCCGGTCGCGAAGTCGAGGAAGCTCGCGCGCGGGCCATATTCATACATATAGTCGCCATAGTGGAACACCGCGTCCAGCTCCTCGCGGGCGAGATGCGCGAAGGCGGTGTAGAGCCCGGCCTGCCAGTCCTGGCAGCCGGCCACGCCGATCCTGACCTGCGCCACGTCGGCGTCGGCAGCCGGAAGCGTTCGGGCGCGCCCCGTGGCCGAGCGTTCGCCGGCGGCGATGAAGCGGTAGAACCAGGGCCGACCGGGCGCGAGGCCCGAGACCGTCACATGCACGCTATGGCCCAGCTCCGGCCGGGCGAGCGCCTCGCCGCTGGCCGCGAGCTTCGCGAAGGTCCGCGTGTCCGAGACTTCCCAGCGAACGGGGAGCGCGCGGCGCGGCAGGCCGGCGCCCGGCTCGGACAGGTCAGGCGCCAGCCGCGTCCAGATCACGAAACCGTCGGCGGAGGGATCCCCGCTCGCCACGCCCAGCTTGAAGGGAAAGTCGGCGAAGAAGCTCGACTCCGCGAGCTGCGCCAGCGCCGGGGCGGCAAGCGTTGCCCCCACGCCGCCCAGGAACAGCCGCCGCCCGATCCGATCCGTCATCCGCTGCCTCCCGTCATTCCCCGTCGCGTCCGCTTGCCCCCTTCCCATGACAGGAAAGAGACAGCATGTGACCCCCTCGTGACCGACCTTGCCGCCAGCCTCGTGCCCTCGCCCTGCCGCGACATCTGCCGGCTGAAGGCGGGCATCTGCATCGGCTGCGGCCGCACGCCGGACGAGATCGGCCGCTGGCCGACCGCCCCCGATCCCGAGCGCCGGGCCATTCGCGAGGCAGCCCAAGCACGGCTCGCCGCGCGCGCGCCCAAGCGGCCTTGGCGGGGGTGACGGCGGCGGGTAGGGAAGGCCCATGCCCGCCGCCCCCCCGCCCCCGAAGATCGCGCCCTCGATCCTGTCGGCCGACTTCGCGAAGCTGGGCGAGGAGGTTCGCGCCATCGATGCGGCCGGCGCCGACTGGATCCATGTCGATGTGATGGACAATCACTTCGTGCCCAATCTCACGATCGGGCCGATGGTGGTGAAGGCCCTGCGGCCGCATTCGGCGAAGCCCTTCGACGTGCACCTGATGGTGAGCCCGGCCGACCAGCTGGTGGAGGCCTTCGCCGAGGCCGGGGCCGACATCCTCTCCGTCCATCCCGAAGCCGGGCCGCATCTCCACCGCACGCTGATGCGGATCGCGGCACTGGGCAGGAAGGCGGGCGTGGTGCTGAACCCGGCGACCCCGATCGCCGCGGTCGAGCCGGTTCTCGATCTCGTCGATCTCGTCCTCGTCATGAGCGTGAACCCCGGCTTCGGCGGCCAGGCCTTCCTCGAATCGGCCCTGCCGAAAATCGCCGCGCTGCGCCGGCTGATCGACCTCAGCGGCCGGCCGATCGAGCTGGAAGTGGATGGCGGGGTCGATTCCGGCAACGCCGGCCGGCTGGTGGCGGCGGGCGCGACCGTGCTGGTGGCCGGCACCGCGAGCTTCCGGGGCGGGCCGGCCGCCTATGCCGGCAACATCGCGCGCCTCAAGGCCGCGAGCGCCGGGGCGCCGGCATGACGGCGGGCGACGCCGAGCATGAAGCGCTTCGCCTGACCCGGGCCGGCGGGGACCGGGGCCCCTCGCTTGCCGAGCGGGTTGCCGACCGGCTGGATCGCCTTGCCTTCGCCTCGCCCGTCCACCGACTTCGCCTCAGGGGCCGCTACCCGCTGAAGCTGCTCGCGGTGCCCGCCGACCCGGTCCCCGGCGACGCGGCGCGCGGCGCGCGCCTGAAGGGCGGGCGGCTGTTCCGCGACGGCTATGGCCAGGGGGTGGCCGACGCGCGGCTCGATTCGCCCGATGCGCCGGCGGCCTGGCGCCGCTGGGTGGACAGCTGGGGTTGGCTTCGCGACCTCGCGGAAGCCGATCCGCACGCGCAATCGACGGTCGCCGAGGCGCTCGCCCGAAACTGGCTGGCCTGCTTCCCGGAGTATGACGCGATCGCCTGGGCGCCGGACGTCACCGGCGTGCGCGTGCGCCGGGCGGTGCAGCATGCGCCGCGGGTGATGCCGGGGCTCGACCAGGTGCACCGCTCGGCGGTGCTGAACGGGATCGCCCGCTGGACCCGCCATCTGGAACGCGCCGCGCCGCGCCTGCCCGTCGGGCTCGCCCGCGCCGAGGCGCTGGCCGGCCTGCTGATGGGGGCGCTGATGCTGCCCGGCGACGAGGCGCGCCAGGCACGGGCCGAGGCCCTGCTGGCCGAGACGCTCGGCCAGCTGGTCGGGCCGGACGGCGAAATGGCGACGCGCTGCCCGCTCGACCTCGCTGAGCTCGGCGACCTGCTGCTGGAGCTGACAGCGGCCTATGCCGCGCGCGGATTCCGCAGCCCGCGCTCGCTCGCCCTTGCCTTCGACCGGGTGCGCCAGGGCCTCGCCGTGCTGGCGATGGGCGACGGGATGCCCGCCCCCTGGCACGGCGGCCAGCCGGATCGCGCCGCGCTGGCGCGGCTGGGCGTCGCCCCGGCCGAGGCCGCGCCGGCGCCGGCCAGCGGCTTCCGTCGGCTCGCAGCCGGCGGCACCCGGGTGATCCTCGATGCCGGGCCGCCGCCGCCGCTTCGCCTGTCCGACCATGGCCATGCCTCGACGCTTGCCTTCGTGATGAGCGATGGCGCCCGGCCGCTCATCGTCAGCTGCGGCGCCGGCCGGTCGGCCGATGGCCCGCGGGCGTTGCCGCCCGAGCTTCTGATGGGCCTGCGCTCGACGGCGGGCCATTCCGCCCTCGTGCTGGCCGACACCAATTCCAGCCGCCTGCCCGATGGGTCCCCGCGCCGGCTGGGCGGCGTGGAGGAAGTGGCGGTCGAGGCGCGCAGCCTCCCGGCCGGCCAGCTGGTCGAGGCGCGGCACGACGGCTGGCGCCGGCGCCTTGGCTTCGACCATCTGCGCCGCCTCTGGCTTTCGGCCGAGGGCGACGATCTGCGCGGCGAGGATCATCTGCTCCCGGTCAGAAGCGGGCTTGCGCTGGCACGCCTGCGCGCGCCCCTGCCGGTCGCCATCCGCTTTCACCTCGGGCCGGGTGCCGAAGCCGCGCTGACGGCGGACGGGCGCGGCGCCCTCGTCCGGCTTCCCGGCAGCGGCCGCGCCGATCCCGATGTCGCCTGGGCCTTCCGGGCCAGCTTCAACCATGGGCCGGGCGTGGTCGCCATCGAGCCCAGCCTGATGATCGACTCCGAAGGTGTTGCGCACGAGATCCAGCAGATCCTGCTGACCGCCCTGGTGACTCCGGGCGAGAGCGGTGACATCAGCTGGAGCTTCCGCCGCCTGGCCCGGGCCGGGCCCTGAGCCCGGCGCCGCCCGACGCCTCCCCCCTTCACCATCAGGGTTGTGACATGTCCGACATCATCCCCATTCGTCGCGCGCTCCTGTCCGTCTCCGACAAGGCGGGCCTCGTCGATTTCGCCCGCGCGCTTGAGGCCCAGGGCGCCGAGCTGGTCTCGACCGGCGGCACGGCCCGCGCGCTCGCGGAAGCTGGGCTGCCGGTGCGCGAGGTGAGCGAGCTGACCGGCTTTCCCGAGATGATGGACGGGCGGGTGAAGACGCTTCACCCGAAGGTGCATGGCGGGCTTCTGGCGCTCAGGGACGATCCGGCGCACCAGGCCGCGGCGCAAGCGCACGGGATCGCCCCCATCGATCTCGTCGTCGTCAACCTCTATCCCTTCGAGGCGACGGTGGCGAAGGGCGCGCCGCGCGACGAGATCATCGAGAACATCGACATCGGCGGGCCGGCGATGGTTCGCTCGGCGGCGAAGAACCATGCGCATGTCGCCGTCGTGACCGACCCGGCCGACTATCCCGCACTCGCCGCCGAACTGGCCGCCTCGGGCGGGCTGTCGCTCGCCACGCGCCGGCGGCTGGCCGCGGCCGCCTTCCAGGCGACGGCGGCCTATGACGCGGCGATCGCCGGCTGGTTCGCCTTTGCCGACCAGGGCGAGGCCCTGCCGGCGCGCCTGCCGCTGGTGCTGACCCGGGCAAGCGTGCTTCGCTATGGCGAGAACCCGCACCAGTCGGCCGCGCTCTATCGTGCCGCCGGCGTGGCCTCGGGGCTGCCCGGGGCCGAGCTGGTGCAGGGCAAGCCCTTGTCCTACAACAATATCGGCGACGCCGACGGCGCCCTTGCCCTCGTCAGCGAGTTCCGCGACGCCGATCCCACGGTTGCCATCATCAAGCATGCCAACCCCTGCGGCGTTGCGACCGCCGCCACCCTCACGCAAGCCTATCGCGCGGCGAAGGCGTGCGATCCCGTCTCGGCCTTCGGCGGGATCATCGCCCTCAACCGCCCGCTGGACGGCGAGACGGCAGCCGCCATCACCGAGCTGTTCACCGAGGTGATCATCGCGCCGGGCGCCGACGAGGCCGCGCGCGCCATCCTGTCGCGGAAGCCCAATCTCCGCCTGCTGCTGTGCCCGCTGCCCGATCCGGCCCGGCCGGGCCTCGTGCTGAAGAGCGTGTCGGGCGGCGTCCTGGTGCAGTCGCGCGACGACCGGCTGGTGGATGAGCTCCGGGTGGTGACGAAGCGCGCGCCGACCGAGGCCGAGATGGCCGACATGCTGTTCGCCTGGACGGTTGCCAAGCATGTGAAATCGAACGCCATCGTCTATGCGAAGGGCGGCGCGACGGCCGGTATCGGCGCCGGCCAGATGAGCCGGCTGGACAGCGCCCGGATCGCCGCCTGGAAGGCGCGCGATGCTGCCGGACAGGCCGGCTGGGCGGAACCCCGCACCATCGGAAGCGCGGTCGCCTCGGACGCCTTCTTTCCCTTCGCCGACGGCCTGATCGCGGCAGCCGAGGCGGGCGCGACCGCCGTCATCCAGCCCGGCGGCTCGGTTCGCGACGCCGAGGTGATCGCCGAGGCCGATGCGCGCGGGCTTGCCATGGCCTTCACGGGCCTTCGGCACTTCAGCCACTGAGCCGGCCGCGCCCGGTGCCGCTCCTGCCAGCCCATCTGAGGGCCGTCCTGTGGATGGTCGTCTCCTGCGTGGCGTTCGCGGGGCTCTGGGTTCTGATCCGGCTGGTCTCCGAGGTGCTTCACCCGTTCGCGATCGTCGTCTGGCGCAACTTCCTGGGGCTGGTCTGGCTGCTTCCCATGCTGCTGCTGACCCCGGGCCTCCTCAGGGCCGAGCGGCTGCCCGGCCATGTCCGGCGCGCGGTGTCGGGCATCATCGCCACCTTCGCCACCTTCTATGCGGTTGCGACCGCGCCGCTCGCCCCGGTGCTGGCCATCAACTACACCGCGCCGCTGTTCGCGACGCTCGGCGCCGTCCTGTTCCTCGGCGAGCGGATCCGCTGGGTTCGCGGCGCAGCGCTTGCCGTCGGTTTCCTCGGCATGCTGCTGGTGCTGCGGCCCGGCGCGGGCGAGATCTCGCCGGGGATCCTCGCCGCCATGGTCTCGGCGCTGGCAACCGCCTTCTCGCTGGTTGCGATCAAGGCGCTGGTCGGGGGGGACGATGCGCGGGCAGTGGCGGCCTGGGGCTTCATCCTGATGACGCCCATCTCCTTCGTGGTGGCGCTGCCCTTCTGGGCCTGGCCGCCGCGCGAGACCTGGCCGCTGCTGGTCGGGCTGGGCGCCTGTGCGGCGGCCGGCCAGATCGCGCTCGCCAAGGCCTTCGCGCTCGCTGACGCCTCGGCGGTGATGCCCTATGATTTCGTCCGCTTCGGCCTCATCACGCTGGCCGGGATCCTGCTGTTCGGGGAACGCTATGACGTGCTGACGATCGTGGGGGGCGCCATCATCCTGTCAGCGAGCATCGCGCTGGCGCTCAGGGAGCGGGCGCTGGCCGTGGCCCATTCGAAGGCGCGATCGCCCGATACCTGACAAAAGGCGGGACTGGGGCAGCGGCCGTTTGCCGCTAGGGACAGTGCACACCGAGCAAGGGAGCAGATGCCATGGAACTGAAGGGATTGTCCGCCGTCGTCACCGGGGGGGCCTCGGGGCTGGGGGCGGCGACGGCGCGCGCGCTGGCGGCCGAAGGAGTCAAGGTCGCCATCTTCGATCGCAACGCCGAGCTTGGCGAGAAGGTGGCCGCCGAGGTGGGCGGCGTCTTCGCCCTTGTGGACGTGACCGACGATGCCTCGGTGGACGCCGGCTTTGCGAAGGCGCGCGCCGCGATCGGGCAGGAGCGGATCCTGGTGAACTGCGCCGGGGTGGGCAATGCGATCAAGACCGCGAGCCGCGACAAGCAGACGGGCGAGATCAGGCATTTCCCGCTCGATGCCTTCAACATGGTGATCCAGATCAACCTGGTCGGCACCTTCCGCTGCATCGCGAAATCGGCGGCCGGCATGATGACGCTGCCGCCCATCGGGGACTTCGGCGAGCGCGGCGTGATCATCAACACGGCGAGCGTCGCCGCCGAGGACGGGCAGATCGGCCAGGCGGCCTATTCCGCCTCCAAGGGCGGCGTGGTGGGCATGACGCTTCCGATCGCGCGCGATCTCTCGAGCGAGGGGATCCGGGTGAACACCATCCTGCCCGGCATCTTCAACACGCCGCTCCTGCAGGCCGCGCCGCAGAATGTGAAGGACGCGCTGGCGGCCTCCGTGCCCTTCCCGAAGCGGCTGGGCGCGCCGGAGGAATATGCGAGCCTCGCGCTCGAGATGTGCCGCAATTCCTACTTCAACGGCGAGGACGTCCGCCTCGACGGCGCGATCCGCATGGCGCCGCGCTGAAGCGGGCCGCGGGCC
>JBKBUL010000040.1:0-18780 GCA_046290045.1 Sphingomonadaceae bacterium
GGCGCGTCGATCGTCACCGGGTCGCGCTCGCCGGGCTCGAGGCGAAGCCGATGCTCGCCGCCGGCAAGCCATCGGTTGGCCGCCGCCTTCACGCTGGCGGGCGTCACCGCCGCCAGCTCGGCGAGCTGCCGGCGATAGTCGCCCGGATCGTTCGCGAACACCATGCCGGCCGCCAGCGCCTGCCCCTTGCCGCCGAACCCGCCCACCTGCTCGAGTCCGCGGATGGTCGAGGCCACTGCCCGCGTTGCCACCCGCGCCACCTCGTCGGCGTCCGGCCCGGCGGCCATCCACTGGGCCAGCAACTCGTCGATCCGCCGCTCCACCACGTCCGGATCCACGCCCGGCCGCACCTCGGCCGAGATCGTCGCCAGGCTCGCGCCCTCGAACCCCGACAGCCCGGCCGACACGGCAACCGCCAGCCGCTCGGCGCGGACCAGCCGGTCGAACAGCAGCGAGGTCGGCCCCGCCCCCAGCGTCGCCAGCCCCACGTCGAGGTCGGTCATGCCCGGCGCCGCCTCGCCCGGCAGCGCCCAGGCGCGAACGAGGCGAACGGTCGCCACCCGGTCGCGGATCGTCTGGCGCGTCGTCTCGCGCCGCTCGGGCACGGGGGCGGCAAAGCGCGGCGGGCGGGGCCCGGGCGGGATCTGGCCGAACCAGCGCTCGACCAGCGGCCGCGCCGTCTTCACGTCGATGTCGCCGGCCAGCACGAGCACGGCGTTGTTCGGTCCATAGTGCGTGCGGAACCAGCCGCGCGCGTCGGCCACCGTTGCCGCCCTCAGGTCGGGTTCCCGGCCGATGGCCGGGATCGAATAGGGGTGGTCGGGCGGGTAGAGGGCGGCGAGCAGCGCCGGGAACAGCAGCCCCCCCGGCGCATTCTCGCCGTCGCGCTTCTCGTTCAGCACGATGTCGCGCTCGCTCGCAAGCACCGCCTCGTCGATCACCGGCTCGAGGAACCCCATCCGGTCGGACTCGAGGAACAGCGCCAGCTCCAGCGCCGGGGTCGGCACCGTCTGGAAATAGTTGGTCCGGTTGAAGTCGGTCGTCCCGTTCATCTGGGTCGCCCCGGCTTCCTCGAGCGGGCGGAAATGGTCCTGCCGGCTGTGCTTCGAGCCGCGGAACATGATGTGCTCGAACAGGTGGGCGAACCCGGACCGGCCCTTGGGCTCATCGACGGAGCCGACATGGTACCAGACATTGACGGACACGACCGGCGCCTTGCGGTCGGTGTGCACCACCACGCGCAGGCCATTGTCGAGGGTGAAGGTCTCGAACGGGATGTCCACCCGCTCGACCAGCTCGGACAGCGGCGCCGGTGCCGGCGCGGGCGGGCCGGCAGCCGCCAGCGCGCCGGCGTTCAGCATCAGCAGCAGGCCGAGCAGCAGTCGGATCATCCCATCAGTCCCGTCGTCACCACGTCCATGAGGTCGCGCGACAGGCCCGGCCGCGCGGCCACCCGCGCCAGCTCGGCGCGCATCAGCTCGCCGAACGGTGCCACGAACCGCTGCCAGCGGGTCAGCGGCTGCACGAGGCGCGCGGCCGATTGCGGGTTCAGCCGGTCGGCCTCCAGCACGTGCCGCGCCAGCAGCGCATAGCCAAGGCCGCGCTCGTCGTGAAAGCGGGTCTGGTTCAGCGCGAAGCCCAGCACCAGCGCGCGCAGCCGGTTGGGGTTGCGCGGGTCGAAGGCGCCGTGGCTTGCCAGCCGCTCCACCACCGCGCGCGTGTCGGCCCTCGTCGAGGCCGCCTGCACCTGGAACCACTTGTCGAGCACGTCGGGCATCCCCGAATAGCGGTCATGGAAGCGCGCCAGCGCCGCCTCGCGCTCGACAGCGTTGGAATGGCTCAGCGCCGTCAGCGCCGACATGCGCTCGGTCATGGTCGGCGCGTCGCAGAACTGCAGGAAGGCCGCTGCGGTTGCCTCGTGCCCGTCGTCCGCCATCAGCAGCGACAGCGCGATTCCCTTCAGCCGGCGCAGGCCCTTGGCGCGGCCGCTGCGGTCGTCCCCGGCCGGGCCGCAGGCGTGCCAGATCGCCCACAGCTCGTCGCCGAGGCCCGCCAGCAGCGCCCTTCGAAGCGCCTCGCGCGCGGCGTGGATGGCGGGTGGATCAGCGAGCGTCATCGCCTCGGCGATCAGCGCTTCCGAGGGCGGCAGCAGCGTCTCGGCCGTGAATGCCGGGTCGGCGTCCCAGTCGGCCAGAAGCGCGCCAGCGGCTGCGACCACGGCCGGGAATCCGCCCGTGTCGCCCGCCACCGCCTCCAGCAGCGCCGACAGCATCAACTGCTGCATCGCCTCGTAGCGGGCAAGCGGCTCGGGCTCGTGCGCGGCCAGCACGGCAAGCTCGGCGCGCGTCGGCCGCGGCTCCACGATCACCGGGCTTGCAAAGCGCCGGTTGGCCGACAGGATCGGTGGCGCATCCACGCCCTCGAATCGGATCCGCGTTTCGGTCTCGGTCAGCACCAGCCCGTCGTCGGCGGCCAGCAGCCGGCCGTCGGGCGCGAACAGCGCGACCGGAAACACGATGGGCAGCGGCTCGGCCTCCGGCCCTGCCTTGGGGTTGGACTGCACCAGCCTGAGGTCCGCCACACCGGTCGCCGGGTCATGCGCGAGGGTCGCCGTCACCCGGGGCGTGCCGGGCTGGCGATACCAGCGGGCGAACAGCCCGCTGTCCAGCCCCTCCGAACCCAGCGCCGCCAGGAAATCCTCCACGGTCGCCGCCCGGCCATCATGGTCCGCGAAATAGCGGTCGGTCGCCCGGCGGAATCGCTCGGGGCCCAGCCGGCCGGCCATCATGCGGATGATCTCGGCGCCCTTGTCATAGACGGTCGCGGTGTAGAAGTTCGAGATCTCGGCATAATGGTCGGGCCTGACGGGATGCGCCAGCGGGCCTGAGTCCTCGGCGAACTGGCTCGACCTCAGCGAGCGGATTCCCTCGATCCGCCGGACCGCGGCCGACCCCAGGCTCTCCGAGAAGAGCTGGTCGCGATAGACGGTGAAGCCCTCCTTCAGGCTCAGCTGGAACCAGTCGCGGCAGGTGACCCGATTGCCCGACCAGTTGTGGAAATATTCGTGGGCCACCACGGCCGCGACGGCATCGAGGTCGGAGTCGGTTGCCGTCTCGGGGTCGGCCAGCACGTAGCGGGCGTTGAAGATGTTGAGGCCCTTGTTCTCCATCGCGCCGAAGTTGAAGTCGCGCACGGCCACGATGTGATACTGGTCGAGGTCATATTCGCGCCCGAAGCGCGCCTCGTCGAAGGCGAAGGCCGTCTTCAGGCTCGCCATGGCATGCGCCGTCCGGTCGATGTCGGCCGACTCCGCCCAGATCATCAGCTCCACGTCCCGGCCCGATCGGGTGCGGAACCGGTCGCGCCGGCAGGCAAGGTCGCCCGCCACCAGCGCGAACAGGTAGCAGGGCTTGGGCCAGGGATCGTCGAAGATGGCGAAGTGCCGCCCGCCCGAAAGCCGGCCGGCCGCCAGCCGGTTGCCGTTCGCCAGCAGCACGGGGAAGCGGCCCTCGTCCGCCTCCAGCCGGACGCGCCAGCGCGCCAGCACGTCCGGCCGGTCGGGGAAGGGGACGATCCGCCGGAAGCCTTCCGCCTCGCACTGCGTCAGGAGCGTGCCGCCCGACGAATAGAGCCCCATCAGCCGGCTGTTCGCCGAGGGGTTCAGCTCGACCAGCGCCTCCACCACGGCTCGCTCGCCCGCCAGCGGCACCACCAGCTCGCCGTCCAGCCGCCCAGCCGGCGTCGGCGGCAGCGGCCGCGGACGCCCGTCGACCCACAGGTCGAGCAGAGCCAGCGCCTCGGCATCCAGCACCAGCGGCCGGTCGTGGGTGCCGTTGCGGGCCACGGCGAGGCGGGCGCGAACCCGCGTCCGCACCGGGTCGAGCGCGACATCGAGCTCGACCGACGGCACCAACCAGTCGGGCGGGCGATAGTCGGCCAGCCGCTTCATCGGCAGGGGCGCGGGCGAATCCATGGGCGAACGCTAGGCCGGCCCGGCCCGCGCCGCCAGATCCCGGGGCCTCAGGCGCCGCGCAGCCGCCCGACGGCGCCTGCCAGCCAGCCCAGCCCCAGCGCGATCGCCACGGCCAGAAGTCCATAGGCCAGGCTGTGCTCCTGCGCGAACACATAGACTCCCCGCTCGAAGCCGGTCTTGTCGATGATGACGGGCGTGGTCGATCGCGCCCTCACCTCGCCATCGCCGATCAGGTAGATCTCGGCCTGGTAATTGCCCACCGGCACGGCCGACGGAATGGGTATCCGCGCGCTGTAGAGCACCCGGTCGGTGATCTGCACGCCGAAGGGCTGCTCGCTGTAGACCCCCTCCTTCACCCTGAGCGCCACCAGCCCCTCCTCGAAGCGGCGGCTCGTCTCGGCGTCCGTCGCGGTCGCGGGCGACAGCTGGAGATGGGCGAGCCCAATCTCGTGGATGGCGGCGTTGCGCTCGTCCAGCATGTCGGTCACCGGCCGGCTGGTCGCCACCGCGTAGAAGCCTGGCGCCGTCTCGAAGCGGACGGCCTCGGTGTTCACCCAGATGCCCAGCACCCGCGCCTTGCGCCTGACCGTCACCGGCTCGACCGGCCCGCGCAGCACGACGGCGATGTCCGGCGGCTCGGTCGGGGCCCGCCCGCCGGGATACTGGATGGCGCCGAAGATCAGCAACTCGGCGCCCGCGAATCGGTAGGAAATGTCGATCCGGCTCTGCGACAGGTCGGTAATCAGGCGAGGCTGCGCCACGGCTGCCCCCGGCAGCAGCAGCGCCTGCGCCAGCAGCAGCGCCGGCGCCAGCATCAGCAATCGGGCCAGCCGCCTCACCCCACCGCCGTCTGGATCGAGAAGAGCTCGGCCGGTGTCCAGGTCAGCCCGACGAGCAGGCGAACGGCGACCGCCAGCACCAGAAGCGCGAGGAACAGGCGGAGCCGCTCGGGCGGCAGCCCCTGGGCCGCGCGTGCGCCCAGTTGCGCCCCCACCACGCCGCCCAGCAGCAGCAGCACGGCCAGCAGGATGTCCACCGTCTGCGACTGGGTCGCGTGCAGCAACGTCGCAACCGCGGTCACGAACACGATCTGGAACAGGCTGGTGCCCACCACCACGCCGGCCGCCATGCCCAGCAGGTAGAGCATGGCCGGCACCATGATGAAGCCGCCGCCCACCCCCATGATGACGGTCAGCACCCCGACGGCGGCCCCCACCAGGAAGGGCGCCAGGGGCGAGATATAGACGCCCGACCGGGGAAAGCGCATCCGCATCGGCAGGGCCGCCACCAGCGGGTGGTGCCGCCGCGCGCGCGCCCGGATGGGCTCGCCTCTGGCCTGCTGCCGGATCAGCCGGATCGAGTCCTTCAGCATCAGCGCGCCGACTGCGCCCAGGAAGATCACGTAGACGATGCCGATCGTCACATCGACCTGGCCCTGCCGCTTCAGCCAGTCGAACAGGAAGGAGCCGAGCACGGAGCCCAGCATCCCGCCGGCCACCAGCACCAGCCCCATCTTCACGTCCACCTGGCCGCGCCGGAAATAGCTGAGCGCCCCTGACACGCTCGAGCCCGTCACCTGGCTCGCTGCCGAGGCGACCGCGATCGCCGGCGGGATCCCGGTGAAGATCAGGAGCGGCGTGGTCAGGAAGCCGCCGCCCACCCCGAACATGCCCGACAGGAACCCCACCACGCCGCCCAGCGCCACGATCAGCAGCGCGTTCACGGACATTTCGGCGATCGGCAGGTAGAGATCCACGGCGTCTGTCCCCTAGCGCGCTTTCGGCGCAACAAAAGGGCGGCAGCAAGGCAGAATCCGGCTAGAGGTCACGGATCATGCCCACACCCGTCCATATCATCGGCGGCGGCCTCGCCGGCTCCGAGGCCGCCTTCCAGCTCGCCTCGGCCGGCGTTCCCGTCATCCTCCACGAGATGCGCCCGCATCGGCTCACCCCTGCCCACCAGACGGGCCTGCTCGCCGAGCTCGTCTGCTCCAACAGCTTCCGCTCGGACGACTGGGCGCACAATGCCGTCGGCCTGCTGCACCAGGAAATGCGCGATCTCGGCTCGCTCGTGCTGAAGGCCGGCGACGCCGCGCGGGTTCCCGCCGGCTCGGCGCTCGCCGTCGATCGGGACCGCTTCGCCGCCGCCGTCACCGCCACGCTCGAGGCCCATCCTCTCGTCACCCTCGAGCGCGGCGAGGTCGCCGCCCCCGATCCCGACTGGCCGCTCGTCCTCGTCGCCACCGGCCCGCTCACCTCGGACAGCCTCGCCCACTGGCTGCGCGGCCTCACCGGCGAGGCCCACCTCGCCTTCTTCGATGCGATCGCCCCCATCGTCCATGCGGACTCGGTCGACATGGACATCGCCTGGCGCCAGTCCCGCTACGACAAGGCGTCGGACGGCGGCACCCATCCCCCCGGCGAGGGTGACTACATCAACTGCCCGCTCGACCGGGACCAATATGCCGCCTTCGTCGCCGCGCTGCTGGCCGGCGAGAAGGCCGACTTCAGGGACTGGGAACGCGACACGCCCTGGTTCGAGGGCTGCATGCCGATCGAGGTCATGGCCGAGCGCGGGCCGGAGACGCTTCGCTTCGGCCCGATGAAGCCCGTCGGCCTGCGCGATCCGCGCACCGGCCGCCGCCCGCACGCCGTCGTCCAGCTCCGGCAGGACAATGCCTCGGGCACGCTCCTCAACATCGTCGGCTTCCAGACGAAGCTGAAGCATGGCGAGCAGACGCGGATCTTCCGCACCATCCCCGGCCTCGGGAAGGCCGAGTTCGCGCGCCTCGGCGGCGTCCACCGCAACAGCTTCATCCGCTCGCCCGTCCTCCTCGACCGGACGCTGCGCTTCCGCGCGCACCCGCGCATCCACGCAGCCGGCCAGATCACCGGCTGCGAGGGCTATGTCGAATCAGCCGCCGTCGGCTTGCTGGCTGGCCGCTTCCTCGCCGCGCGTGCCCGCGGTCTCGAACCGGCCGTTCCGCCCGAGGACACCGCCATCGGCGCCCTGCTCCACCACATCACCGGCAATGCCGCGCCCGAGAGCTTCCAGCCGATGAACGTGAACTTCGGCCTCTTCCCGCCGCTCGACGGGCCGGCCCGCGGCCGTAACCGAAAGAAGGTGCGGAGTGGGTGGGCCCGCCAAAGTTTCGCCCGCTGGCTCGCTGGCTGGGGGCTGGTCGCCGCCGCCTGAGGTGCGGGCGCGCGAAAGCGCGCCCGCCTTTCAGCTCAGAAGCGCGTGCGCACCGTCACGCCAAAGGTGCGCGGCTCACCCAGGAAGCTGCCGAACAGCGTCGTCGCGTTCGGCCCGCCGCGCGCGGTCTGGGCGATGGTGCCCGAGCCCTGCAGCGGCGTGTTGAAGGCCACCTGCTGGAACTTCTCGTTGAACAGGTTCTGCACCCAGGCCTCGATCGCCCAGCGGCGGTCGTTGCCATTGAGGCCGAGGCGCGCATTCACCACCAGGAAGTCCGCCTGCCGCTTCTCGGGGAACAGGTCGGAGCCGGTGTTGATCGCCGACTGGAAGCGGTAGTCGGCATAGACCAGCGCGCCCAGATTGTCGTTCAGCATCGGCGTCCAGGCGATCGAGCCCGTCTGCACCCATTCCGGCGCGTTCGACAGCTGCTGGCCCGGCAGGTTGAACAGCGGCGTCGGGAAGGGCCGGCCGCCGATCCCCACCAGGTTCCGCCGATATTTGGTCTCCGCATAGGTCAGGCCCAGGTTCACCGTCACATCCCGCGCCGGGAAGATCAGCGTCTCCACTTCCACGCCCGTCGAGGTCACGCCGCCGCGCACCCGGTCGGCCGGGCAGGCCCCGGTGAGCGCCGCATTGGGCGTGGTCGGCGGGAAGTCCTGGTCGGCGCCATTGAGGTCGTTCCGGCACGACTGGATGTTCTCCACGATGAAGTTCGTGCCGTTGAACGTGTTCAGCTGGAACTGGTCGAACACCGCCCGGAAGGCCGCCACATTCAGCTGGAAGCGGCGGAAATCGAGCTTCGCGCCGATCTCCATCGAATCGACCGTCTCCGGCTCGAACTTCAGCTGGTCGAGGCTGGGGGCCGCCGGGTTCAGCGCCGAACGGTCCAGGTTGAACCCGCCCGCCTTGTAGCCCAGCGAATAGCTCGCATAGGTCAGAAGCTCGGGCACCGGCTTGAAGCTCAGCACGACCGTGCCGGTCCACTCGTCCTCCTTCTTCCGCGAGGAGGCGCGATAGCCGTTCACCGGGTTGATCACGCACGGCAGCGCCGCCAGCCCCGAGAGCGTCGGGCTCGCCGCGATCGCGGCGCACAGCGTGTTGTTGCCCAGCAGCTCGACATCGAGCGTCTTGCGCTCGTTGGTGTAGCGCCCGCCCAGCGTCAGCTGCAGCCTGTCGGGCACGATGTCGATCACATTGTGGGTGAACAGCGCGAAGTTGCGGCTGCGGTGGTCGTAGCTGTCGCCGACGATCCCGCGGCCGTTCAGCGTGTCGCCCGGCCGGCCGACGGCGGCCGCCACCGCATCATAGCCGAACAGGCCGGGAATCGCGAGGCCGCTCCACAGGGCCACGGGGTTGCGGAGCGCCGCCGGAATCGCCGGATTGCCGACGATGGCGGCCGCCACCGCCTGGTTCATGCAGCCCGGCGCGCCGACCGAGCGCAGGCCCGGAATGCCGATGGAGGCGGCCGTGTTCGCGAAGCTGTCCGCCACCACGCAGTTGGCGTAGCGGACATAGTCCTGCCCGTAGCGCAGGTCGTCGAACAGATCGAGCTTCTCGTCGGCGTAATAGCCGCCCACCAGCCAGTCCAGCCGGTCGGCAAACGCCGTTCCCTGCAGCCGCAGTTCCTGGCTGAAGGTCTGGAAGCGCCGCGTCTGGTTCGAGCGCCACAGGATGTCGAGATTGTTGAAGTCGGCGTCCTGGCTGGAGCTCACCTTCCAGTCCCGCCAGGCGGTGATCGAGGTCAGGTTGGCATTGCCGAAGTTCCAGCTGAGTTCGCCCGAAATCCCCCAGTCGGTCACGTTCGAGCGATAGGACTGCCCCGGCGTGATCGAGGTCCGGCGGCTGTAGGTGTCGTCCGTGATCACCCCGCCCAGCCCGCGGACGATGTCGACGATCGGATTGGCCCGGCTCACGATCAGCTGGCCGGCGGCATTGCGGCTGGCCGTCTGGAACGGCAGGTAGCTCGAGGCGCAGCATTCCTCGCGCCGGTTCGCATAGTCGGCGATGATCCGCAGCTCGATGTCGTCGGTCGGCGTGTAGAGCAGCTGCCCGCGCAGCAGCCAGCGGTCGCGGTCGTTCACCTTCCGGCCCGAGATCACGTCCGTCACGAAACCGTCGCGCCTAGTGTAGACCCCGTCGATCCGCGCGGCGAGCTTGTCCTCGATCAGCGCGCCGTTGATCCCGCCGGCCAGCCGCCAGAAGTCGTAATTGCCATAGGTCAGCTCGGCCGTGCCCTCGGTCTCGAACCGCGGCTTGGCCGTGATGATGTTGATGAGGCCGGCCGAGGCGTTCCGGCCGAACAGCGTGCCCTGCGGCCCGCGCAGCACCTCGATCCGGTCGATGGCGCCCAGTTCCGTCAGGCCCACGCCCGAGCGCGAGCGGTAGACGCCGTCGATGAACACCGCGACCGAGGCCTCGAGCCCGGGGTTGTCGCCCACCGTTCCGATGCCGCGGATCCGCGCCACGCCCGCGCCTGCTTCCGACGAGGTGGACGAAACCAGCAGCGACGGCGACAGCTGGTTGAGCTGGCGAATGTCGGTCGCGCCGGAATTCGCCAGCATCTCCGCCGACACCGCCGACACCGCGATCGGCACGTCCGAGAGCGCCTGCGCGCGCTTGGTCGCCGTCACGATGATGTCGCCCGCGCCGAAATCGGCTTCGGCCGTCGGGTCCTGCTGGGCGAGGGCCGGGGCGGCGGCAAGCAGCGCCGCGGTTGCAAGAAGCATGGAACGCATGATCACTCCCAAGGTCTGGTGCGCATCTGCCCGGTCGCCGGTTCACGGCAAGCCGGGGCCCGGTTGGCGGGCGCGCCTGTGGGGATGGCTGCTAGGGGCCCGCAACTCGCGCTACAATCTTTGCTGCGCCGCAACATTGCCGGTTCGCGCCAAGCTGTTGCAAATCAGTCACGAATCCAGCCGCTGGCGAGGCATTCTGTCGCACCGCACGCCGATTGGCGCCGAAGAGAGGGTCAGGCGGCGGCCAGGGGGCTGAGCAGCCAGCGGCGGATGAACAGGGTGGCGACGAGATAGCCTGCGCCACCCGCCAGGAACAGCGACAGATAGCTTCCGCCGGCTTCCAGAATCTGGCCCGTCAGCTCCAGCACGGCCGCCCCCCACAAATTGCCGGCCAGCGCCCCGATCGACACCACCGAGGCGACGCGCCGCGCCGGGAAGGCATCGACGCAGGCGGCGAACAGGTTGGTCGAGAAGGCCTGGTGGGCGAACAGCACGATCCCGATCAGCAGGGCTGCCAGCCACAGCTCGCCCACGAACAGCGCGGCCGGCGCGATCAGCGCCAGCGCGCCGGCCGCCACCAGCACGCGAAGCCGCGCGCTTGCCACGGGAACGCCGCGCTCGATGAGCCGGCCGGCGAACCAGCCGCCCGACAGCGCGCCCGCCATCGCCAGCACATAGACGAACGCCGTCGGCCGGGCGACCTCGCCGGCGCCGAGCCCGAAGCTGCGCATGAAGAAGTCGGGCAGCCAGAACATCATCAGCCACCACATCTGGTCGGTCAGCACCTTGGCTGCCATGAAGCCATGCACCCGCCGGTCGCCCAGCAGGTCCACCCAGCGCGCATCCGGCCGGTCCATCTCGGTCACCCGCACCTCGGCCGGCGGCGCCGGGGGTTTCAGCGCCAGCCACAGCAGCACCCACAGGAAGCCCGCGCCGCCGACGATCAGGAAGGTCTCCCGCCAGCCAAAGGCGATCGCCATCGCCGGGATCATCAGCGGCACCACGATCGCCCCCACATTGGGCGCCGCGTTCACGATGCCCAGCGCGAAGCTCGTCTCCTGCTGCGGAAAGTAGCTCGCGACAGACTTCACCGCTGCCGGCGTCTGGATCGATTCCGATGCGCCGAGCGCGGTTCTGAGCACCAGGAATCCACCGAAGCTGGTCACGGCCACGTGCAGCAGCGTGATCCCGGACCACACGGCATTGCCGATGGCATAGCCCAGCCTCAGCCCCACCCGGTCGAGGAACCAGCCGGCGAACAGCAGGGTCGCAACCGCACCCAGCTGGAAGACCGAGGCGAGGCGCCCGTAAGCCGCGTCACCCCAGCCATATTCGTCGAGGATCCAGGGCTTCAGCATGGCGATCATCTGCCGGTCGAAATTGTTGATGACGACCGACGCCACCGCGAACGCCAGGATCCCCCAGCGCCAGCGCATCGCCACCGCCTCGCGGCCCATCGCCTCGTGCAATCTCATCCTCCCGCCCGGGCCGTTGCTTGCGCGGCCTCTCGAAACCGAGCCTAGCCGTCCGCCCGCACCGCGACTAGCCACGCCGCACAGCCAGGGAGCTTCCCATGCCAGACCGTCTTGCCGGCAAGATCGCGCTCGTCACCGGCGCCGCCTCGGGCCTAGGGCTTGCGATGGCCACCCGCTTCGTCGCCGAAGGCGCATCCGTGCTCCTGACCGACATCGACGGCGAGGGCGCAGCCCGCGCCGCCGCGGCGCTCGGCGAGGCGGCAGTCGCCGCCACCCACGATGTCACGTCGCAAGCCCAGTGGCAGGCCGCCCTCGAGGCCGCCGTCCGCCGCTTCGGCGGGCTTCACATCCTCGTCAACAATGCCGGCATCGGCACGCCGGGCAGCGTCGAGGAGACCAGCCTAGAGGACTGGCGCCGCGTCCACGCCATCGACCTCGACGGCGTCTTCCTCGGCTGCAAGCTGGCGCTTCCCTGGATCCGCGAGACGCTGGCGCGCGACGGCGAGCAGGCGCGCGGCTCGATCCTCAACATCTCGTCGATTGCCGGCATCATCGCCTCGGGCCGGATGGCCGCCTACAACAGCGCCAAGGCGGCCGTGCGCCACCTCACCAAGTCGGTCGCGCTCCACTGCGCCTCCCGCGGCGACCGCATCACCTGCAACTCGCTCCACCCCGCCTTCATCGACACGCCCATCCTCGACGGCTTCGGCGCACCCGGCACCGACCGGTCGGCGATCAAGGCCAAGCTCGGCCGCCAGATCCCGCTCGGCCATGTCGGGGAGCCCGACGATGTCGCCCATGCCGCCGTCTACCTCTGCTCGGACGAGGCGAAGTTCGTCACCGGCGCCGAGCTGGCGATCGACGGCGGCATCTCGGCCATGTGAGCCAGCCCCTCGCCAAGCCCGTCCGCAGCGCCTAGCAGCCCTTTCATGGCCGTCGCCGCCGATCTTCCCACCCGCCATTTCGCGCTGGTGTTCGCTGCCCTCCTCGTCACCGCGGCCGGCAACACCGCGCTGCAGTCGGTGCTGCCCGTCATCGGCCGCGAGATCGGCATCCCCGATCTCGCGATCGCCGTCATCTTCTCGCTCTCGGCCCTCTTCTGGACCTTCTCGGCCCCCTTCTGGGCCCGCCAGTCGGACTTGCGCGGCCGGCGGCGGCTGATGCAGGTCGGCCTCGCCGGCTTCGGCGTCTCCATGTTCCTGTGCGCCGCCGTCATCCTCGCCGGCCTCGAGGGCCTGATTGCCCCGCTCGTCACCTTCGCCCTCTTCACGCTGGCCCGCAGCCTGTTCGGGATCTTCGGCGCCGCCGCCAACCCCGCGGCCCAGGCCTATGTTGCCGGCCGCACCAGCCGGAGCGAGCGCACGGGCACGCTCGCCGTCCTGGCGTCCGCCTTCGGGCTCGGCACCATCCTCGGGCCGGCGCTGGCCCCGCTCTTCATCCTGCCGGTCGTCGGCCTGTCGGGCCCGATGTTCGCCTTCGCGGCCATCGCCGCCATCGTCGCGCTGGCGCTGCAATGGGGCCTGCCCGACGATGATCCCGCCCATTCGAAGGACTCGCGCGCTGGCCGCGGCGCGGCAGCCGCCATACCGTCGATCGGCTCCATGCCGACGGGCGCCAATGTGCTCGCCGCCGAGGAAATCACGTCGAGCGGCACGCGCGAGCGGATGAAGATTTCCGATCCCCGCGTCCGCCCCTTCATGGCCTATGGCTTCGCCGCCGGCTCGCTGCAGGCGGCCACCGGCCAGGCCATCGGATTCCTCATCATCGACCGGGTCGCCGGCAGCGCCGGCCTTCCGGCCACCCAGCTCATCTCGATCGCCTTCATGGTCGCCGCCGGCGCCACCCTGCTGGCGCAGTGGGGGATCATCCGCCTGCTTGATCTCACCCCCTCGCAGCTGATGCGCTGGGGCAGCCTGATCGCCGCCGTCGGCACGGCGGGCGTCGCGCTGGCGCCCAGCTTCCACATGCTGGTGCTCGCCTTCGCGCTCGCCTCGGCCGGCTTCGGCTTCGCCCGGCCCGGCTTCACCGCCGGCGCCAGCCTCGCGGTCGGCCGGGCCGAGCAGGGCGCGGTCGCGGGCGCGGTCACCGCGGTCAACGGCGCCTGCTTCATTCTCGCACCCGCCGTCGGCATCGGCCTCTACGAGCTGGTGCCCGAGCTGCCCTATGCGCTCGCCACGCTCGGTCTCGTTCTGCTCGCCGCCTACGCCTGGACGAACCCGCTCCTGCGCACCAGCCGCCCCGCCTGACCGGTCAGACGACCGCCAGCTGCCAGTCCGCCCGATCCTTCATCAGCGCCACCAGCCCCGTCGCCTCGACATGCCTTGGCAGGTCGGCCGCCGTCAGCCCGTGCGCCGCCATCGCCGTCTGGCATGCCCACAGCCCGGCCCCCAGCTCGCTGAGCAGGCCGAAGCCCTGTTTCATCTCCGGCTGCCCCAGCGCCGTCACCGCAGTCCCGCGCAGCAGCAGCTCCACCGGCCGGCCGAGCGCGGCGACAGCCGCCGCCAGCTCGATCGCGGCGGCCAGCCGCTCGCCGTCCGCTCCCGCCACGATCAGCAGCAGACCGGGCATTGCGGATCCTTTGCCACGCGCACGCTGCGCGCCGCCATCGACAGCCCGTCCCACAGCCACAGCACGCCGACGCGATCCTCCCCGAAGCCGAGGATGAGGCGCAGCGCCTCCAGCGCCTGCATGGCCCCCACCACGCCCGCCACCGCGCCCAGCACGCCCACCTCGGCGCAACTCGTGCCCGGCACATCGGCCGGGCTCCCGGCGAAACAGGCCCAGCAGGGCTGGTCGGGGCGGTGGCCCGCAAATACGCCGAGCTGCCCCTCGAACGGCCCGATCGCCGCCGACACTAGCGGGATCCCCAGCGCCACGGCCGCCCGGTTCACGGCCGCGCGCGTCGCGAAATTGTCGCAGCCGTCGGCGATCGCGTCATGGCCGGCCAGCAGCGCGCCCGCGTCCGCCTCGCCCAGCCGCCGGCCAATCGCCGTCACTTCCACATGCGGGTTCAGCGCGCCGAGCCGCTCGGCCGCCACCTCGGCCTTCGGCCGGCCGACGTCGTCGGTCCGGAACAGCGTCTGCCGCTGCAGGTTGGAAAGATTCACCTCGTCATCGTCGATGATCGTGATCGCGCCCACCCCGGCCGCCGCCAGATAGGAAAGGCAGGGGCTGCCCAGCCCGCCGGCGCCCACCACCGCCACCCGCGCTGCCTTCAGCCGGCGCTGGCCCTCGCCGCCCACCTGCCGCAGCACGATGTGCCGCTGGTAGCGGTCGAGCTCCTCGTCACTCAGCTCGGGCAGCGCCACCCTCAGTGGCGCCCCGTCGATCCGAAGCCGCCGGCGCCGCGCGCCGTCTCGTCGAGGCTTGCCGCCTCCGCCCAGTCGCAGCGCACGAAGGGCGCCAGCACCAGCTGCGCGATCCGCATCCCGCGCGTCACGGTGAACGGCCGATCGCCGAGGTTGGCGAGGATGATCTTCACCTCGCCGCGATAGTCGCTGTCGATGGTGCCCGGCGCGTTCAGCACGGCAAGCCCCTCCCTCAGCGCCAGGCCCGATCGTGCCCTGACCTGCATCTCGTGGCCCGGCGGCACGGCGATGGCGAGGCCGGTCGGAATCGCCGCGCGCGTGCCCGGCGCCAGCACGAGGTCGGCGTCCACCGCCGCCAGCACGTCCATCCCCGCCGCCCCTGGCGTCGCATAGGCCGGAAGTGCCAGGCCTTCCCCGTGCGGCAGCCGCACCACCCTCACCTCAGCCACCGGCCAGCATCTCCGCGATCCGCCCGGCCAGCCGCCGCGCCACCTCGTCCTTTGGCGCCTCCGGCCAGCTTTCGACCCCCTCGGCCGAGACGAGATGCACCGCGTTCGTCGCCCCGCCCATCACCCCGCCCGAGACATCATTGGCGACGATGAGGTCGCACCCCTTTCGTTCCAGCTTGGCGCGCGCATGCGCCAGCACCTCGTCGGTCTCGGCGGCAAAGCCCACCACCAGCCGCGGCCGCCTCGCATGGCGCGAGACGGTTGCCAATATGTCCGGGTTCTCGACGAGCCTGAGCGTCGGCGGCCCGTCCGCCCCCTTCTTCAGCTTGCCGCCGTTCGCCTCGACATGCCAGTCGGCAACGGCCGCCACCATCACCGCCGCGTCGGCTGGCAGGGCGGCGTCCACGGCGGCGGCCATCTCGCGCGCCGTCGTCACGTCCACCCGCGTCACGCCGGCGGGCGTCGCGAGATGGACCGGCCCCGCCACCAGCGTCACCCGCGCGCCGAGCGCGGCCAGCGCCCCGGCGATCGCGAAGCCCTGGCGGCCGGAGGAGCGGTTGGCGAGGTAGCGAACCGGGTCGATCGGCTCGTGCGTCGGCCCCGCCGTCACCAGCACGTGCCGGCCCTTGAGCGGCCCCTCGCCCAGCGCGGCGGCGATCGCCGACAGCATCGCCGCCACCTCCGGCAGCCGCCCCGGCCCCACCTCGCCGCAGGCCATCTCGCCTGCCTCGGGCGGCAGCACCGTCACGCCGCGTGTCCTGAGCGTCGCGACATTGGCTTGCGTGGCCGCATGCTGCCACATGCGCACGTTCATCGCCGGCGCCACCAGCACCGGCTTGTCGGTCGCCAGCAGCAAGGTGGTCGCCAGGTCATCGGCAAGCCCGGCCGCCATCTTCGCGAGGAGGTCGGCGGTCGCCGGGCAGACCACGAGGAGGTCGGCGCTTCGCGACAGGCGGATATGCCCCATCTCCGCCTCGTCGGTCAGGTCGAACAGCTCGGTGTAGGCGCGCGCCTCGGCGAGCGCGGCGGCCGACAGGGGGGTCACGAACTGCTGCCCGCCCGCCGTCAGCACCGGCGTCACCCGCCCCCGGGCGCGGCGGATCTCGCGGATCAGCTCCAGCGCCTTGTAGGCCGCGATCCCGCCGCCGATGATGAGAAGGATGTGCCGCCCCGCCAGCATCCCTCAGCCCCTAGCTGCTTTGCAGGCCCAAGGAAATCAGCCCCCCAGCAGCCTCGCCAGCGCCGCCCCCATCCCGGCGCCCAGCACCAGCCACTGCCATCGCGCCGGGCGGGCCGGCGCGAGCGGCGGCAGCGGCGGCAGGGGCGGCGCCGCGCTTTCGGGCGGCAGCTGGCGGACGAACCGCCGCGCCAGCCCGGGCAGCCCCCCCATCAGCTTCAGATTGGCGAGGATCGAATCGGCCGCCCGCGCCTCCGGGCCCAGCTCGTCGCGCATCCAGCGCTTCACATAGGGCGCTGCCACCTCCCACATGTTCACCTGCGGGTCGAGCGACAGCGCCACGCCCTCCACCATCACCATCGTCTTCTGCAGCAGCAGCAGGTGCGGCTGCACCGGCATGTCGAACTGGCGGGTGATGGCGAACAGCCCGTCGAGCAGCCCCGAAACCGAGATGTCGCGCGCCTGCTTGCCGCGGATCGGCTCCCCCACGGCGCGCAGGGCGGTCGCGAAATCCAGCCGGTCGTGGTGCGCGGGCACATAGCCCGCCTCGAAGTGGATGTCGGCCACCCGCTGGTAGTTGCCGGTGATGAGGCCGTAGAGGATCTCGGCGAGATACACGCGCGCCCGCCGATCCAGCCGGCCCATGATCCCGAAGTCGATCAGCGTCAGCCGCCCGTCCGCCGTCAGCAGGATATTGCCCTGGTGCAGGTCGGCATGGAAGAAGCCGCCGCCGATCGCCTGGGCGAGGAAGCCCCGAACCAGCGCCGCCGCCAGCGCCGGCCGGTCGGCGCCGCTCGCGTCCACGGCAGCGAGATCGGTCAGCTTGACCCCCTCCACCCATTCCAGCGCCAGCGTCCGCCGCGTCGTCAGCGCCCACTCGACGGCCGGCACCGCGATTCCCGGCTCGCCGCGAACCGCGTCCCTGAGCGCCGAGGCATTGCCCGCCTCGCGCCTCAGATCGAGCTCCGTCTCGGTCCACTGCCGGAAGGACCGGATCACCTGCCGGGGCTTCAGCCGCTCGAACTCGCCGCCCAGACGCTCCAGCTGTTCGGCCGCCCAGGCATAGCTCGACAGTGCCTCGGCAAAGGCCGCCTCCACGCCGGGCCGCAGCACCTTCAAGGCGATTGTCCGCCCATCCAGCGTCACGGCCTTGTGCACCTGCGCGATCGAGGCCGCGCCGGCGGGCACGGGCGAGATCTCGGCCAGGTGCTGGCGCCATCCGCCCGGCAGCGCCGAGTCGATCTCGGCCTCGATTCGCGCCCAGGGCTCGGGCGGCAGGTCGTCCTGCAGGCGCTTCAGATCCTCGGCGGCTGCCGCCCCGACGAGATCGGGCCGGGTCGCCAGCGCCTGCCCCAGCTTGACCGCAGCCGGCCCGCAGGCCTTCAGCCCCCCGGCAAAGTCCGGCGCGGCCGGCGCGCCCGCCCCCAGCCGCAGCAGCCGCGCCGCCAGCCGGCCCGCCGCCGGCACATCGGGATGTTCCTCGAAGGGTCTAAGCGCGCCATGCCGCGCCAGCCGCCTGAGGTCGCCCGCCAGCCGCCAGCCATGGCCCAGCGCCCCCACGATCGGCCGCTTCAGATCTTCCAGCCGCTGTGGATCGCGACCGCCCCGCCCAGGATCGGCACGGCCTTCACCTGCCGGAAACCGGCCGTCTCGATCATCGCGGCAAAGGCCTTCATGTCCGGGAAGCGCCGGATCGATTCCACGAGATAGCGATAGGCGTCCGCATCGCGGGCGACCGCCGCCCCGATTCGCGGCACCACCTGCATCGAGTAGAGGTCATAGGCTTCCGCAAAGCCCGGCCATTGGCAGGTCGAGAATTCGAGGCAGAAGAAGCGCCCGCCCCACTTCAGCACACGATGGATGTCCCGAAGCGCCGCCGCCACGTCGGTCACGTTGCGGATCCCGAAGGCGATGGTCACCGCGTCGAAGCTCTGGTCGGCGAACGGCATCGCCTCGGCATTGGCCTCGACGAACCGCAAGCCCGCGATCCCGCGCTTCGCCGCTCGCTCCTCGCCGACGGCCAACATCGCCGGGTTGATGTCGGCCACCGTCACGTCCGCGCCGCGCGCGGCCAGCCGGAAGGCGATGTCGCCCGTCCCGCCGGCCAGGTCGAGGATCACCTCGCCGGGGCGCGGCCTGACCAGCCCCACGAACCGGTCCTTCCACAGGCGATGCAGCCCGCCCGACATCAGGTCGTTCATGAGGTCGTAGCGCGGCGCCACCCGGCGGAAGATGTCGCCGACGGCCGCCGTCTTCTCGGCCGGCGCGACATCGCGGAACCCCAGCGAGACGCGGGCTTCGGCACGGGCAGGGTGGTCGGTCATGCCCGCCCTCCTTAGCCAAGCCCCGGGCCCCCTGTCACTTGCAGGCGCGTCGCATCGGTGCTTCAGCCGCAGCCCCGTGCCCGAGCTTCCCGAAGTCGAAACCGTCGTCCGCGGCCTTCGCCCGCTGCTCGTCGGCCAGCGCCT
>JBKBUL010000041.1:0-16411 GCA_046290045.1 Sphingomonadaceae bacterium
GCCGTCGCGCCGCGGGCCGCGCTCGCGCTCGCGCTCGCCCTCGGCTCGCGGCTCGCGCGGTGGCCGGGTGTCTTCCAGTTCCTCGCCCGTCTCCTGGTCGACGAGCCGCATCGACAGCTTCACCTTGCCGCGATCGTCGATGCCCAGCACCTTCACCTTCACCGTCTGCCCCTCGGAGAGCACGTCCGACACCTTGGCGACCCGCTCGTTGCGGATCTCCGAGATGTGGACGAGGCCGTCCTTGGCGCCGAGGAAGTTCACGAAGGCGCCGAACTCGGGCATGCCCACCACCTTGCCGGTGTAGATCTTGCCCACCTCGGGCTCGGCGATGATGCCCTGGATCCAGGCCCGCGCAGCCTCGATCTTCTCGGGGTCGGAGCTGGCGATCTTCACCGTGCCATCGTCCTCGATGTCCACCTTGGCGCCGGTCGTCGCCACGATCTCGCGGATCACCTTGCCGCCGGTGCCGATGATGTCGCGGATCTTGTCCTTGGGCACGGTCATCGTCTCGATCCGCGGCGCGTGCGCCGACAGTTCCGAGCGGACTTCCGTGATCGCCTTGGCCATCTCGCCCAGGATGTGCGCGCGGCCTTCCTTCGCCTGCGCCAGCGCAACCGCCATGATCTCCTCGGTGATCCCGGCCACCTTGATGTCCATCTGGAGGGAGGTCACGCCCTCGGACGTGCCGGCCACCTTGAAGTCCATGTCGCCCAGGTGATCCTCGTCGCCCAGGATGTCGGTGATGACGGCGAAGTCCTTCCCCTCCAGGATCAGGCCCATGGCGATGCCCGCGCAGGGCCGCGCCAGCGGCACGCCCGCGTCCATCAGCGCAAGGCTGGCGCCGCAAACCGTCGCCATCGAGGAGGAGCCGTTCGACTCGGTGATGTCCGAGAGGACCCGGATCGTGTAGGGGAAGGCTTCCTTGGTCGGCAGCAGCGGGTGGATCGCCCGCCAGGCCAGCTTGCCATGCCCCACTTCCCGCCGGCCCGGCGCGCCGAAGCGGCCGACCTCGCCCACCGAGTAGGGCGGGAAATTGTAGTGCAGCATGAAGCGCTCATATTTCAGGCCGTCGAGGCCATCGATCATCTGCTCGCTGTCGGCGGTGCCCAGCGTCGTCGTCACGATCGCCTGCGTCTCGCCGCGCGTGAACAGCGCGCTCCCGTGGGTGCGCGGCAGGAAGCCCACCATGCACTCGATGGGGCGCACCGTCTTCGTGTCGCGCCCGTCGATCCGCCGGCCTTCCTTCAGGATGGCGCCGCGGACGATGTCGGCTTCCAGCTTCTTGAACAGCTTGATCGCCTTCATCTGTGTCTGGCCATCGGCCTCGGCATAGAGCGCCTTCACCTTGGCCTTGGCCAATTCCAGCGCCTCGCGCCGGGCCGACTTGGCGGTCATGCGATAGGCCGCGTCCACGTCCGCGCCGACTTCGGCGCGGATCGCCGCCAGCATCCCCTCGTCGTCCGAGGCCTTCAGCTCCCACGGCTCCTTCGCCGCCTGCTCGGCCAGCCGGATGATCGCCTCGATCACCGGCTGCATCGAGCGGTGGGCGAACATCACGCCGCCCAGCATCACCTCTTCCGACAGCTCCTTCGCCTCGGATTCGACCATCATCACCGCTTCGGTCGTGCCGGCAACCACGAGGTCGAGCGCGCCCTCCTTCAGCTGCTCCTTCGACGGGTTCAGCTGGTACTGGCCGTCGGCATAGCCCACGCGCGCCGCGCCGATCGGCCCCATGAAGGGCACGCCCGACAGCGTCAGCGCCGCCGACGCCGCAACCATGGCGACGATGTCGGCCTCATTCTCGCCGTCATAGCTCAGCACCTGGGCGATGACGTTGATCTCGTTGTAGAAGCCTTCCGGGAACAGCGGCCTGACCGGCCGGTCGATCAGGCGCGACGTCAGCGTCTCATGCTCGGTCGCGCCGCGCTCGCGCTTGAAGAAGCCGCCGGGAATGCGCCCCGCGGCCGAGAACTTCTCCTGATAATGGACGGTCAGCGGAAAGAAGTCCTGCCCTTCCTTCACCGTTTTCGCGGCCGTCACCGCGCACAGCACCACGGTCTCGCCGTAGCTCACCATCACGGCGCCGTCCGCCTGCCGGGCGACGCGCCCGGTCTCCAGCACGAGCCTGCGCCCGCCCCAGTCGATTTCCTGTCTGGCAATGTTGAACATCAGATAAGCTTTCTCCAAGCCCCTGACCCCAATGCCAGAGGCAGTCCTGCAAACAGGCCCCGGCGCCACGCGCTCGAAGGGCCACTAGACGAACGGCCCCGCCGTTGCCGGGGGGCCGCTCGGGTCAGCCTACTTGCGCAGGCCGAGCTTCGCGATGAGGGCCTGGTAGCGGCCCTCGTCCTTTCGCTTCAGATAGTCGAGGAGCGACCGGCGCTTGTTGACCAGCATCAGAAGCCCCCGGCGCGAGTGATTGTCCTTCGCGTGGGTCTTGAAATGCTCGGTCAGGTTCTGGATCCGCTCGGTCAGGATCGCGACCTGCACCTCCGGGCTTCCGGTGTCACCCGAGCCCCGGGCATTGTCGGCGATGAGCGCAGCCTTGCGCTCGGCAGTGATCGACATCGTCAGCTCTCCTCAATCCAGGTTGAACCCCCGGACGACGCGAACGCCATCGTGCGAGACCTCGACCAGCGCCACCGGAACAGACCCCAGGGTGGCGATGTGTCGGCCGGGCTTCGCTCGGGGGCCCGCGAGTCTCTGCCCCTGTCTCAGGGCAAGCGCCTCGCGGGTGTCGACGGGGAGGACCGGGATGTCGTCCAGTCCGGCCGTCAGCGGCAACAGGGCCTGTTCAAGCGCGGCCCCATGAACCAGTTCCAGCCATTTGTCCAGCGGCCGCGCCTGTTCCAGCGTGAACGACCCCGCCGCCGTCCGCCTCAGCGCTGCCACATGGCCGACGGTGCCGAGCGCCAGCGCGAGATCGCGCGCGAGACTCCGCACATAGGTGCCCTTGGAACAGCGGACATCGAAGGTCGCGGTCTCCGGCCCGGCATCGACGAGGTCGAGGGCATGGATCGTCACCGCCCGCTCGGGCAGCTCGGGCGCTGCCCCGGCCCGCGCCAGCGCATGCGCGCGTCGGCCCGCCACCTTCAGCGCCGAATAGGCCGGCGGGCGCTGGGCAATGGCGCCCGTGAAGCGCGGCAGCACCGCGCGGATCGCCGCCGCGTCCGGCCGAACCGCCGAGGTCGCCGTCACCGCCCCTTCGGCATCGTCGGTCTCGGTCGCCTCGCCCCAGCGAACCGTGAACCGATAGGCCTTGGGCCCGTTCAGCAGCTCGCCCGCCAGCTTCGTCGCCTCGCCCAGCGCGACCGGCAGCACGCCGGTCGCCAGCGGGTCGAGCGTGCCGCCATGGCCGATCTTCACCCGGCCATGGCCGGCGGCGCGCAGCGCCTGCTTCAGCCGGCCCACCACCTGCGCCGAGGTGGGGCCGAGGCCCTTGTCGACGACGAGCCAGCCATGAAGGCCGCTCACCGGCCGCCGACGGGAACCAGCTTCAGCTCGACGGGCGGCTGCGCCGCGCTCGCCTCCAGCACGGGCACCACGGTGTCGGTGATGTGGGTCAGGCCGCCCCTGGCGCCGGCGCCGCCGCCGCCCGGAAACTCGAGGCGCGCCTGCAGGCGGTAGGTCATCGGCCGCGGCGTGACCCGCTCGGGCGGAAAGTCGATCCGGAAGTGCAGCGGCACCTGGTTGCCGCGGGTCACGATCGTCGTGGAGGCGATCTCGATCGCCGGCGCCCCCTGTCGCGCCGCGTCCACCAGGAACACGCGCGCCCGCGTCCCCGGCACCAGCGCCATCCGGTCCATCTTCGTCAGCGTCCCCCAGATCACCCCCGGAGTCGGCTCGGCCGGAAGCCTGCGGCAGGTCGCGCGGGTGTCCGACCGGTTGCCCGCCCCCAGGCGGATCACCGCCGTCCCCGCCTTCTCGTCGAGGTCGAGCGAGACCGAGCCGGTCACAAAGCGGCGCGGCACCCGGCCCACCTGCTCCATCAGCACCTGCACCTCGCCATCGCGCAGCAGGCGGGCGACGCCGGCGGCCTGGTCGATGTCGATGGTGATGGCCCGCCCGTCGGTGCAGGCAAACGTCATGGGCGCGGCCAGCGGCAGCACCGCCGGCGGCGCCTCCTGCTGCGCGGCAGCGGGCGCAGCGGCCAGCGCGAGGGCAAGGGCAAGGCTCGTTCGCATCAGTGGGCAGCTCCCCAGTTCGCCCCGGTGCCGACTTCCACGCCCAGCGGCACGCTGAGCTCGAGCGCCGGCCCGGCGGCCGTTTCCATCACCTCGCGGATCACCCGGGTGGCGTCTGCCACCTCGGCGTCCGCCACTTCGAACACCAGCTCGTCGTGCACCTGCAACAGCATGCGGGTGCCGCGCAAGCCGGCCGCCTCGAGCGCGCCCGGAATCCGGATCATCGCCCGCTTGATGATGTCGGCCGCCGTCCCCTGCACCGGCGCGTTGATCGCCGCCCGCTCGGCCCCGGCCCGCTCCGACTGCACCTTGGAGCGGATCATCGGCACATGCACCCGCCGCCCGTAGAGCGTCGTCACGAAACCATGTTCCTTCACGAAGGCGATGGTCTCGGCCATGTAGCGGCGGATCCCGTGGTAACGGTCGAGGTAGCGGTCGATGAAGGCCTGCGCCTCGCCGCGCGAAATCCCCAGCCGCTGCGCCAGCCCGAAGGCCGAGATGCCGTAGATGATCGAGAAGTTGATCGTCTTGGCGCGCGCGCGAAGCTCGCGGTCGACGGGCGCATCCTCGGGCAGGCCGAACATCTGCCGCGCCGTCAGCCAGTGGATGTCGGCGCCCTCAGTATAGGCCTGCTTCAGCTCGGGCACGTCGGCGATGTGCGCCATCAGCCTCAGCTCGATCTGGTTGTAGTCGGCCGCCAGGATCACACGGCCCGGGGGCGCCACGAAGGCATCGCGGATCCGCCGGCCCATCGCAGTGCGGATCGGAATGTTCTGGAGGTTGGGGTCGGTCGAGGCCAGCCGCCCGGTCGCGGCGACGGCCATCGAGAAGCTGGTGTGCACGCGGCCCGTCTCGGGGTTGATCTGCTGCTGCAGCGCCTCGGTGTAGGTCGAGCGCAGCTTCTGCACCTGCCGCCAGTCGAGCACGAGCCGCGCGATCGCTGGCCCCGGCCCCGCATCGGCAAGGGCCGCGATCCGCTCCAGCTCGGTCACGTCGGTCGAATATTGGCCCGACTTCCCCTTCTTGCCGCCCGGCAGCTTCAGCTGCTCGAACAATATCTCGCCCAGCTGCTTCGGGCTTCCCAGCGCGAAGTTCTGGCCGGCCAGTTCGTGCACCTCGCCCTCCAGCCGCGCCATCTCGTCGGCGAACTCGGCCGAGAGGCGGGCCAGCTCGGCCAGGTCCACCAGAACGCCGGCGCGCTCCATCGCGCACAGCACCGGCACCAGCGGGCGGTCATGCCATTCGTAGGTGCGGGTCACCTTCTCGCGCCACAGCCGCGGCTTCAGCCGCTGCCACAGGCGAAGCGTCACGTCGGCATCCTCGGCGGCATAGCGCGTTGCCTCGGCAAGCGGCACCTCGTCGAAGCGAAGCTGGTTGCGGCCCGTGCCCGCCACCTCGGAGAAGGCGACCGGACTGTGCCCCAGGTGCCGCTCCGACAGCTCGTCCATCCCGTGCCCGTGCAGCCCGCCGGCCAGCGCATAGGAAAGAAGCATCGTGTCGTCGAACGGCCGGATGTCGATTCCGTGCCGGGCCAGCACGGCCATGTCATATTTCAGGTTCTGCCCCACCTTCAGCGTGCCCCGGTCCTCCAGCAGCGCCCTGAGGCGCGGCAGCGCCACCTCGGCCGACAGCTGCGCCACCGGCTCGGCCAGCAGCCCCTCGCCCGAGCGATGCGCCAGCGGCACGTAACAGGCCCTGCCCGCCGCGGTCGCGAGACTGAACCCCACGAGGCGCGCCTGCTGCGGATCGAGCCCGGTCGTCTCGGTGTCGAAGGCAACCACGCCGGCATGGACCGCCTCGGCGATCCAGTCCTCCAGGCGCTCGATGGTTGTCACCGTCTCGTAGGCGTCGAGATCGAAGGGCGGGTCGTCGGGCGCGGCCTCGTCGTCGGGTTTCGGCTTCGCGATCCCCTGCGCCGCCGTCCGGCCCACGTCCCCCAGCTTGGCGAGCAGCGAACGGAATCCGTGCCGCGCCAGGAAGGCCGCCAGCTTCTCCGGATCCTCGCGGTGGTCGAGCTTCAGCGCCTCGAGCGGCGGGTCGAGCGGCACGTCGCGCTTCAGCTCGACGAGCCGGCGCGACAGCCGCACCGCGTCGGCATGCGCAGCGAGATTTTCCTTCAGCTTCGGCTTGCCGATCGCCTCGATGTTGGCGAGCACGCCCTCCACGTTGCCATAGCGCCGCACCAGCTCGGCCGCCGTCTTGGGGCCGACGCCCGGCACGCCCGGCACATTGTCCACGCTGTCCCCCATCAGCGCCAGCACCTCGGCGAGCTGCGCCGGGGGCACCCCCCATTTCTCGATCACCTCGGCCTCGCCCAGCCGCCGGTTCTGCATCGTGTCCAGGAGCGTCAGGCCGGGGCGCACCAGCTGCATCAGGTCCTTGTCGGACGAGACGATCGTCACCGTCATGCCCTTGGCCAGCGCCGCCTCGGCATAGCTCGCGATGATGTCGTCGGCCTCGATCAGCTCGCGCTCGATGCAGGGCACGCCCAGCGCGTTCACGGCATCGCGGATCAAGGGGAATTGCGGGATCAGGTCCTCGGGCGGGTCGGGCCGGTTCGCCTTGTAGTCGGGGTAGATGTCGTGCCGGAAGCTGCGCTTGCCGGCATCGAGCACGACGGCCAGATAGTCGTCCTCCGGGCTCTTTCGCGCCGCCTCGATCAGGTTCCACAGCATCGAGGTGAAGCCGAACACCGCGCCCACCGGCGTCCCTTCCGGGTCGGTCAGCGGCGGCAGGCGGTGATAGGCGCGGAAGATGAACCCCGACCCGTCGATCAGCGTGAGGTGGGGCGGGTTCGCCATCGCGCTTCCCTAGCCGCCCGCCGCGCCCGAGGCGAGGGGGGCTATTCGGCCGCTTCCTCCAGCGGCGGCAGATTGTGCCCGAGCAGGCGGAGCAGCTCGGCCGCCGCCTCGACGAGGTTGGTGCCCGGACCGAAGATCGCCTGCACGCCGGCCGCCCGAAGCGCCTCATAGTCGGCCGGCGGGATCACGCCGCCCGCCACAACCCGGATGTCCGGCCGCCCGGCGTCCTTCAGCCGCTGCACCAGCTCGGGCACCAGCGTCATGTGCCCGGCCGCAAGGCTCGAGGCCCCCACCACGTCGGCCCCGAAGTCGAGGGCGAGTGCGGCGGCCTCCGCCGGCGTCTGGAACAGCGGCCCCACCATCGCCTCGAAGCCGAGGTCGGCATAGGCCGAAGCCACCACCTTGGCGCCGCGGTCGTGCCCGTCCTGCCCCATCTTCACCACGAGCACGCGGGGCTTGCGCCCCAGCCGCGCCGACAGGCTCTCCACCCCCTCGCGCACCCGCGCCGAGAGCGGGTGGGCCGCCAGCCGGGGGCCATAGATCCCCGTCACCGTCCTGACCTCGGCGACATGCCGGCCGAACACATCCTCGAGCGCCGAGGAGATCTCGCCAAGCGTCGCCCGCGCGCGCGCCGCCTCGATCGACAGCGCCAGCAGGTTCGCCTCCCCGCGCGCGCCGTCGCGCAGCGCGTCCAGCGTCCGCCTGACGGCCGCCTCGTCACGGCTTCGGCGCAGGGCGTCGAGCCGCGCGATCTGCTGGTCGCGCACGCGGCGATTGTCCACCTCCAGCAGCTCGGGCACATCGTCGTTCGCCGGCTGGAAGCGGTTGACGCCCACGATCACCGTCTCGCCCGAATCGATTCCCGCCTGCTTCTCGGCCGCCGCCCGCTCGATCTCGGCCTTGGGCCAGCCGCTGGCAACCGCCTGCACCATGCCGCCCCTCGCCTCCACCTCCTGGATCAGCGCCCAGGCCCTCGTCGCCAGCTCCTGCGTCAGCGCCTCGACGTAATAGCTTCCGCCCAGCGGATCGACGACCTTCGTGATCCCCGTCTCGTGCGACAGCACCAGCTGCGTGTTGCGCGCGATCCGCGCCGAGAAGTCGGTCGGAAGCGCGATCGCCTCGTCGAGCGCATTGGTGTGGAGCGACTGCGTGCCGCCCAGGGTTGCCGCCATCGCTTCGACCGTGGTGCGGATCACATTGTTCCAGGGGTCGCGCTCCTGCAGGCTCACGCCCGAGGTCTGGCAGTGGGTGCGGAGCATCCAGCTTCGCGGATCCTTCGCGCCGAAGCCCTGCATGATCCCCGACCACAGGGTTCGCGCCGCCCTCAGCTTCGCCACCTCCATGAAGAAGTTCATGCCGATCGCGAAGAAGAAGGAGAGGCGGCCCGCGAACGCATCCACATCGAGGCCGCGGGCCATCGCCGCCTTCACATAGGCCATGCCATCGGCCAGAGTGAAGGCCAGCTCCTGCACGGCGGTCGCGCCCGCCTCGTGCATGTGGTAGCCCGAAATCGAGATGGAATTGAACTTCGGCATGTGGGCCGAGGTGTGGGCGATGATGTCGGCCACGATCCGCATCGAGGGCTCGGGCGGGTAGATGTAGGTGTTGCGGACCATGAACTCCTTCAGGATGTCGTTCTGGATGGTCCCGTCGAGCGCCGCCTGCGCCACCCCCTGCTCCTCGGCCGCCACGATGTAGAAGGCAAGGCAGGGCAGCACCGCCCCGTTCATCGTCATCGAGACCGACATCTGGTCGAGCGGGATTCCGTCGAACAGGATCTTCATGTCCTCGACGGAATCGATCGCAACGCCCGCCTTCCCCACGTCGCCCACCACGCGCGGATGGTCGCTGTCATAGCCCCGGTGCGTCGCGAGGTCGAAGGCGACCGACAGCCCCTTCTGCCCGGCCGCCAGGTTGCGGCGGTAGAAGGCATTGCTCTCCTCCGCGGTCGAGAAGCCGGCATATTGCCGGATGGTCCAGGGCCGCCCCGCATACATGGTGGCGCGCACGCCGCGCGTGAAGGGCGCGAAGCCCGGCAGTCCCGGTCCCAGCGCCGGCAGGTCTTCCGCCGTGTAGAGCGGCTTCACCGCGATCCCCTCGGGCGTGTGCCAGACGAGGTCGGCGCCCTTGACCTCCTTCGCCGCCAGCTTTGCCCAGTCGTCCAGCGTGGGATCGTTCGTCATCGATGAAACCTCCATCGGGCCCCGCGAATCCGCCCGATGCGCGCCCGAGTCAATCGCGCGCGTCGCCCACGGGGCCTTGCGCGAAGTGCCTTATCAGCTCCACCCGTGATGACACGCCCAGCTTCTGATAGGCCGCCGCCAGCTGGTTGCGGACCGTCCGCTCGCTCAGGCCCAGCTCGGCCGCCACAGCGCGCGCCGTCCGCCCGCTTGCGAACAGCCGCGCCGCGCGCTGCTCGGCCGCCGTCAGGTGCGCCCGGCCCCCGTCCGAGATGGCCAGCAGGTGCCGTCCGCTTCCCCGCGCCAGCTCGATCGTCCGCCCCTGCAGCTTCAGCCCGCCGCCGCGCGCCACCAGGGCGCCAAGGCGCGCGGGAAGCAGCGGCCCCGTCCAGTCGGGGAACAGCGCGCGCATGGCCGGGCCGAAGCCGGGGTCCGAGGCGTGGACATGCCCCGCCTCGTCCACGATCGCCGTCACGCTGTCGGCAAGGCCGGTGCTCAGCGCCAGGTCGCGGATCAGCCGCTGCCGCGCGGCCAGCAGCAGGTGCGGCATGGCCGCTTCCAGCAACCGCGCCTCCCCGTCGGTGAAGGGCCGGTCGCGATCGCGGCGGAACAGGCACAGCAGTTCACCCACCCGGGTCGTCGGGTCGATGCTGGCGATCCCCAGCGTCCGCTCGATCCCGGCCGGGCCGCAGAAGCCGGCATGGATGGCCGAGGCCCAATGGGCTTCGATCGGCCCGATGTCCTCGTTGCGGAGCGCCACCTCGGGCCGTTCGGCCAGCGCGGCGCGAAGCGCGTCCTGCTCCTGCCAGGCAGGGTAGCGCGCCAGCCACTCGAGCGGACAGTCGAGGCTGGAGACCGAGAAGGTCAGCGGCGGGGTCTGCGTGCCCGCCCCCCAGAGGGCGGAATCGAACGGCAGATGAGGTCTCAGCGCCGCCAGCAGCGCCTCGCGCGCCGCAAAGGGCGGCGCGTCGTGCGCGGCGGCATGAAGGTCGAGCAGGATCCGGCTCAGCGTCGCGGGCGACATCCCCTCTTCTCGCAGCCCGAGCCTCCCTTGCCCGGACAGCCCCGTCAAGCGCCACGCCGTCGCAGCCTCTCGTGACAGGCAGATGACATGGGGCATTCGCTTCATGAACAGGGCCCCTCCACCATGGTATCCAAATGCTGGGGTAGTCTGTTCAACAGGAGGAATTTCATGGTTTCCGTTCGTCCGTCTTCTGGCCGGCTCGTGCTGGCTGCCGGCTTCATTCTGCTCGGCGCAAACGCTGCATCGGCAACGGCAGTGCCAGCCGTCGCCGGCTTCACTGGCGGGTTTGTCTCCGCCTTCCAATTCGGAGCCACCGAGTTTCCGTTGACGATCGGTTGGTCCTTCACTACCACCGCTGCCTTTACAGTCACAGCGCTCGGCTTCTGGGATGAGAACGCCGACGGGCTGGCCGCCAGCCACCGCGTCGGCATCTGGAACACCGTATCGGGTGATCTGCTCGTCGATGCGACCGTGTCCGCCGGCACGGGCAATCCGCTCATCGGCGGCTTCCGCTATACGGACATCAGCCCGTTCGCCCTTGCACCCGGCAACTACACGATCGGCGCGCTGATCCCGAATGATCTCGTCGTCAATGACAACTGGATCTTCTTCCCCGGCACCGTCACAACCATCGAAGGTCTCGTTTTCGGGAACGGCCTTCGCGGCGCCGACCAAGCCGGGTTCACCATGCCCACCCTGTCTCCCAACACCGGCCGCTTCGGCCCCAACTTCCTCGTCGCTGGCGGCGGCGGCACGCCGGGCATCCCCGAACCCGCGACCTGGGCCATGCTGATCGCGGGCTTCGGCCTCGTCGGCTCGGCGCTTCGCGCTCGCCGGCGCGTCGCGCACACGGCGGCCTGACGGGTCAGTCGAACCTGAGGTCGCCCCAGGCGGGCTCGGCGAGGTAGGGAGCCAGATCCACCTCGCCGAGCGTCGCCGGCTTCCACCTCGGGGTGCGGTCCTTGTCGATCAGCTGGGCGCGCACGCCCTCGTAGAAGTCGTGTCCCGCCTTGATGGCGCTCACCATCCGGTACTCGAGGCGCAGGCACTGTTCGATCGTCGCCCCTGCGCCAGCTCTCAGCCCATGCAGCGTCAGCTTGAGCGAGGTCGGGCTCATCCGCCGGATGATGGCCGCCTGCTCGCGCGCCCAGTCGTCGCCATCGTCCAGCTTGTCGAGGATGTCCTCCACCTCGTCCTCGGCGAACAGGTAATCGATCCCGTCCCGAAGCGCCGGCAGCGTCAGCTCGCCGGGGTCGGAATCGAAGGTCGCCAGCACCTCGGCGATGGGCTCGTGGCTGTGGGCCAGCCGCTCCTTGAGCGTCGGGATCTCGGCCGACGGCACAAAGTGGGTACAATAGCCGATAGCGACGCAATCCCCGCCCTTCACCCGGGCCCCCGTCAGCCCCGCCCAGGTGCCGAACTCGCCGGGGAATCGCGGCAGCGCGTGAGTGCCGCCCACGTCGGGGATCAGGCCGATTCCCGTCTCGGGCATGGCGAACAGGGTCCGCTCGGTCGCCACGCGATAAGGCGCGTGAACCGAGATCCCCACGCCGCCCCCCATCGAGATCCCGTCCACCAGCGCCACATAGGGCTTGGGATAATGGGCGATCGCCTGGTTCATCCGGTACTCGTCGTGGAAGAAGCCCTCCCATTCGGGGCTTCCGGCCCGGCCGGCCGCATGCAGGCCCACCACGTCGCCGCCGGCGCAGAAGGCCCGGTCGCCCGCGCCTTCCACCACCACGGCTTCCACCTCGGGCGTGTCCATCCAGTCGATCAGCTGGCGGTGCAGCGCCCCGCACATGGCGCGGTTGAGGGCATTGAGCGCGGCGGGCCGGTTCAGCGTCACCACGCCGATCCGCCCGTCCCGCGTGAACAGGATCTCGTCCGTCATCGCTTCACCCCTTCCGCTCGACGAAATGCCCGGGCCCGTCCACGTCGATCAGCATCACCGAGGTGCTCATCCGGGCGATCAGCCTGCCGGCCTCGTCCGTCATGTCGGCCTCGGCGAAGCTCACCGTCCGGCCCATCTTCACCACCCGCCCCTCGCAGAACAGGGTCGCTCCCATCCGCCCCGGCGCGAAGAAGCTCACCTTGAACTCGATCGTCGGCACGCCCACGCGCCGGCCGGCCCTGGCGATGCAGGCGGTCGCCGCGGCATCGTCGAGCGCCGTGGTGATGATCCCGCCCTGCAGATTGCCCATCGGGTTGCAGAAGTCGGGCTTCGCCACCATGCGGAACCGCGCCCGGCCCGCCGCGCTGTCGATCTCGATCAGCTCGAGGCCCAGCAGCGCCGCCGTCGGCGCCTGGAAATTGCGCATCCGGGCCAGCAGCTCGCCATCGTCGAGGGCCATCTACAGCGTCTCCCAGCGGTTGAGGCCGCGCTTGTGGAAGGCCGCCGCCAGCGGCGCAAGGGGGTCGAGCGGCCCGGTCGCGATCAGCCGGCCTTCGGGCCGCGCCGCCGGCCATTCGGCCCCCTCGAGGAGGCTTGCAACCCGCCGCGCGATTCCGTCCGCGCCATGCACGAACCGGAGTGGCCGGGGGGCGGCTGCCGCCAGCTCGGCTTCCACCAGCGGGAAGTGGGTGCAGGCCAGCACCACCATGTCCATCGCCTCGCCGCCCGGCTGCGCCAGCAGCCCGGCGAGCGCGCGCGCGAAGATCGCAGGATCCGGCCGCCCGCCCGCCAGCTTCGCCTCGGCCGCCTCCACCAGCTCGGCCGTTCCATGCCGCAGCACCGTGCACCGGCCGGCATGCGCCGCCGAAAGTTCGTCCACGTAGCGCTGGCGGACCGTCGCTTGCGTTCCCAGCACCCCGATCACGCCCGTGCCTGTCGCCTCGGCCGCCGGCTTGATCGCCGGCACCGTGCCGACGACGGGGATGTTGCCGATCACGCCGCGAACGAAGGTCAGCGCGATGGTGGAGGCGGTGTTGCAGGCGATGACGGCAAGGCGCGGGCGCAGCCGCTCGACCAGCCGCCCCAAGAGCCCCGTCACCCGCGCCGAGACTTCCGCCTCGCCCTTGGTGCCATAGGGAAAGCCGGCGGTGTCGGCGCAATAGACCAGCGGCGCCGACGGCAGGCGCGCTGCCACCGCGTCGAGCACGGACAGACCGCCCACGCCCGAATCGATCAGCAGGAGGGGCGCGTCCGGCCCGGCCAAGGGGTCAGCGAGCCAGCGGCCGGTCGATCAGCACGGCGAGCAGCAGCGCCGGCCCGCCGATCGCTTCCCAGGCGTGGTTGGTGCCGCGCTGGATCACCACCTGGCCCGGCTCGAGTTCCGTCTCCGCCCCCTCCAGGATCAGCTTCACCCGGCCTCTGAGCAGGCAGATGATGTCGAGCGAGTGCGTCTCGTGCATCGCCGGGTGGCGGCTCTGGTCGATGATGTGCTTCTCGCCGTCCACGGTCGCGAAGGCGGCGCGGGTCGCCTCGTTCAGCGCCGCGCGCGGCACGCCCTCGGGCAGCGGCGACACCACGAACCAGCGCACCTGCACATGGCCGGGCTTCGGCCCCAGCACCGCGCGCGTCCCGCCCAGGTCGCGCCCGTCCCTGGGATCGAGCGGCCCGGTGGCCAGGTCCTCCCAGATCTCGAACAGCCCGCCCACGTCCGGCTCGCCCGCGCTCGCCGAGGGCGGCCCGTCGAGGATGATGACCGACCGGCCGTCGGAATCGTCGCCGGTCACGATCCGCCTGAGTGCCTCCCCGAACCCGCTCATGCGATCCGCTCCTTCACATAGCGCCCCGGCGCGTCCTCGATGGCCCTGAAGCCCTTCGCCTTGCCGGGCACCCGCGCCTTCACCTGCCCGCCCGACTGCGGCGCCAGCCACTGGATCCAGTCCGGCCACCAGCTGCCCGGATGCTCGATGGCGGCGGCGCGGAAGGCGTCGAGCGTGTCCGGGGTCGCCACGCCGTCCGGCAGCGTCCAGTGCTGGTATTTCTTCGCCGCCGGCGGGTTCACCACGCCGGCGATATGGCCCGAGCCGGCCAGCATGAACCGGTGCGGCCCCGAGAAGGCCTTCGTCAGCTTGAAGCAGGAGACGGCGGGCGCGATGTGATCGTCCTTGCCCGCCTGGATATAGGCCGGCGTGTGCACGGCCCTGAGGTCGATCGGCGTGCCGTCGATCACGATCCCGCCCGGCGTCGCCAGCCGGTTGTCGCGGTAGAGGCCGGTCAGATACTCCGACATGAACCGGCCGGGCACGTTCGTCGGGTCGGAGTTCCAGTAGAGCAGGTCGAAGGGCGCGTAGCTCTTCCCCTTGAGGTAATTGTTGACCACATAGTTCCACATCAGGTCGGTCGGCCGCAGCAGGTTGAAGCTCGTCGCCAGCCAGCGCCCGTCCAGCACCCCCGTCTCGGCCGACAGCTGCCGGACGGTGTCGATCATCGGGTCATTGACGAAGTTCAGGAGCTCGCCGGCCTCCCTGAAGTCCACCTGCGCGGTGAAGAAGGTGGCGGTGCGCACCTTGTCGGCCTCGCCCCGCGCCGCCAGCCAGGCCAGCGTGATCGCCAGCACGGTGCCGGCCACGCAATAGCCGATCGCGTGCACGGCCGGCGCGCCCGAGGCCTTCAGCACCAGGTCGATGGCCGCCGCCTCGCCCTCGATCACATAGGTGTCGAGTCCGGCGTCCGCCGTCTCCGGCCCGCCCTGCCGCCAGCTCACCACATAGACCGAAAGGCCCTGGTCCACCGCCCAGCGGATGAAGCTCTTCTCGGGCGTCAGGTCGAGGATGTAATATTTGTTGATCCAGGGCGGGATGATCAAAAGCGGGATCTCGAACACCGTGTCGGTCGTCGGCTGGTAGTGGATCAGCTGGAACAGCCGGGTCTCGTGGATCACCTTGCCCGGCGTCGCCGCCACGTTGCGGCCCACCTCGAAGGCGCGCTCGTCGGTCATGGTCAGCTTGCCGCGCCTGAGATCATCCAGCATGTTCGCAATGCCGTTCAGCAGGCTTTCCCCGCCGGTCGCCTGGGCTTCCGCGATCACCTCGGGGTTGAGCGCGGCGAAATTGGCCGGGCTCATTGCATCGATGAACTGCTTGGCCTGGAACTTCAGCCGCGCCTTCGCATCCTCGGGCAGATGCTCGAAGGCGCCGAGCGACTCGGTCAGGTAATGGCTGGCCAGCAGGTAGCTCTTGCGCACGAGATCGAACACCGGCTGCTCGCTCCAGGCCTTGTCGGCAAAGCGCCGGTCGGTCCGGGTCGCCGCGGCCGGAAGCTCGTCGGCCTTGCCGGTCAGCAGGCCCGACCAGAGGCGAAGCGCATCCGTCCAGTAATCGCCGGTCAGCTTGACCAGCTTCTCCGTGTCGGCCGTGGCCCAGGCCCTGGCCCAGTCGCCCCACAGCTCGGCGAGGCCTGCGGCGGCGCTGCTCGCATCCTGCACGTCGGCGCGCGGCGGCCCGCCCTCGCCGGCCCAATAGTCCAGCATCATCTGCTGCGCCTTGCCGGCCACTTCGGTCATGCGCTCGAAGGCCTCGACCGGGTCTGGCCCCTCCGCCGGCCTGCTCGTCTGGCTGACCATGTCAACATCCCTCCGACGGCCTCAGCGGGCGCCGAGTCGCCTCCATTCGCAACATCTTGGCGCGCGCGGCGAATCCGGTCTAGGATTGTGTCGCCGAACAAGGGATTCGGATCAACGATCACGGGAGCAGGACGATGATGACCAAGATCGCCATGGGGGTTGTTGCCGGCGTGGCGCTGGCGTTCGCGGGCGCGGCCAGCGCCCAGGCGCCGACGCACGCGGAAACCGGGCTCCCGTTCTGCAGCGCGACCGTCAAGGATCGCTGCATCCAGAAGGTGGACCTGAAGCGCGAGGGCAAGCCGGCCACCGTCAAGAAGTAGGCCCGGCCGCCAGGCCGGCGACAGGGGCGGGTCGGCGGGGCCGGCCCGCCCCTGTCGTGCATCGGCTTTTCCTTTGCCGCCGGCGGTGCCATGGGGTGAGCCCATGAGCGAGGATTTCTACCGCATCCGCCGGCTGCCGCCCTATGTCATCGCCGAGGTGAATGCGATGCGCGCGGCCGCACGCGCCCGCGGCGAGGACATCATCGACCTCGGCATGGGCAATCCCGATCTGCCCCCGCCGCCCCATGTCATCGCCAAGCTCGCCGAAGTCGCCGCCAAGCCCGACGCGCACGGCTATTCCGCCTCGAGGGGCATCCCCGGCCTTCGCCGCGCCCAGGCCGCCTATTACCAGCGCCGATTCGGGGTCGAGCTCGACCCCGAGAACGAAGTGG